>JBDTSV010000088.1:0-30692 GCA_039930985.1 Pseudomonadota bacterium
GGCAGGCCTTGGCCGGAACGAACGAGCCCATCGACGCCAGCAGCACGATGAGCGCGACCTGGCGCATGTAGGTGCTCTTGCCGCCCATGTTCGGGCCGGTGACGATGAGCATGCGGCGCGACGCATCGAGGACCAGATCGTTGGGAACAAATGCGCCGGTGATGAAGTGTTCGACCACGGGATGCCGGCCGCCGCGAATCTCGAGGCGCGTTTCGGTGACCAGCTGCGGCTCGGTCCAGCCGAGTTGCGCGGCGCGTTCGGCCAACGCGGACAGCGTATCCAGCACGGCAAGTGCGCTGGCCGTGGCTTGCAGCGCCGCCAGCCGGTCGGTGAGCTGCGTCAGCACGGTCTCGTAGATTTCCCGTTCGCGCGCCAGCGACTTTTCCCGCGCACCCAGGACCTTGTCTTCGAAGCTCTTGAGCTCCGGCGTGATGAAGCGCTCGGCGTTCTTCACGGTTTGCCGGCGGATGTACTCCTTGGGTACGTTGTCCGCCTGCGATCGCGCCACTTCTATATAGAAGCCCGAGACGCGGTTGTAGGCGAGCTTCAGCGACGAGAGTCCGGATCGGTCGCGTTCGCGCCGCTCGAGCTCCAGCAGGAATTCGTCGGTGTTGGTGGAGATGCGACGCAGCTCGTCGAGCTCGGCATCGAATCCCGGTGCGATCACATCGCCGTCGCGCAACACCACGGAAGGCTCTTCGGCGATGGCCTGATGCAGGAGGGTCAGTACTTCGGCGTGTTCGTCGACAGAATTCGCCAGGTCGATGATGAGTGGCGCTTCGATGCGCCTGAGAATGGCGCGCAGGCCGGGCAGTGCCGCGATGGACCCGCGCAGGCTGGTCAGATCGCGGGGCCGCGCGCTGCGCAGCGCGACGCGCGACAGAATGCGTTCCACGTCGCCAATGGCGCGCAGCGGTTCGCGCAAGGACTCGAAGCGGCGCGCGTCGACCATCAGGGCGATCGCCTGGTAACGACGACGCAATTCCTGCTGGTTGGTCAGCGGGCGATTGAGCCAGCGGCGCAAGTTCCGCGAGCCCATGGGCGTGACAGTCGAGTCGAGCAGCGCGAACAGCGTGGCCGAATCCTGGCCGGACAGCGACACGTCGATCTCGAGATTGCGGCGCGTGGCGGCATCGAGGTGCAGCGCGTCGCCGCGTTCTTCCACCACCAGGGAGTTGATGTGTGGCAACGCGGTCTTCTGCGTCTCGCGCACGTACTGCAGCAGCGCCCCGGCGGCCGAGATGGCGAGCGGCAAGTCGTCCGCGCCGAAGCCGCGCAGGTCGAGCGTGCCGAGCTGGTCGGTGAGCAAACGCGAAGCGCTCGACAGCTCGAAATGCCAGGGCGGGCGCACCCGTTGCTCGCCGTGGGTGATCTCGCCGATCTCGCGGGCCTGGTCCTCGGGGACTAACAACTCGGCGGGCTTGAGCCGCTCGAGCTCGGCTTCGAGCGCGGCGGCACCGTCGGCTTCGAGCACCGAGAACCGGCCGGCGGCGAGATCCAGCCAGGCCAGCCCGAAAGTCGTGCCTTCCTTCGACGGGCGCGCGGACACGGCGGCTAACAAGGTTTCGCGGCGCTGTTCGAGCAACGCGTCGTCGGTGACCGTGCCGGGCGTGACGACGCGGACTACCTGTCGTTCGACCGGACCCTTCGACTTCGCCGGGTCGCCGATCTGCTCGCAGATGGCCACCGACTCGCCTTTGCGAACCAGGCGCGCGAGGTAATTCTCCAGGGCGTGATACGGAACGCCGGCCATGGGAATCGGCTCGCCGGCCGATTGCCCGCGCGAGGTCAGCGTGATGTCGATGAGCTTGGCGGCGCGGCGGGCGTCGTCGAAGAACAGCTCGTAGAAATCGCCCATGCGATAGAAGAGGAGTGCACCCGGGTGTTCGGCCTTGATGCGCAAGTACTGCTGCATCATCGGGGTGTGCTGGCTCAATGCGTTCTGGTTCATGGGTCCCTTTTGTAGGCCGGCTAGCCTACGCCAGCGCGGCGCGTGCGAGAATCGCGGCGTGAACGTTCCTGCAGATACCACACTGTCGGCGCTGGCCCGCGAAGTCGGTGCCCGTTTGCACGAGTCCCAACGACGACTGGCCACTGCCGAATCCTGCACCGGCGGCTGGATCGCAAAACTCTGCACCGACATTCCCGGCAGTTCCGAGTGGTTCGACTGCGGGTTCGTCTGCTACTCGAATGCGGCCAAGACGCGCGACCTGGGCGTTGCCGAGAAACTCATCGAGACCGAAGGTTCAGTCAGTGATGAAGTGGTGCGCGCCATGGCAGAAGGCGCGATCGCGCGCACCGGGGCGAATGTGGGCCTGGCGGTGAGCGGCATCGCCGGTCCCAGCGGTGCCGTGCCTGGAAAACCCGTGGGTACGGTGTGGTTCGCGCTCGCGCACCAGCAGCAGGATCGGCTGGAGTGCCAGGGTTCGCTGATCCAGTTCGACGGCAATCGCGATGCGGTGCGCCGCCAGGCGGTGGAGTTCGCGTTGAACCTGCTGCGCGCCCTTCCGCCACCGGTCTGATAATGCTGAGGCTGTTCTTCGCGCTTCAGCCCACGCTCGAACAAAGCACCGCGCTGGCGGCCGAGGTTGCGCCGCTGGTCGCGCAACTCGGCGTGCAAGCGTCACCACCGGAAAATCTGCATGCCACGTTGTGCTTCGTCGGCGCGATCGAGGCCGAGCGGCTCGACGCATTGCGCACCGCGGCAGCGAGTTTGCGCGGCCGGCCCGTCCGGGTGAGCTTCGACGCGCTCGAGTATTGGGAGACGCCGAAAATTCTCTGCGCCACGGCGAGCCGGGATTCGTCGTCGGCTTCGGAGCTCGCCATTGCCTTGGGCGAAGCCGCGGTCGCCGCGGGTTTTTCTCCGGACATCAAACCTTTCCGCGCGCATCTGACTTTGGCGCGCAAGATTTCGGCGGCGCAGGCGGCGACCGTGCCGTGGCCGCTGCCGCTATTGCCGCCGACGGTGATTCGCGCCGAGCGATTTGTGTTGATGGAGAGCCGTCGCAATGACGCCGCGTCGGTATACAGTGCCGTCGACTCTTGGCCACTGTATGACTGAGAAACTCAGTATTTCGCATAGAAATTAGCTGTGTATTTATACAGCCGCATGTGCTAAATTTTTTCCATCAAATTTCGCTCGTTTCGCAAAGGGGATTTCGTGATGGATGACAATCGCAAGAAGGCGCTCGGCGCCGCGCTCGGCCAGATCGAGAAACAATTCGGCAAGGGTTCGGTCATGCGTCTCGGCGATGCTGCCGCGTCATACGACGTCGAAGCCGTCTCCACCGGTTCGCTGGGCCTCGACATCGCACTCGGCATTGGCGGCTTGCCGCGCGGGCGCGTCATCGAAATCTACGGCCCGGAATCTTCCGGCAAGACCACGCTCACGCTGCAGGTCGTCGCGGAGATTCAAAAGCTCGGTGGCACCGCGGCGTTCGTCGACGCCGAACACGCGCTCGATCCGTCGTACGCTGAAAAGTTAGGCGTCAATGTGAATGAGCTGCTGGTCTCGCAGCCCGACACCGGCGAACAGGCTCTGGAGATCACCGACATGCTGGTGCGCTCCAACGCGGTCGATCTCGTCGTCATCGACTCGGTCGCGGCGCTCACGCCCAAGGCTGAAATCGAAGGTGAGATGGGCGAGCCGCAGATGGGTCTGCACGCGCGCCTCATGTCGCAGGCGCTGCGCAAGCTCACCGGCACGATCTCGCGCTCGAACACCATGGTCATCTTCATCAACCAGATCCGCATGAAGATCGGCGTCATGTTCGGCAACCCGGAAACCACCACCGGCGGTAACGCGCTCAAGTTCTACGCCTCGGTGCGCCTGGACATCCGTCGCATCGGCGCCATCAAGAACGGCGAAGAAGTCGTGGGCAACCAGACTCGCGTCAAAGTGGTGAAGAACAAAGTCGCGCCGCCATTCCGCGAGGCCGAGTTCGAAATCATGTACGGCCAGGGAATTTCGCGCCAAGGCGAGATCATCGACCTGGGTTCCACGCACGGCATCATCGAAAAATCCGGCGCCTGGTACAGCTACAAGGGCGAGCGTATCGGTCAGGGCAAAGACAACGCGCGTGAATTCCTCAAGGCGCGTCCCGAGCTTGCCCAGGAAATCGAAGATCAGGTTCGCGCGAAGCTCGTGCCGGTGAAGCCAGCGCGTCCGGAGCTGAAGAGCGTCAGCTCCGACTGAGAAAAAAGGGGACAGATCTATTTTTGCAGACCGCGGTCACAATCTCCCGCAACTCAGCAAAAATAGATCTGTCCCCTTTTCCCGAGAGGGCGCATGCGTAGACCGGGCGGCAAAAAGCCCTTCGACCCGCAGAAGGTGAGCGACCCGAAGAGTGCGCACGCCTTCGCCGTCGCACATCTGGCTCGAAGGGATTTCTCCGCCGCGGACTTGCGACGCAAACTCAAGGATCGGGGCTTCGTGGAAGCCGCCATCGCGCCAGTCATCGCCGATCTCGAAGCCAGCAATGTCATCAATGACGATCGCTTTGGCGAAAACATGGTGGCTTTCCGCGCCCGCCGAGGCCAAGGTCCGGCGCGCATCCGCCAAGAACTCAAGCGCTCCGGGCTGGGCGCCGAGACCATCCAGACCACCATGGACAAGGCCAAAGACGATGGTCCTGACTTCGTGAGCCTTGCCCGGGCGGCAAGAGCCCGGAAATTCGGGGCCGATCTCCCCAAAGATTGGAAAGAACGCTCTCGGCAGGCCAGATTTTTGCAATATCGGGGCTTTTCAACGGATCATATCCGCGCTGTTTTGGAGGGGGTCCCGGACGATGATTCGGACACCGCCATGAATAGCGAACCCGATCCGAATTAAGACCCAAGCCTCGAGTCCCATGCCCCAAAAACCGCCTTTCATGAGCGCGGCGGACGTCCGTCGCGCCTTCCTCGAATTTTTCCGCGAACGTGGCCACACCGTGGTCGCTTCCGCCAGCCTCGTGCCGGGCAACGACCCGACGCTGCTCTTCACCAATGCCGGCATGGTGCAGTTCAAAGACTGCTTCCTGGGCCGCGACAAACGTGACTACGTGCGCGCCACCTCCAGCCAGCGCTGCGTGCGCGCAGGCGGCAAGCACAACGATCTCGAGAACGTGGGCTACACCGCGCGCCACCACACCTTCTTCGAGATGCTGGGCAACTTCTCGTTCGGCGACTACTTCAAGAAGGACGCGATCCGCTTCGCCTGGGACTTCGTCACCGGCACATTGAAGATCGACCCCGCGCGTCTCATGGTGACGGTCTACGCCACCGACGATGAAGCATTCGACCTCTGGC
This sequence comes from Pseudomonadota bacterium, assembly GCA_039930985.1. GTDB lineage: Bacteria > Pseudomonadota > Gammaproteobacteria > Steroidobacterales > Steroidobacteraceae > CADEED01. Next base: position 5,290 of record JBDTSV010000088.1, read on the forward strand.
ACAAGGAAGCCGGCGTTCCGAAAGAGAAGATCGTGCGCATCGGCGACAAGCCCGGCGGCGGGTCTGACAACTTCTGGCAGATGGGCGAGACCGGTCCCTGCGGACCCTGCACTGAAATTTTCTACGACCACGGCGCGGAGATTCCGGGTGGTCCGCCGGGTTCCGTGGATGCCGACGGCGACCGCTGGGTCGAAATCTGGAACCTCGTGTTCATGCAGTTCGATCGCTCGGCCGACGGCAAGCTCACGCCGCTGCCCAAGCCCTCGGTGGACACTGGTGCCGGCCTCGAACGCGTGTCGGCGGTGATGCAGGGCGTCACCAACAACTACGACATCGATCTTTTCAAGAACCTGGTGAAGGCAGCAGCCGAGCTCGCCAACACCACCGACCTCACCAACAGCAGCCTGCGGGTAATCGCGGATCACATTCGCGCCTGCACATTTCTCATCATCGACGGCGTCACGCCCTCGAATGAGGGCCGTGGTTACGTGCTCCGGCGCATCATCCGCCGCGCCATCCGTCACGGTTACAAGCTCGGCATCAAGGACACGTTCTTCTACAAGCTGGTTGCCACGCTCGCCGCGGAGATGGGCAGCGCGTTCCCGGAGCTAACTACCGGCAAGGACCTTGCCGCGCGTGTCCTCAAACAGGAAGAGGAGCGCTTCGCCGAAACGCTGGCCAACGGCATGCAGCTGCTCGACGGGGCGTTCGCCGCGCTCAAGGGTGGCAAGACGCTCGACGGCGAAACCGTCTTCAAGCTTTACGACACCTACGGCTTTCCCGTCGACCTCACGGCCGACATCGCGCGTGAGCGCGGCTTGTCCATCGACCAGTTGGGCTACGACGCGGCGATGGAAGTGCAGCGCAAACAATCGCAGGCCGCAAGCAAGTTCGGCGTCGATCTTTCGAGCGGTGTGCACATCGAAGGCAAAACCGACTTCCTGGGTTACGAAGCCACGACGGACGTCGGCAAGGTCGTGGCACTGCTCAAAGGCGGCGCGCCGGTGCAGGCGCTGAACGCCGGTGACGACGGTGAGGTGGTGCTCGATCGCACTCCTTTCTACGCGGAGTCCGGCGGCCAGGTAGGCGACGCGGGCGACCTTGGCAACGTAAGCGCCAAGTTCACGGTGGCGGATACCCAGAAACGCGGTGCCGCTTTCTCGCATCTCGGCAAGCTGACCGCGGGCGTCATCAAGATCGGCGACAGTCTCGCCGCCAATGTGGACGAGGCGCGCCGCAAGGCCATCAAGGCCAACCACTCGGCCACTCATCTATTGCATGCCGCCCTGCGCAAGGTGCTGGGCACGCACGTCCAGCAAAAGGGTTCACTCGTCGCGCCCGACCGGTTGCGCTTCGATTTCTCGCACTTCCAGCCCATCACCGCCGATGAGCTCAAGCAGATCGAACGGCTGGTAAATGCGGAGATTCGCAAAAACGCGCCCGCGGAGACGCGCGAGATGGCCTATGACGCGGCCGTGGCCGAAGGTGCCATCGCGCTGTTCGGCGAAAAATACGAAAAAGACGTGCGCGTACTGCGCATGGGCGATTTCTCCATGGAACTCTGCGGCGGGACGCACGTGGCGCGCGCGGGTGACATCGGCATCTTCAAGATCCTGAGCGAGAGCGGCGTAGCCGCGGGCGTTCGGCGCATCGAAGCCATCACGGCCGAAGGCGCGCTCGATTATCTTGAGCACACCGACCAGCTCGTCAAAGAAGTGGCCGGGCTGGTGCGCGGTTCGCGTGACGACATCCGGGCCAAGGTGTCGGACGCGCTCGATCGCATCCGCCTGCTCGAAAAAGAAAACCGCGAGCTCAAGAACAAGCTCGCCTCGGGTGCGGGCACCGATCTTTCCGCAGGCGCCACCGACATCGCGGGCGTGAAGCTCGTTGCCGCACGGCTCGACGGCGCCGACGCGGGCGCGCTGCGAAATGCCGTCGATCAACTCAAGGACAAGCTCAAGTCCGCCATCATCGTGCTCGCATCCGTCGACGCCACTAACAAGATCACGCTGGTGGCTGGCGTCACTGCCGATCAGGTCGGCAAGGTCAAAGCCGGTGAGCTCGTGGGCAACATCGCCGGGCAAGTCGGCGGCAAAGGCGGCGGCCGCCCCGACTTCGCGCAGGCCGGCGGCAACAACCCGGCGGCGTTAGGCGCGGCTCTGGCAAGTGTCGAGGCTTTCGTGCGCAATAAGCTCGGAGCCTGAACCCGAGAACGCCTACGAAGACGATCGTCCAGAAATACGGCGGCACGTCCGTGGGTTCGGTCGAGCTCATCCAGCGCGTCGCGCAGAAGGTGGCCGCGGTTCGTGAGCGCGGCGACCGCATCGCCGTGGTGGTCTCGGCCATGGGCGACTCCACCGATCGCCTGGTCGATCTCGCCGCCGGCATTGCCAGCGAACCGAATGCGCGCGAGATGGACGTGCTGCTTTCGACCGGCGAGCAAGTGTCGATTGCGCTGCTCGCCATGGCGCTCTGCGAGCGCGGCATTCCGGCGCGCTCATTCACCGGCAGCCAGATTCGCGTGCGCACCACCAACCTCCATCGGCGCGCGCGAATCACCGCGGTCGAAACCGAACGGCTCAGGGAAACCATTGACGCTGGGATCGTCCCGGTGGTCGCCGGGTTCCAGGGCATCGACGATGACGGCGACATCACCACGATCGGGCGCGGTGGCTCGGACACGAGCGCCGTGGCACTGGCGGTCGCATTGGGTGCCGATGAGTGCCAGATCCTTACCGACGTCGATGGGGTCTACACCACCGACCCGCGCATGGTCCCCGACGCACGGCTGTTGTCTCGCATCTCGTTCGAGGAGATGCTCGAGCTTGCCGGGCAGGGGTCGCGCGTCCTGCACCTGCGCGCAGTCGAGTTCGCCGCCAAGTACAACGTGCCGCTTCGAGTGCTGTCCTCGTTCAATCCAGGATCCGGGACGCTCATCTGCAAAGAGGAATCCCACGTGGAAGCCCCGCTCATATCCGGCATCGCGTTCAATCGTGATGAAGCACAGATCACCATCTCCGGGCTGCCCGACACGGCAGACTGCGTCGCGCGTGTGCTCAAGCCCATTTCCGCGGCCAGCATCGAGGTGGACATGATCGTTCTGGCGACGGGGAAAGAGGGCCTCAAGGACCTCTCGTTTACCGTGCATCGCGACGACTTTCTCGAGGCTCAACGTCTTATGCAGAACATAACCGCGGAGTTTGCCGGTGCTCGCATGAGGGCCGACGACAAGGTTGCGAAACTTGCGGTGGTCGGAGTGGGCATGCGATCGCATGCCGGAGTGGCCACGCAACTCTTTGAATCGCTTGCGAGGCAGGGCGTGAAAGCGCTCCTCATTTCGACTTCGGAGATCAAGATCGCCGTGTTGGTTCCGGAAGACGCTCTCGAAAGTTGTGTCAAATGCCTGCACAAGGATTTGCGCCTGTCGTAAGGGCCACTGTCATCTGCGTTATGAGACTTGAACCCAGTGACCATGGTGGTCTGCAAGTGGTAAGGTTCCGCCACGTTGTTCGTCCGCGTCTGCGGGGGTCCGAACAGCAAAAGATAAAGATAAAGATGAAGAGGCTCCGCGGAGGGCCCTCAATATGCTCATTTTGACGCGACGAGTTGGTGAATCTGTCGTCATTGGCGAGGACGTGACCGTCACGGTTCTCGGAGTGAAGGGCAATCAAGTCCGTATCGGCATCAACGCGCCGAAGACCGTGTCTGTTCACCGGGAAGAGATTTTCGAACGCATCAAGAACGGCCAGGGCGCCGGCGACCGTTCGACTACGGATGATCCCAAAGCCGTTCCGCGGGAGACTTTGCCCGTTTGACGCCCCCGCGTCCTTAGTTCTTTGCCAGCCAGTCTCCGGCTCATTATGATTGCGCCCCCCGGAGAGATGGCCGAGTGGTCGAAGGCGCACCCCTGCTAAGGGTGTAAGGGTCAAAAGCCCTTCGAGGGTTCGAATCCCTCTCTCTCCGCCAATTATCCTTTGCACGGCAGCTCACGCTGTCTCGAACCCCGAATTTCCCCGGAAACCTCGGGTGTTTCGAGTTCATAGCGTCTCGTACTGTTTCGCCGTGTCTCACCGATCCAATGGTACTTCTGATGGTATCTGCGTCGGCGAGCGAGGAGATACCATCAATGCTCACCGATACGCAGTTGCGCGCCGTGAAACGTCGCGAGCATCCGTACAGGCTTGCCGACAAGGACGGGCTGTACCTGCAGATTGATCCGAACGGTGGACGCTATTGGCGTTTCAACTACCGCTTCAACGGTAAGCAGAAGACTTTGGCGCTGGGAGTCTACCCGGACGTGCCGCTCGTCAAGGCAAGGGCTCGCCTTGGAGAAGCGCGCGAGTCGCTAGCTGATGGCGTTGATCCGTCGGCTCGAAAGCAGGAGTTGGCGAAAACATTTGAGCTTGTAGCGCGTGAGTGGCATGCGCGGTGGGCGCCAAATCGCCATGCCCGGTACGCCGACTATGTGCTCAAACGATTGGAGGAGGACATATTTCCTTCGATCGGTGCGCAACTGCCTTCGGAAATTCTGACTTCGGCATTTCGGGACGCGGTGAAAAAAATCGAAACGCGAGGCGCACTCGAGATCGCGAAGCGCGTTCTTCAGAACTGCAACCAGATCATGCGCTATGCCGTCGCCCACGATTACGCCTCGCGCAATCCCGTTGCGGACGTGAGACCCACCGACATCCTGAAGCCCCGCAAGCGCCGGCACTACCCACGCGTCGGTGCAAAGGAACTGCCCGCACTCCTGCTCGCGATTGACGGGTACGTTGGTGGTGAACACACGCGCTTGGCGCTCAAGCTCATGTCGCTGACCTTCGTCAGAACCTCGGAGCTGATAGGCGCGCGCTGGCCGGAGTTCGACCTGAAGGCTTTGCGCTGGGACATCCCAGCCGAACGCATGAAGATGAAGACGCCTCACGTAGTAGCGCTGAGCACGCAGGCGAAATCAGTGCTCGAGGATCTGAAGGCCATCTCGTTCGACCGCGAGTTCGTGTTTCCCGGCGACGTGAGTCCTAACAAGCCGATGAGCAACAACACGATTCTGTTTGCACTCTATCGAATGGGTTATCGCGGCCGCATGACCGGCCACGGCTTTCGCGGCGTGGCGTCGACCATCCTGCATGAGAAGGCTTGGCCACACGAACACATCGAATTGCAGCTTGCGCACCAGGAGCGCGATGACACGAGCGCCGCCTACAATCATGCGCTCTACCTGGAGCCACGCGCGAAGATGCTGCAAGCATGGGCGGACTACCTGGACGAAATGCGTCGGCTCGCGAAGGAACAAGCGGAGCAGCAAGGACTGGGCAAGGAGCAAGAAAAGGCGGACCACGCTGAGCCGCGTGTTGCGGCTTAGATTGCGGGCGATGAGCGAGCCGCGGTTTAAGGAGTGGCGTACTTTCGCGGACGGCCGCGCGAGCGATGCGCTGAGGTCTGCGAAGCCTGCGGCGCGTGATAGTTCTCCGGATCGGCTATCCATGATTGAAGCGCGATCCGGGACCAGGCACAGACGCGTCCTCCAAGATGGACCGGCGGGGGAAACAGGCCGGCTGCGACTCGTCTATACAGCGTGGGACGCGTCAAGGTTGTGATTCGCAGGACGTCCTGAATGCGATAGAAGGCTGGGACTACGGCGGTGCCCGCGCTGCTTTCATCGATACCTATCGAGTCCAGCATCATCGGCCCGCGCGCGAACGGACATTGCACCTTGCGTCCGGTCGCAGCGCGCGGCTGGCGCGTTCAGTGCGTGTCAGAGCGGCAAACGTAAGTGGAAGGCAAGTCTGACGTGGCTCCCGCCGAGCGCAAGAACAAACCGGTGCCGCGCCGTTGCCGGCGACCGCGAGATCTCGCGCCATCCAGTCCAACACCTCGGATCGCCGCCAGCCGACCGCGCGGCCCTGGAAATTGAGCTTCCTCGGAAATCTGCCGAGAAGACACAATCCGGAGAGTACCCAGCGCGGCCGGCGCGTGAGTCGCGCCACATCGTGTGCGCTCAGCAATTCATGCAGCGGGGGATAGCGTTCGTTGATCCACCGAGAGATTGAGATCGTGGGCTTGCGTGCAGCGGCCTCGGATCTGGGACTTGGAACGGCTGAGTCGTTGCGCATTGTAGAAATCCTCGTCGATTGTTACCAACGACGAGAATGGTCTCCGACCTTCGAATGAAAGGGAGGGGCGAAAATCGTGGGAGAAACGGTGTGAACTCACTAGCGAATTTCACCCCTGGAGAGAATGAGCCGAGTTTCAGGGGAAAATCGGTAGATAGTCAGCATGCCAAAGATCGCGATCTCGGATGCCTAGTTCTACGTGCGCTGATTTTCGGGGTCCTACAGTTTTAGCGCGAATTGCGGCGGCGCGCGGCGAGGTGGCGGCAGGATCACCTGGCACCCGGTTGGGCGTGCGTTTTGCCGTGTCGGAAAATCCCGACAAACTGCGTGCCTGGGCAGTAGTGAGTTTTTCCGTGTGCTTGGGGCGCTGAGGCACGCTGCCGCTTGCGCTCGGAAAGCCCGTGAGCGTACGATTTCAAAAGCGGCAAGACCGGCGCGGACACATGAGCTCGTAGCACCATGTCTTCTTCAAAAGTCCACGGAAGAGCACTACCACCGGCACTTGGTTCGGCGTTAAGGACTACGGCGCGAACTCTCGCTCACACAACTCGCCTATCCCTGCTCGGTATCCTGACTCTTCTCGAGCCTGTTGTGCGCATCGCGTTCGGGGTTCTGATGGTCGTCGGCATATGTGCCTCGATCGCCTTCGAAGTCTCCGCTGCCGGACCTCGCTTCCCGTTCATATTGATGATGCTCGCCTCGCTCGCCTGCGGCTTCATCCTGGTCCTCTACTACGGCTTGATCGCTCTGCTCTCCCGATAGATAGGCGGGAGAGGCGCCTACGCGCTTCTTGCTACGTCCTCGACGCCTGTTATCGCGTCTGCAGCGGCGGCAAGTTGCGCCTGCGACACCATACTTATCGATGACTTGGGTTACGGCGCATATGCCGCAGCGGGTGAGCTCGATCTTCTCTCGTCGGATCGACCCCGTCATGAGCAATACCAATTGCTCAAAATCGAAGCGCGACTCCGGTTCCCATTCACGAAATATCTCGAATGCCTCGCACAATCTTTCGCCGTCTTCGAGCGAAGCGCGGCCGTGTTTCACTCCCGCGATCCGGCAGATGCATGCAAACAATGCCGCTTGATTTCTTACGCGATCGGAGCTGAAAAAGATCTCGAAAGAGCTTGGAGAAGGACCTCTCAGTCTGTCGTCTCCATCGAACATCCAGCGGCGACGCAAGGTTATAAGTTGGTCGGGAGTAAGGCCGCTCCACAGACACGTGGTCTGCGCACGCGCTCCATGCGTAAGCAGACGAAGGCCGAGCTGGATACGGCGGAAGTAGCGGCCGATTTGATCGTCGGTGACGTGAACCTCCATCTAGTCTCCAATGCCAGAAATCACAGCGGCCGTTGAGCCCGAGTTTCCGTGGAAAATACCCAGAAACTAACTAGTGCATTGACGGGTCCACTTCGAGATAGTTCCTGGGTGCAGGAATCAATAGGGCGGCGAATATGGATGATTCCCATGCGACTGCCGGACACGCTCCGATGCCACCGCGGTGGAAAGGGATCCAATCGCTGGATGTCGTGCACCAACTCAATGCACGATGCATCCACATGCTTGCAGAGATTGCTGCGGCCGGTGGTGCGGCCGGCCTCGGGATGATTGCGGAAAATCGCGCTCTCTGGATTCGATTGGGAGATGAGGCAGGCCGCGAGCTTGCGATGTTCCCTTTTGTAATCGTCGATGCACAGTTTGCGAACGCATCGTGGTGGCGGCGCGCTTCGGCACCTGGCGTTCGAGAGACTGCGCCAACGCGTACCGAGAACGGACTCACGAACAATTTGTCCGTAGAGCTGATGCACGAAGTGTCGATGTTCGCCTGGCAAATGGCGCGTTGGGATCGCATGGCTGCTCAGATGTCATTGGGAATGACATCGAGCGTTGCGGACACGATCGCTGCGCTGACACCTCAACAATTGCGAACTATCGCGAGCACGATGGCAGACGCCATCGAGGTGCGATGGGGAAACGACGTTTCCTTCTGGTGTGAACTCCTGGACGCCGCCACGTCGCGGGATATGAAGAGGCTCACCGCGCTTCAATTGCATGCCAAGCTCCGTCTCTGCAGCGAACTTGTTCAGGTATAGCCATCACTGCTCGGAAGTCGTCAACAGACTTGCTGAATTCTTAACGGCCGTGTCTATCGCAACGGGTCGAGCAAAACGCGCCGACCGACATCTCGCGAAAAGGACTCGATTCGCAGGCGCTGGCTTACGCGCCACACGCCCGCGATCGCTTCCGGCAATCTTCTGGCCATCCCGCGCAAGGGCCAACACCGATATCTGCTGCGATTGCAGAGATAGTGACACCTAGGTTTCGACTCGCTGCGTTCTACCACTGCACCAGTCTAGGGCGGCAGTGATTGCCGGTTGCGCGCGCGCCGGCTCGCTGGAAATGTCCAAGAATGGCCTAGTTTTCCCCTGAATCCCTCCATACCGGAGGAACGCGTACGCGTGCTTTCATCGGCCGTCACTAGACGGAGACATCCAGGTGGGCAAGAACAAATCGTTACGCACGCTTACTAACGTATGCGTCCTTCCGGTTCTCAGCGCAGTGCCGTCGATGGCGGTCGCTCAGGCGTCGCCGTTCGACACTGGAGCGAGTTCTCTTGTCAGCTTCGCGCTGACTATCGCAACTCCGATCGCGATCCTGATCGTGATCGGTCTTGCGATCGCCGCGGCTGTTGGGAAGATTGCCTGGGGCTGGGTCATCGGCGCCATTGTTGGAATCGCCGCCATATTCGGCGCACCTCAGATCGTCGCCTGGATCCGCTCCATGTTCGGTGTGTAGGAGATGATGCCGTGGAGCACCGCAACGCAGGCGTGACAGCAGATCCGCTCTTCATCGCGGTGACGCGGCCGCCGATGCGTTTTGGCGTGACTTACGTCGCGATCCTCTTCAATGCAGCTCTCACAATGGAAGTGTTTCTACTGACCAAGAATCTTCTCGTGCTGCTTCTTGCGATTCCGATCCACGGAGTGTGCATGCTGCTGTGCGCGCGTGATCCGCGCTACTTCGATTTGATCCTGATGTGGGCCAAGACGCGCCTCGTTGCCCATTTCGGCAGCATTCGCTTCTGGAAAGGAGCGAGCTACAGCCCGCTCGTTCTGGATCTGCCGGATGCTCGCGGAATCCGACGTGCGTCGGCCACAGTGCGCGTGTCATGAAGCGGGCAATCGCATTGCGGCGTGAGCTTCCGGCATCCGCGCGGATTCCGTATCGCACGCACGTCTCACCGCAACTTGTTCGCACCGAGGCAGGCGACTACGTGCAGGTGTTCAGACTCGCGGGCGCGAGTTTTGAGAGTGTCGACGACGAGGTACTCAACAATTGGCATGAGCGGCTCAATGTTCTGTGGCGGAACATCGCGAGCGCGAACACGGCGCTTTGGGTGCATGTCGTTCGTAGGCGTGAGATCGCCTCGACGGCTCCAGCCGAGAACGAGGGATTCGCTGCAGTGCTTGCTGACAGGTACGGCAAGCGGCTTTCGTCCGAAACGCTGATGGCGAACGACATCTATCTATCCGTTGTTTACCGGCCAGTCGCCGGTACGGCACCAAGCCTTCTATCGCGAATAGCCTCCAAACACGCGCCGCAGGCACTGGCCGCCGAGCGCGCGGATGCCATCGAGGCCAGCGAAAAACTGGCGCAAACCGTCACTTCCTCACTCTCGCGGTACGACCCCGACAGGCTGCACCTATATACAGGTGGTGGCGGGCGTCTCTATTCCCAAGTGCTCGAGTTCTTCGGCCTCCTGCTGAATGGCGAATCATCGGCTGTTCCGCTCCCAAGAGCGCCAATCCACGAAGTGCTCGCCAATTCGCGAGCGATCTTCGGCAGTGAAACGATCGAATACCGGCTGCCGACGCAAACGCGCTTCGGCGCTGTCCTGGGGATCAAGGAGTATGCGACGCCGACGACCGTCGGCATGTTTGATGGTCTCTTGTCCGCACCTTTCGAATTCGTACTCGCGCAGTCATTTGCGTTTCTCACCAAAGCGACGGGACAAGGCCTGCTGCAGCGGCAATACAACCAGATGTCGAACGCAGGCGACTTCGCCGTGACCCAGGCGGAGGAGTTGAAAGACGCGCTCGATGCGCTGACCGGGAACGAGTTCGTCATGGGTGACCATCACTTCACGCTGCAGATTCTGACGGGTCTGCGCGACAGGCTCGGAGTGAGTTCAGATGCTGGGCGCCTCAGGAAGCTCAACGACGATGTTGCGCTCGCCCGCTCGATGCTCGCCGATACCGGCCTTACCACCGCGAGGGAGGACTTGGCACTCGAAGCCGCATATTGGGCGCAACTGCCCGGATGCTTTTCGATGCGACCGCGCAAGGCCCCCATTACCTCGCGCAATTTCTGCGCGAAGGCGGCGTTTCATAATTTCCCATGTGGCCGGGCGACCGGCAATCATTGGGGTGACGCACTTGCGCTTCTCATCACGAGCGCGCGTTCGCCATACTATTTCTCGCTCCATGCCAGCGATCCGCGAGATCCGGATGGCGGCAGCCGCAAAGATACGGGCCACACGTTCATCTGCGGCCCGACCGGTAGCGGCAAGTCGGTGCTGATCGGATTTCTCGTCGCGATGCTCTCTCGCCAGGGGGCAACCCAGGTCATCTTCGACAAGGACCGCGGACTCGAGATCCTGACGCGCGCGCTCGGCGGAACGTATCTGCCTCTGAAGGATGGAGTCGCGACGGGCTTCAACCCCCTGCAGCTCGAGCCCAGCGGGCCGAACGTGGAGTTCCTCAAGATCTGGCTGCGTGCGTTGGTCAAGGGAACGGCGCCGCTGACGGTGCGGGAGGAAGCTGACCTCGATCACGCACTGGCAGGGACGCTGGCGCTCGATGCGCCGGCCCGTCGGCTGTCGAGGCTGATCGAGTTCACGGACGCGACGCGTGCCGAAGGCATTCATGCGCGCTTGGTCCGCTGGTGTCAGAGCACGAATGGTGACTACGCGTGGGTGTTCGACAACCCTACGGACTCGCTCGTGGGGCAGCTCTCGCAAGCGGCACTGTTCGGTATCGACGTCACAGACTTTCTCGACCACGCGCTCATTCGATCACCGGTCACGCTCTATCTATTCCACGTGATTCGCACCTTGCTCGATGGGCGGCGGTTCGTGTGCTGGATGGACGAATTTTGGCGCCTCCTCGCGGATCCCGCGTTCGAGAGCTTCGCGAAGGATGGACCTAAAACCTGGCGAAAGTTGAATGCGGTTATGGCGCTGGCGACGCAGAGCGCGAGCGACGTGCTGGAGAGCCCGATTAGCAGGACCATCATCGAGCAGACTCCGACCAAGATCCTGTTTCCCAATCCCGACGCCAACGAGTCCGAGTACGTCGAGGGTTTCGGGCTCTCGGAGCGTGAGTTCAAGCTGATCAAGGAACAGCTCGAGCCGGGCTCGCGACAGTTCCTGGTGAAGCAGGGGCATTCATCGGTGGTGTGTGAGCTCAATCTCAAGGGCTTCGACGCCGAGATCAAGGTGATCTCGGGGCGCGCGAGTTCGGTCGAGGAGCTGCACCGGATCATGGCGACGACCGGCGCAGATCCCGCGAAATGGCTGCCAGTTTTTACCGGATCAACGTGAGCGCAGAAGTTCTCGAATTTCCCCATGGAGGGACTATGAAACGTTTTCGCCAAATCTTCGGTGTGTGTTCGTTGTTCGTGCTGCTAGGCGCAGTCTCGCCCGCGCAGGCGCAGTGGGCCGTGGTCGACGTCGGCGCGATCGCGCAGCTCATCGAACAGATCGCAACCCTGCGCGAGCAGCTAGAGACCGCGCGCAATCAGCTGAATCAGGCGCGTCAGCAGTATCAGGCGATGACCGGTGGACGCGGGATGGATCGGCTTCTGTCCGGAACAAATCGCAACTACCTGCCGCCCGACTGGCAGGGCATCGACGCGGCGCTGAACGGGGTCGACGGGAACTACTCGGCATTGGCTCGCGATCTGCGTGGGCTTGTGGAAGCAAATGCGGTGCTGACGCCCGCGCAGCTTGCGGGTCTCTCGAATGACGAGCGTCTGCAGCTGGAAGCCGCGCGGCGTTCCGTCGCGCTGATGCAGGCGACCAACCGGAGGGCGCTGGAAGTCACGAGCGCGCGGTTTGCGTCCCTTCAGCAGCTCATCACAGCCATCTCGTCGGCGGAAGACCAAAAGGCAATCCTCGATCTGCAGGCGCGCATCACGGCCGAGCAAGCCATGCTGCAGAACGAACAGACCAAGCTCATGGTGCTCCATCAGGCGGCGCAGGCGGAGGAACTGGCCCGCCGGCAGCGCGCCAGTGAGCTCGCGATCTCGAATATCGGCTCGTTGCGGCGAATGGGCCCCGTGGGTCTCAACGAGTAGTGGGGAGGAGGATCGCCATGCGTGTGTCAGAACGTATCGTGATAGCCGCGCTCACGCTCCTCGTGGGGGCCTGTTCGCCGCAGCCGGAGGTCGCGCGTTACACCTTGGAGCAATATCGCGCGGACGCCGATCTGCGCCACGCCCAAGTGAAACGTTGTCAGGAAGATCCAGGAACACTGCGCAAGACGCCCGACTGCGTCAACGCGCAGGTCGCGGCGTCGTTTGAGGATCGGCTGCGCCTTCGCGATGCGCCGGCGGTGGGCCTGGGCGAGAAGTCATCGGATGAGACTCCGAAGGAGGAGTGATGGGCTTCTTCGCCGAGTTCAACATCTGGCTCGACAATCTTCTTGCGGTGTACATCGCCAACAACACTGCCGCATTCGCGCGTCTGCTCGAGCCCGTGATCGTCACACTCGGTGTTCTCTATGTCGTTGTGTGGGGGTATCTGCAGCTCGCCGGAAAGGTCGAGGAACCATTCCTCGAAGGCGTAAAGCGGCTGGTGACGCTAGCGATCGTTCTGGGACTGTCGCTGCAGCTGTGGCTCTTCAACGATGTGATCGTTGATTCCTTCTTCACGGCGCCGGCGCAGCTCGTGGCGGGAGTCATTGGCGCGCCGAATGCCGTGGGCATCGTCGATGAGATCTTCTTCGATGGCGACGATGCGGCATCACTGCTGCTTGCCAAGGGCGGCCTCTTCGACGACTCGTTCACGTTCTATGTCGCAGGGTTCATGGTCTACATCATTGTGGGGCTCACCGCGGTGTACACGATGTTCCTGCTCGCCTTGAGCAAGATCGCGCTGTCGATACTGATAGCGCTCGGGCCACTCTTCATCGCGCTCCTGTTTTTCGAGAGCACCAAGCGGTTCTTCGAGGCTTGGCTCGCGCAGCTTTGCAACTATGCGTTTCTCACCATCCTCACGGTAATGGTGGCGGCGCTGATGCTGCAGGTGGTGTCTGAAGCTGCACAGTCGGCGGTGGACGCAGGCGGTGCGATTGAAATCGCGCATGCGTTGAAGGTCTGTGTCGCCGCGGCGCTGACTTTCCTCGTGATGAAGCAGGCGCCGGCGATGGCACAAGGATTGGCAAGTGGCGTGGCGCTTTCGAGCTTTGGCGCGGTGTCGAGCCTGGTGCGCTTCGGGCTCGGCGCCGCAGGTGGAGCGAGCCGGCGCGCGAAGGATTTTTCGCGCGGTGCCTTCATTGACACCGATCGGAGTCGCTGGGACAGCCTGAGTCGCAAGGCAGGGCAGCGGCTCATCGGCATGGGCCTGCCGCGCGAGAAACGGCCGCGCGTGAACACCGTTCGCTACGAGGCGCGGACATGAGGCGCACTTGGACATGCCTCGTGGTCGGAATGCTCGCGAGCGGCTGCGCCACGCAGGCGCCGTGGGTAAATTGTGACCGCAAGCTTGTGCCCATCAATGTGCCGGCTCCGAAGCAGACGTCCGCACCGGCCGCTGCTTTGCCCGAGCAAGAACCTAGGGAGCCTTCGCCGCCATGAGCAAGGAAGCGGCGTTGGAACAATATTTCAAGGAGGCCGCCTCCTGGGATGCGGACCGCGAAGCCATGAGCGCGCGCAGTGCGCGGCTTGCCTGGCGCATCGCCATTGGCGCCTGTGCATTGACCTTGGTTGCGATACTCACGTTGATGATGCTCATGCCGTTGAAGCGCGTGGAACCCTTCGTGATCCGCGTCGATAACGCCACCGGCATCGTTGATGTCGTGCCAGCGTTCGTGGGGAACGGAGAGTTCCCCGAGCTCGTGACTCGCTACTTCCCCGTCGAAAGACCCGGCCGTGCGGCGCTGGAATCCCCTCGGGTTCAAGGTCATCGAGTTCCGCAGCGAGCCTGAGAGCTTGCCCGCGGAAGCCACGCAGGCGAGCACGCGATGACGCGGCGGAATGCGCTTCAGGCGTGGCGCGACGCGGCAATGCTTGTCGTTTGTCTTTCGATGAGCGCCACGACGCTGGCCGAGGCGCTGCCGATCCGCGGCAAGGTGGATAGTCGCATCCGCACTGCCTCATACAGTGCCGATCAGGTCTACCGACTGTACGGATTCGTGGGCTACGCCATCGAGCTCATCTTTGAGGACGGCGAGGCGTTCACCGGAAAGGGCGGCGGGGATCTCGAAGGCGTCACCATCGACGCGCATGCGAATTCGGTGCTGCTCAAGCCGCGGGCGGCGCTGGTTGCCACCAATCTAGTCATCTATACCGACCGGCGTTCGTACCGGTTCGACTATTCCGTTGAGGTGCGGCGGCCGAGCCGCTTGTCCGATGATCTGATCTACGCCGTGCGATTCCTGTATCCGCCGCGGCCCGATGGGCCGAGCGCTGAAGAGGAGATCGAACGGGAACTCGCGAAAGCGCGTGCCGAGCGGCCCCGGAACTCCGACTACTGGTTCTGTGGTCACCGGTCGCTACGGCCGGTCGCGGCATCGGACGATGGCGTGCACACCAGGCTCACCTTCGCGGACCGCGCGGAGATTCCCGCGATCTTCGTCCGTAATGAGGATGGCACCGAGTCGCTTCTCAATTTCTCGATGAATGACGGCGATGTGCTGGTCCACCGTCTGGCGCCGAAGCTGATTCTGCGTCGAGGAAAGCTCACGGGATGCATCGTGAATCAGGGCTTCGATGGCAGCGGCACACGCCTCGACTCCGGTACCGTCTCGCCGAATGTCGAGCGCGAGTCCAGGGCGTTGCGGCCATGAGTGTGTGGGATCGATTGCGAGGCACTGGTACGCCGGACCCCGAGGCTGTCGGCGAAGCGCGGGAGAATGCAGCGGAAGAACGCGCGGATGGTCAGGTCGCCGGCGAGCGCGGCGAGAGCGCCGTGCAGCGTCCGCCATCGCTGCAGGCGCGCGTGACGAACATGCTTGCGGCGGGGCTCCTTGGAGCGCTCGCGCTGGGGCTCCTCGGCTGGTACTTCGTGCACTCATGGGGATCACGAACGACGGCGCGCGAGACGGCGCAGACCTCGACGCAGGAGAAGGCCAAGGGCGAAATGGCTCTGCGGCCTCTGGGACGAGTCGATCAACCGCCCCCAGCGCCCTCTGCGTTCGAGTCTTTGTTGGGCGAGGCCCCCGAGGAACCGCCACCGCCCGATATCCCCGAAGCGTGGTTGCGGCCAGCAACAGACGCACCACCTAACTACGCCGCCGCGCGGCAGCCGCAAGGCAAGACTCCGGAGGAGTTGAAGCTGGAACGTCAGCTTGCCGGACGTGCGTTCGCGCTGCCGGGAAGTGGGGCGCCCGACTCACCGCTGGCCGGCGCTGAGGCCGAGGGAAGCGGAGATCTCGCCGCGCTGCTGCGTCCCACGGTGACGTCTGCCGTGAGCGCGCGCGTGATGCCGACGCGGCAGCTGTTGCTGCCCAAAGGCGCGTTTCTCGACTGTACGCTGGAGACCGCGATCGACAGCAGCCTGGCCGGCATGACGACGTGTGTGCTTGCGACCGATACTTTTGGTGCCGACGGCTCGGTAGTGCTGCTCGAGCGCGGCACGAAGCTGGTCGGCGAAACCAGGGGACAGATGCGAGCGGGATCGGCGCGGCTGTTCGTGCTGTGGACCGAGGCGCGCACGCCCAAGGGAGTTGTCGTGCCTCTGGCGTCCGCGGGGACGGACGAACTCGGCCGCTCTGGATTGCCCGGGAGAGTGAATCGGCATTTCTTCGAACGGTTCGGCGCGGCCATCCTGGTCAGTGTCATCGACGGTGCCGTCCAGGCGGCCGTGGAATCGCAGCGCGGGGATGGCGAGACGATTGTGGTCAGCCCCACGACTTCGAGCCAAGTCATGACGGAGGTTTTGAAGTCGACCATCAGCATTCCGCCGACGGTGGTCAAGCCCCAGGGTGATCGCATCCAGGTGCTGGTCGCGCGAGACCTCGACTTTCGGAGTGTGTATGAGCTACGGCACGTCGCGCGCGCACGGTAGTTTGGTGGAGGCTGCTGACGCCTCGGCGGTCAGGCCTCCGGCTGTCGTGGAGTCGTCCGCGCTCGATCTCACCTTGCGAGCGCTGAGACCGATCCTGATCGATCGCGACGTGACCGAGCTCTGTATCAACCGGCCGGGCGAGGCGTATGTCGAGACGCGCGCCGGTTGGGGCTGCGTGCCGCTGGCCTTTGCGACCTACGAGTGGTGCACGGGGTTGGCGAAGCTCGTCGCGAACTCGACACGCCAGCGCATCGACGCCGAGTCGCCGCTGTTGTCGGCGGCCCTGCCGGGCGGTGAGCGTATCCAGATCGTGCTCCCGCCGGCGACCACGCCTGGAACGGTCGCGATCACGATCCGAAGACCTGCGAACGAGGTGTGGACGCTCGACGAGCTCGCTGAGCGCGGGGTTTTCCGCACCACTCGGCGAGCGGGCGAGGCAGCGGACGGGACTGAAGAGAATCTGGTCGCGCTGCTCGAGGCGAAAGATTACCGCGCGTTCATGCGCCTGGCGGTGGCGTCGCGCAAAAACATTCTCGTATCTGGGCCCACCGGTTCTGGCAAAACAACCTTTACCAAGGCGCTCATCCGCGAAATCGCAGCGGATGAACGTCTGATCACCATCGAGGACGCGCGCGAGCTGGTGCTGGACCGCCATCCCAACCACGTGCGGCTATTTTATTCCAAGGACGATCAGGGCTTGGCGCGCGTCACCCCGAAGCAACTCCTTGAGAGTTGCCTGCGCATGAAGCCCGACCGAATTCTTCTGGCGGAGCTGCGGGGTGAAGAAGCGTTCGACTATCTGCGCAACGTCAACAGCGGACACCCGGGCTCAATCACCAGCATCCACGCGGCGAGCGCGGAGCTCGCCTTCGAGCAATTGGTGCTGTTGGTCAAACAAAGCCGGGCGGGCCAGGAGCTCGCGCGCGAGGAGATCAAGAACCTGCTGTACATGCTGATCGACGTCGTCGTTCAGTTTGGCGTCGAGCGCCGCGAACGCTGCATCAAAGAGGTGTGGTATGACCCTGCGCGCAGGCGTCGCACCATGGCAGCCCGCGGTTAGGCGCTCGCGAGTCGCACTGGCGGGGAAGATCGTGCTGGGCACGATCTGCAGTTTGATTCTCGCGCAGTACCTGGCCGCGTATGTCTTCCTCTGGTGGGTGCGCGAGGATCCGCGCGAGGCGAGCCCTCTCACGATCACGCGCTACTTTTACTACTACGGGCATCGCGAGGACTTGCGCCCGCGGCTCGTGGTCTCCTCGGCGGCAGGAGTCCTGCTTGTCGGCGCGGTAGCGCTGATCGCGTTGCTGCCGAAGTCGCGTTCGCTGCATGGCGATGCGCGCTTCGCCACGCGACGAGAGATGGCGCGCGCCGGACTCTTCGCGAAAGAGGGTCTCTTTCTCGGGCGCGTCGGTCGCCGCTATCTCATCCTGGGCGGACAGCAAGGCGCCATTGTTTCTGCGCCGCCACGCGCGGATAAGGGCACGGCCATCGTCGTGCCGAATGCGCTGCTATGGCAGGGCTCGCTGCTTTGTCAGGACGTGAAACTCGAGAACTGGCATTTGACGGCAGGCTGGCGCGCATCGATCGGACAAGAGTGCCATCTGTTCAACCCGCTTGAGCCCACGGGTAATACTGCCTGCTCGAATCCCATGTCGTATGTGTCGTCGGATCCGAATTTGCGGATATCGGATGTGCAGCGGCTAGGCGCAATTCTCTTTCCAGAAGTGCCGGGGACGGATCCGTTCTGGACTGCAGGCGGTCGCGGCATGTTTCTGGGGATGGCGCTGTACGTTCTCGAGACACCTTCACTGCCGGCGACGTTGGGAGAAATCTTGCGTCAGGGCATGGCGAGCGATGCGGAAGGATTCAGCGCGCACTGGAAACGCATTATTGGTGGACGACAGAGCGGCAAGTTCCCGCTGTCGCAGCAGTGCGTGCGCGCGATCTCGGACATCATGGATCTCGCGCCCGTCACTGCATCGTCGATCCGCAAGACGTTCACGAGCCGGCTGGACCTATGGACCAATCCCCTGATCGATGCCGCCACCTCGCGCAATGATTTTGACTTTCGAGACCTGCGCAAGCGCCCTATCTCGATCTACATTGGTATTCAACCGGGAGATCTGTCGCTCTTGCGGCCGCTGCTGAATCTTTTCATCGAGCAGGCGATCGCGATGCAGACGCGCGAGCTGCCCGAGCACAACCCCGCGCTTCGCTACCAACTGCTGTGCCTGCTCGATGAGACGACGGCGCCGGGGAAAATTCCCATCCTGGCGCATGCGATCTCATATCTGCCGGGTTACAACGTGCGGTTGCTGCTGGTGATTCAAGCGTACTCGCAGCTGCGTGAGGTGTATGGCCCGAACGCGGCTGACACGATGATGAAGAGCCTCGCTGCGCGTGTTCTGTACGCGCCTAAGGACCATGCGGAGGCGACCGAGATCTCACAGGAACTCGGATTCACGACAGTTCGCGTCAAGAGTCAGTCACGGCCCCGCGCGATGTTGATCTCGATGAAGGGTGGGCAGGGCAGTGTCAGCGTGAGCGAGCAGAAGCGGTCGCTATTGCTGCCGCAGGAAGTGAAGGAGCTCGGGCGGGATCGGGAACTTCTGTTGTACGAGGGCGTGCGACCGATTCTCGCGCGCAAGAACCGCTACTTCGAGGATCCGTTCTTCAAGAAGCGGCTACTGCCCGCGCCAAAGCGGGCGACTCCGGCACATGAGGCCGCGCGCCCGGTGGTAGTGGATGCTGCCGCGCCGCCAGCGCCTGCCGTCGACGGCCCGCCACCCGAGCGTCCGCGCCGGCGAGCGGCGACGCGTGAGGACATCGAGCACATCGAGCAGTTGACACTCGACGATTTTGACGTCGAATTCGACAAGGTCGTCTTGCCTCAGAAGGCGGAAGGCGAGCGTTTCACTCCAGAGGAGCTCGACACGGCAGTCGACAGCTTCATCAACGCGCTCCGGGAGCGCTAGGACGTTCCGATGGTTGAACCTGAAAAAGCCGACAAAGCATTCAAGAAGCGAAGCCCCTCTAAGGCGCGGCGTGAGCCGCCTAAGGCGGGGGCTGCAAACGAGACGCTGGGTAACGCAATCACTTTCGACGATGTGCGCCTGAACGCGGGCGGCGGCGGCGCGCTGCGCGTCGAGCGCGCGCCGAAGGCAGAGATGCCAGCACGCGGCAAAGGAGCGAAGGCGGCGTCGGAGGATCCGCCCGCTCGCACGGTACCGGACACAGTGCGCGAGCGATTCATCCAGATCGGGAACAACTTCTTCTTTCCGGATGGCGCAGAGGCGTTCTCCGATCATGGCAACCGGGTGACGACGCGCTCGGAGAACGCGGTCGTCATCCAGAGCATGGTGGCGATCGCCCAGGCGCGATCGGCCAAGAACGTCACGGTCACGGGAACGGACTTCTTCAAGAAGGAGGCATGGTTCGCGGCGCGCCTCGTGGGTCTCGAAGTCACGGGCTATCTACCGAGCGCGCTCGAGCAGGAACGCCTCGTGCGGGCGATCGCGCGACGCCGTACCGCCGAAAGGGAGGATGACGCGCCCGCCGTGGAAAGGCCAAACGGCAAAGCAGGACATGCACGCGAGAGAGGATCGGAGACCGGCGAACTGATCGTCGGTCGTCTTGTGGATCACGGACCTGCGCCGTATCAGCACAAGCCGGGGCAGCCGATGTCGTACTACGTGCGCATCGAGACCGAGCGCGGTGATCTCGAGATCTGGGGCGTGGATCTGGAGCGATCCGTACGCCAGTCGCTGAGTACGCCTGGGGTGGGGGACGAAGTCGGATTGCGCGCAATCAGCCGAAATCCGGTGACAGTCATCGCGCCCAAGTTTGACGCATCGGGCAGCGAAGTTGGGCGCGAGGAGGTTCAGGCGCATCGGAATCAATGGATTCTCGAGAAGAAAGAGCTTCTCGATCGGCGATTCAAGATGGCCGATACGTTCAGGAATGCGACAGTGAGCGCCGCGGAGGCCGTGAAGCAGTTTCCGGAGCTCGAAGGCAGCTATCTACAGCTGCAGATGGCGCGCGTCGGCGTCGAACAGCGTATCGCAAGCGCCGACGCGCGCGAGCAGTTCGTGGATCACTTGCGCGCGCACCTGGCCAAGACAATTGAGTACGGACAGCCGCTCGAGCCCGTGCATCTGAAGGCGCGCACAGGACCGATCCCCGAAAAGTTGCAGGACCGCGATCCCGCGCAGACGCGGTGACGGATGGGCGAGGGACCGCTACCTGCGAGCGAGCTCGTGAAACGCCTCCAGCTGGAGAGGGCACGAACGAGTACGACCGCACCGCGTCGAAGCCAAGCCAGCGATATCATCACCGGCCGGCTGGAGGCGCATGGCGCGGCAAACTACCAGTTTCGACGCGGCGGCAGCCCCTCGTACTACGTGACGGTCTCATCGATTCGCGGGCCTGAGACATTCTGGGGAGTCGATCTCGGGCGCGCGATCAAGGAATCCAAATCACAGCCGGCGATCGGTTCTGTGATCGGCTTGCAGCGCGTCGGCTCGGAGCCAGTCACGCTGCCGGCTGGCGATCCAGAACGAGCGTTCCGGCGTACGTTATGGAGAGTAGAGGGCGTGGAGTTCCTGGCGGAGTCGATCGAGCGTGCCCGGAAGGAGCGTGAGTCCCAGCTGGACGCCAGGCGTGCACTCCAGGAACGGCCGGAGCTGCGCAATGCGTTTGTGAGCCTTCGCATTGCGGAGAGATTTGCGGAGTCGCATATCCGTGATCCGCGTGATCGCGAGATTTTCGTCGAGCGTGTCAAGGCGGTCATGGCGCTCTCGGCGAGAAGTGGCGTGCCCGCGCCGCGACCTCGCTCGCCTTCGGCGCCGCAGCCGCCGCGCCGCGACGAACCCACGCGCTGAATGTATTCAGCGCCGCGTTCTTTCGGCTCGGACGATCGGATTGACTTCGACAAGCGCGCCCACCTAGCATCCACCTCGGCTTGGATGCAGCCTGCCGCTTGCCCCGTTTTCGGGATGGTGAATGCATTCTTCGATGAACAAGTCCTGATCCCTCACCCCTGGCGGACGGATCGGTAATGCAAGCGCTGATCGAATCGTTCGCCCGGACGGAGGATCGGATGCGTACCTATCTGCAGTCAAAGGCTATGGCGAAGTCGCTGCGCGACGAGCTGGCCGCGAAGAACATTTCACTCTCCCACAGCGAGTGCCTCGAGATTGTTGCAAGACAATTCGGCTTTGCTGACTGGAACATCCTCGCGTCGAAGATGGGAATTGAGACAACTCCCCCCGAACAGGGTGCAGGGGCCGTTGCGCTTGAGCCACCTATTCCGGTTCTGCGAATCACTTCGCTTGCGACTGCGGCAGAGTTCTACGTCGACTTCCTTGGCTTCAAATTCGACTGGGGTAAGGACGACCCTCCTGCTCAGCGCATGTATGCGCAGGTGTCGCGCGGCGGTGTGCAATTGCATCTCGCGGAAGAAAGCGAGGGCGGCAAGCCCTGCGCATTGTTGTTCCGTGACATGAAGGGCCTTGCAGCGCTTCATCGGGATCTCGTGACGCGGAAGGGCAAGTTCGCACCGACCGATATTCGCTTCACTCCTTGGGATTCGAGGGAGTTTGAGGTGGTGGATCCATTTGGCAATCAGCTACGGTTTTGGGAAAACAATCCGCCTGGCTTGGCGCGCTAGGAAAACAGACGCAGAGTGTCGATGGCGTGACGCAGGGTGAGACGCGCGGCGCCACTGATGAACTGACGCGCGCTGCCGGGCTCGACATACGTGAGTGGTGAAGCGCAACGGCGGATAGCTACTCTGGTAGCCCGCCGAAGGCCCGGGTGCTCGAAGTGGTGCGGGAGACGGTATCGCCGGAGGCGGCCGCAACGCTCGCGAAGCTCAAGAAGGCCGCGCTCATTCAGGCGGCGGAGCAGAAGGTCGCGGGAATGGGCTGGCTTCCGGCCATTCTCCGCAATGTTCCCTGACGATGTGAGGTAAGTAGTTCGGACCCGGGCGTGGCGGTCGCGCTCGGGTTCATTTTCTTGGGACTCTGGAAGGAAGAGCAAGAGGGCGGGATTACCTGAATCCCGTCAGCCTATCACGCCGTGCTCGCCGTCAAGGACGAGCGCGGGAAGCGCTCGCCGCCTGCGGCGGTCTTCGATCCTTGACCGCTGCGCGCGCCGTGATCTGGACGATACGGGCAATCCCGCCCGAGAGTATCGAAGGATCTACGTCATGAATGACGACACACGCATCGGCACTACTACGCTGCAGAATGCTTCCATTCGCAAGCCGCGAGCCAGTCGAAGAAAGCCGGTCGAGTCCGGCATCGATCTGTTGCAAGCAAATTCGCGGCTGTCGACTGACGAAGAACGAATCCTCGCGCAGGCGCGCGCAATTCTTCTTCGCCTTGCCGGCACGAGCGGCGTTTGCCTGACCGCACCAAGCGCTACACGCGATTATCTGAAGACGATGTTGGCCCCTCAGGAGCGGGAGCTCTTCATCGTTCTTGCTTTGGACAATCGACATCGGTTGATCGCCAGCGACATTCTGTTCGCCGGCACCATTGATGGCGCAAGCGTTCATCCTCGCGAAGTCGTAAAGTGCGCGCTTCGCCACAACGCCGCTGCGGTGATTTTCGCGCACAACCATCCGAGCGGTGTGGCGGAAGCAAGTCAGGCTGACGAACTCATCACGCGACGGTTGCGAGATGCGCTCGCGCTAGTCGATATCCGCACGCTCGATCACCTGGTTGTTGGTGCAGGGCAAACGGTTTCATTTGCCGAAAGAGGTCTGCTTTAGGCTGCAACGCGGGAGGGGGACGACGTTCACGTCCCTCTCCCCAACTACAGGCCTCACCGTGCGGGCATCACTTCTTCTTGCTCGCAGTCCGCCTCTTTCTGCGCGCGATCCTGGTCTGGACGCCTGCAGGCTGATCAATGAAACGGAAGCGCACACCTTCCACCATTGCCTTGTACTTGACGGCACCCGGCGAACGGCCGAGTTCCATCGCGGCGAGCCGTGCGGACTTTTTGGCCTTGGCCAAGGCGCGCATCTTCTTGAGATCCGCCGGTGTCCAAGGAGAGTTGTGTTTGCGGGTCGAACTAGCCATTTCGCACATCCCCCAACTGTTAGTTTCCGCGAGTGTACCGATAGTTAGCGACCGAGGCGATTCCTTGCCGGAAAGCGCTGCGTAAGAGAAGAGGAAGAGGGCGGGATTGTCTGAATCCCGTCAGCCTATCACGCCGTGCTCGCCGTCAAGGACGAGCGCTTAGGAAGCGCTCGCCGCCTGCGGCGGTCTTCGATCCTTGACCGCTGCGCGCGGCGTGATCCGGGGATTGCGGGCAATCCCGCCCAAGAAATCCTGAGGAACTTCCCATGAATACGTTGTTAGAGACGTCGTTCTCCCGTCACGCCAGTGCGTTTGCCAACGCGCTCAGCCTCGAGACGCTGCGCGAGCGCGCGCCAGCGGTACTCGCGGAAAGCCCGCATGAGCGCACCAGCGCCAAGTACACCTTCATTCCCACTTCTCAGGTCTTGCAGGGCCTGATGGAAGCGGGCCTCGTGCCCGTCGAAGCACGGCAGACGCAGGCGCGTCGTGCGAGCGTACTGCATGCGCGACATGTGCTGCGCCTGCGGCGGCGGTTCGAGACCGTGAGCCTGAAGGATTCGATTCCGGAGATCGTGCTGTTGAACAGCCACGATGGCACGAGCGCCTATCAGCTTCGGATGGGGATCTATCGGGTGATCTGTACGAACGGGCTCATTGTCTCGCGCGGCGCGTTTCCCGCGTACTGCGTGTCACATCGGGGCAACGTCGTCGATGAAGTCGTGTCGAGCGCGCTGAAGCTTGCCGAGCAGTTCGACAGCCTCGCTGCGGAAGTCGTACGCATGGAGGAGCGGCCGCTGTTCAAGGACGAGCAGGTCCGCTTCGCCGAGCGAGCGCTCATGATGCGCTTTGCCGATCTCGCAGAGAGTGGCATGGAGCCGTCGCGGCTTCTCACCTGCAGGCGTTCCGAAGATGTCGGTGACGATCTGTGGAGCGTGATGAACCGTGTGCAAGAGAATTTGCTGCGCGGTGGAGTCTCGCGCCGCTCCGTGACAGGACGGCTGACGCGCACTCGTCGCATCAGCTCCATTCGTGAGGACGTTCGCTTAAACAGCGGATTGTGGGACTTGGCCAGGGAGGTGCTCGCGGCCTGAGGGTCGAGGCCCGGGAAGGCGGCACCGCTCGGTGCCTCCTCCTCGGGCGCGCCCCGCGTTAAGTTGCCGCTGCCGCCTGGCTTCGCTCAGGCCTCACGTTTCCAAAATCCGCGCCAGCGCACCTGGAGGTGCGCTGCTACGCCGGCGAAGCGCCGGTCACGGATTTTTCTGGCCTGACGGGCGGCGGCTTCGGGAGAGTCCCGAGGAGGTTTTCCGGGGAGGTGGGCGGGCTGCAGCTCGCTCGCAACTCAAGGAGCCCTTTCCATGAAGCGTCAAGAACGAGCAACACGACTCCCCGCACCGCATTCACGACGAAGGAGGCGTATCCGGTCCAGCCGAGCACGGCAACCTGATACCAGTCCGAACTCCACCGTACAGCCCCCGGACAAACGGCGGTCAGTATGCGGTCGTCCGCGAGCGCTGACCCGCGCACAGATTGCATATGTGCTCGCGTGGCATGACTCGCGCGTAACCCTAAAGAGGCTGGCGGCAAGCCTCGGGGTGTCCACGAGTACGCTGGGCAAACTCATCACTAGCCGCGGCACTCACTACAAGCAGGCCCCACCCGAGGAACGGATCGCGAATCTGAATGCCAACCGTGCCCACCGCAGAGCGCTCCTGGCGGCGAACTTGATGTGATGTCGGGTGACCCGGTGCGGTGAAAGCCGCATCGGGTCTTGCACGGCGTGGATCCTGGAGCGCGGAGTGGTTTGCGGCTCGGGGAGCGGCGGAGCGCGTGAATCGGTGGTAGGTATCGGCCACGTTTTCCTAGATAGGCAGGATAGCTTGCTGCTTGCTGTTGGCCCACATTGTGGTTCATGAGCTG
>JBDTSV010000089.1:0-15531 GCA_039930985.1 Pseudomonadota bacterium
CGCGATACTCACGCCTCCATCGCAAACGGGGCGCCCATGAGCAACCAGATCGTCGATTTTGCAGCCAGCATGGAACCGGAGCTCACGGCTCCCGCGGCCGACCGGCTGCTCGCCGGGAATCCCCGGCAGACAATCGCGAATTACTTCGCCGATTCCACGCAGCAGTTCTTCTCCGGTCGATGGTCGAGCACACCGGGGAAGTGGCGCATCCGCTATTCGGAGTCGGAGTTCTGCTGTCTGACGCGCGGCCGGGTGGTCCTCGAAAACCTTCAGGGCAATCGGTGGGAGTTCGGGCCGGGCACGGGCTTCGTAGTGCCCGCGGGCTTTGAAGGAACCTGGGAAGTGCTGGAAGAGTGCACCAAGTTCTACGCCATCTTCGAGGCGCGCACCTAAATCGTGCAAGACCACAGGCAAACACGGCATAATCCGGGCCTCAGGCTTTGGTTGTGTTTTTTTTAGCTACAGGTAACTCGTTGAAAAATCGGGTATGACACCGGTAGAACAGCGCGAATGGCACAACCTTTGCTTTAGTACATGGGCCCTATAGCGCTCGGAGGAGCAAATGAAATTGATTAAAACGTTGGCGCTCGTGACTGGCCTCCTGGCCTTAAGCGGCGTTTCCCAAGCTCAATTCAGTTCAACCTGGACTGCGGTGAGCGACTATGACTTTCGCGGCTGGAGCCAGAGCGCGAAAAATCCAGCACTGCAAGGCAGCGCCGACTACGCCTTTGGAGACAGCGGTTTCTCGATCGGCGCGTGGGCGTCGAATGTGGACTTCGGCGACTCCATTGACGGTGATGTCGAGCTCGACCTTTACGCGAACTACGTCGGGAAGATCAACGACACGTTCTCCTGGACGGCTGGCATAACCCGTTACATGTATCCAGGTTCCAGTGCGAGTGCGACAAAGATCGCGATCGGTGAATACTTCGAAGGGTACGTCGGTTTCAACGCCGGGGCCTTCAGCTTCAAACAGTGGTATTCGAACGACTTCTACGAAAGTAGCGAGTCCGGGGAATACACGGAAGCCAACTACACACTGCCGGTCGGCGACAAGTTCTCGCTCGCCTTCCACGCTGGTTACTCGTGGGGTAACTACTGGGACCTCCTGGGCGACGCCCTGGGTGAGAGCGGTCCGTTGTTCGATTACGCCGTGCAGGGCAATTACACTGCCGGTCACTTCACGATTTTCGGCAAGTTCACTGGCACCGACGCCAGCGGCTTCGAGAAGGTCAAGGTTGATGAAGGTAATAACGAGCCACGGTTCCTCGTCGGTGTCATGACGACGCTGCCCTGGTCCAAGTAAAAGCACGTTCAGCGCTCGACGCTGACAAGTTGGAAAGGCCGGTCGCAAGACCGGCCTTTTCTTTTGGGCTCGTCATTCGCAGCAGAAGTTGACGATTCAAGTCCAGCCTGTCATCTAGGCAGCCCCACAGCTGGTGCCTCCATGAAAAACCTGAGCGTTGGTTCGATCCCCGGACACGTCGCGGCAATGTCGATCCAGATGTTTATCGGCATGGTCGTGCAGGTGGCGTACTTCGTCACCGACCTCAAGTTCGTGTCCGTGCTCGGGAACGAAGTCGCCGCGGGCTTCAGCGCCGCGGGCAATCTCTGGTTCCTGGTGCTTGCGCTCACGCAAGTCCTGAACGTCGGCACGGCGGCCATGGTCTCGCACGCGGTCGGCGCACAACAACACGAGCGCGCAAATCTCGTCTTCAACCAGTCGCTGATGCTCTCGGTGTTCATGGGCATCTTCGTGCTGGCGCTCCTGTACACGGTGGCGCGTCCGTACATGCACCTGGAAGCGGCCGATGCCGTGGTCGCGCAGGCCGGCATCGACTATCTAATGGGCGTGACGCCGGGCCTCGGCATCCAGTTCCTCATGATCTCGATGTTCGCGACCTTGCGCGGCACTGGCATCGTCAAGCCGACGATGATCATCCAGTTCATCACCGTCGGATTGAATATTCTTTTTGCGGCGGTGCTCACCATCGGCTGGCTCACCGGCAAGCCGTATGGCGCGTTCGGGGCGGGTCTCGCCACCACGTTCGCGACGATCGTCGGCGTGATCATCAGCGCGTACTATTTCCACCGGCACGAGAAGTACGTGTCGTTCCATCGCGAGCAGTTCAAGCCAAACGCGGAAGTATTGAAGCGCCTGCTTTTCATCGGGCTGCCCATCGGGCTCGAGTTCTTTTTCATGTCGCTCGTCATGGCGGTGATGTACTGGGTGATCCGCAAGTTCGGCGCGGATGCGCAGGCGGGCCTGGCTGAAGGGCAGGGCGCGATGCGACTGCTCCTGTTGCCCGCGATGGCCGTGGCTTTTGCGGCCGCGCCGATCGCCGGCCAGAATTTCGGCGCGCGCAAGCCCGAACGCGTGCGTGAGACATTCAACTGGACCGTCGGCCTGAGCATCGGAATCATGCTGACGCTGACCGTTTTCTGTCAGTTCGGCTCGCACCTGCTGATGCACATCTTCACGTACGAGGAAGCGGTGGTGTCCGTTGGCGCCACCATGCTCATGATCTCGTCCTGGAATTTTGCCGCGAACGGCATCATTTTCACCTGCTCTTCCATGTTTCAGGGGTTGGGCAATACCTGGCCCACCATCGGCTCGAGCATCATTCGTCTGTTCGTGTTCATCGCGCCCGCGTTGTGGCTTTCGGCGCAACCGCACTTCGAACTCGTGCACGTGTGGTACCTGTCGGTATGCAGCATGTTCCTGCAGGCCGTCGTGAGCTTCGCGCTGCTGCGCCGCGAGTTCCGCCGCAAGCTTGGCAATCTCGCCGCGGCGCCTCAGCCGGCGTAATGGCCGATTTCAGACGCTCTCTTTGATCGCCTGCGAGAGCACACCAAACAACTCTTCGATGTGCTTCGGTTCGATGACGAGCGCCGGTGACAGCGCGATGGTGTCGCCGGTGGTGCGGATCAACAGGCCGCGTTCGAAGCACTTGAGGAAGATGCCGAAGGCGCGGGCGCCCGGACTTCCGGCGATGGGATCGAGCTCGATGCCGGCGACGAGGCCGTAGTTGCGGATGTCGATGACATGCGGAAGACCGCGCAGTTCGTGCAGCGCTTTTTCGAATACGGGGCCTGTTTGCCGGGCGCGCGTCAGCAACTTCTCGCCTTCGTATATCCCAAGGGTCGCGAGCCCGGCGGCGCAGGCCAGGGGATGCGCCGAATAGGTATAGCCGTGAAACAGTTCGATGGCGCCCGGCGGCCCCTGCATGAAAGCGTCATAGATCTTCTTCGAGGCGAGCACCGCGCCCATGGGCACGGCGCCGTTGGTCAGGCCCTTGGCGCAGGTGATCATGTCGGGCGTGACGCCGAATTCCTGCGCGGCGAACGGCGAGCCCGTGCGACCGAAGCCGGTGATCACCTCGTCGAAAATCAGCAGGATGCCGTGCTTGTCGCAGATCTCGCGCAGGCGCTTGAGATATCCCTGCGGAGGCAACAGCACGCCGGTGGAACCGGCGATGGGCTCGACGATCACCGCGGCGATGGTCGACGCATCGTGCAGCGTCACCAGGCGTTCGAGATCGTCGGCGAGCTCCGCGCCGTGCGCCGGCTGGCCGCGCGTGAACGCGTTGCGCTTGATGTCGTGCGTGTGCCCCAGGTGATCGACGCCGGGGATCATGGCTGTCGGCCAGGCCTTGCGATTGGCGACCATGCCACCCACGCTGATGCCGCCGAATCCCACGCCGTGATAGCCACGCTCGCGGCCTAACAACCGCACGCGCGCGGCGTCACCTTTCACGCGGTGATAGGCCAGTGCGATCTTGAGCGCGGTGTCGACGGACTCCGAGCCGGAATTCGTGAAGAACACATGATCGAGGCCAGGCGGTGCGATGCGCACCAGTGCGTTCGCCAGCTCGAACGCCCCCGAGTGTCCCATCTGGAACGCGGGCGCGTAGTCCATGACCTCGAGCTGGCTGGCGACCGCCTGCGTGACTTCCTTGCGCCCATGGCCCGCATTGACGCACCACAGGCCCGCGACGCCGTCGAGAATTTTCCGGCCCTCAGGCGTCTCGTAGTACATGCCCGACGCTCGCGCCAGCATGCGCGGCTTGCTCTTGAACTGGCGGTTTGCCGTGAACGGCATCCAGTAGGCGTCGAGGGAAAGGTCTGTATGTTCGGGTTGGGCGGCCATGATCGACTCCGGCAGTTGCGGAAGATCATAATCCCAAACATATGAGCATCGACGTTGGGGCACGCCTAAAACATGTGCGCGAGCTGCACGGCCTCTCGCAGCGCGAGCTGGCGCGTCGCGCCGGCGTGACCAACGGCCTGATCTCGTTGATCGAGCAGAACCGGGTCAGCCCGTCGGTGGGCTCGCTCAAGAAGGTACTCGACGGCGTTCCGATGTCCATGGCGGAGTTCTTCACGCTCGACGTCAACAGCGCCGCGCAGGTGTTTTACGCCGCCGCGGAGCTGGTGGAGATCGGCAACGAAGCCGCCTCGCTGCGCCTGGTGGCCGCGCAGCGCCCGGGGCGCCAACTCACTGTGCTGCACGAACGCTACGAACCCGACGCCGCCACTGGCGAGGAAATGCTGTCGCACCGTGGTGAGGAGGGCGGAGTGGTGGTGCGGGGCAAGGTTGAGCTCACGGTAGGCGGCCAGACGCGCGTCCTCGAAGCGGGCGATGCGTATTACTTCTCGAGCTCGACACCACACCGCTTTCGCAATGTGGGCGGCGAGGTCTGTGAGATCATCTCGGCCTCCACCCCGCCGACCTTCTGAGACGCGCTTCCATGCCCGCACCGCCATCCATGACCGCCACCCAATGGCGTGAACGCGCCACCGCGCTCAAGCCGCGATCGCAGGTGTTCATCGACGGGCGGTTTGTCGCGGCTGTCAGCGGTGCGACCTTCGACAACATCAATCCGGCCACCGGCCGTTCGATCGGCAGCGTTGCGGCCGGCGAGCAGCTCGACATCGATCGCGCCGTCGCCAGCGCACGCGCCGCCTTTCGCCGCGGCAGCTGGTCGCAGCAACCACCGAAAGCGCGCAAGAAGGTGCTGCTCAAGCTCGCCGATCTCATGCTGGCGAATCGCGAAGAGCTGGCATTGCTCGAGACGCTGGACATGGGCAAGCCCATCACAGATTCGCTGAGCGTCGACATCCCGTCCGCCGCGAACTGCATCCGCTGGTATGGCGAAGCGGTGGACAAGATCTACGACGAGGTGGCGCCCACCGGGCCGAACGCGCTCGCCACGATCACGCGCGAACCCATGGGCGTGGTGGGGGCCATCGTTCCGTGGAATTTCCCGCTGTTGATGGCGTCCTGGAAAATCGGTCCGGTACTCGCCAGTGGCAATTCGCTGGTTCTCAAGCCCTCGGAGAAATCGCCGTTGACGGCGCTGCGGGTGGCAGAACTGGCGATGGAAGCCGGCTTGCCCGAAGGCGTATTCAATGTGGTGCCGGGCTTCGGGTCTACCGCGGGCAAGGCGCTGGCCTTGTCGATGGAAGTGGACTGCATCACGTTCACGGGTTCCACCGCCACCGGCAAAACCGTCATGCAGTATGCGGCGCAGTCGAACCTCAAGAAGGTGTCGCTCGAGTGTGGTGGCAAGTCGCCCAACATCGTGCTTGCCGATTGCCCCGATCTCGACAAGGCGGCGACGGCCGCGGCCTACGCCATCTTCTTCAACCAGGGCGAAATGTGTTCGGCCGGGTCGCGCTTGTTAGTCGAGGCGTCCATCAAGGAGGCGATGCTTGAGAAGATCGCCGCGGTTGGCCGCACCATGTTGCCCGGCGATCCGCTGGATCCGGCCACGAAACTCGGCGCGATCGTCGATGAGGCGCAAATGCAGCGCGTGCTGTCGTACATCGACGCTGGCAAGACTGAAGGCGCGAAGGTGGCCCTGGGTGGCAATCGCGTGCGTGCCGACAGCGGCGGATTTTTCGTCGAGCCCACGGTGTTCGACGGTGTGTTGCCGGCCATGCGCATCGCGCGCGAGGAAATCTTCGGGCCCGTTCTCGCCACGCTCTCGTTCAAGAATGTCGACGAAGCCATTCAGATCGCCAACGACGTGGAGTACGGGCTGGCCGCGGCGGTGTGGACGCGGGACATCAACGTGGCGCATCGCACCGCGCGCGCGTTGCGAGCTGGAACGGTGTACGTGAATTGTTACGACGCCGACGACATCACCGTGCCTTTCGGCGGCTTCAAGCAATCCGGCATCGGTCGCGACAAATCGCTGCACGCCTTCGACAAGTACACCGAGCTCAAGACCACGTGGATCGAGCTCAGCTGAATATCAACCCTGATTCGCCGGTAGCCTTTGTCGACATCGAAACGACAGGTTGCACTCCGGGGATGCACCGCATCATCGACGTCGCCGTGATCGGCGCGACGGGCGGCGGCGTCGACTTCGAGTGGCAGAGCCTGGTAAATCCGGGCGTGCTCGTGCCCGCCGGCATCACCGCGCTGACCGGTATCGACAACGACATGCTCAGTGATGCGCCGCCGTTCGAGCGCGTTGCGCGCGAGTTGCGCGACCGTCTCGATGGCCGCGTGTTCGTCGCCCACAATGTTCGCTTCGACTATGGATTCATCCGGCGCGAGTTCGCCGCTCTCGGCACACCGTGGCAAGCGCCGAACCTGTGCACCGTCCGCCTGTCGCGCGCGTTGTATCCGGAGATGCCGCGTCACAACCTCGATGCAGTGATGGAGCGCCACGACATCCACATCGACAACCGCCATCGCGCCATGCCCGACGCGCAGGCGTTGCTGCAATTCTGGCGCAAGGTGCGCGCGACCTGGTCGGCGGGTGAATTGCAGAGCGCTCTCGATCTCGCCTCCTTGCGCGCCACGCTGCCAGCGGCGTTGCCGCCCGATCTGCCCGACGATCTTCCGGAAGGGCCCGGTGTGTACCGTTTCTTCGGCGCAGCCGAGGACGGGACGGACACTCTTATATATGTAGCCAAGGCGAACAATCTGCGCGAGCGCGTACTCGATCACTTTCGCGCCGGCGCCAGCGACTCCAAGGCGCGGAAGCTCGCCGCGCAGGTGCGGCGCGTGCAATGGACCGAAACCGCGGGCGAGCTCGGCGCCGTGTTGCTCGAGGCGCGCGAGGTTCGCGAAGCACGGCCCGTCTACAACCGTCGATTGCGCGGCGGAGGCGAGCGGCTCACCTGGCTGTTCAGCGATGACGCGGCGGCGCCGCGGCTGGCGCAGCTGGATGCGGACGCACTGCGCTCAGGCAATGCCTATGGCACCTATCGAGCCGCGCGTGATGCGCGTCGCGCGCTCGAAGGGCTCGCGCGCGAACACCGGTGGTGCTTCAAGTTGTTAGGCCTGGAGAGCCGCGCTGGTTCTTGCATCGGCCTGCAGATGGGGCGCTGCAACGGCGCCTGCGTCGGCAAGGAATCCGCGGGCGTGCACCTGGCACGCGTGAAGCTGGGGCTCATGCCCATCAAGCTCAAGCCGTGGCCGCACGAAGGCCCGATGGTACTGCGTGAAGGCGCGGGCGAACGCGTTCAGTACCATGTCATCGACGGCTGGCAGCACCTGGAGTCGTTCGATGCCGAAGACGATCTCGCGCTGCGCGCCGCGCGCACCTGGCGGGCGCGCGCCAAATCGAACGGCTTCGACTTCGATGGATACCGAATCCTGACGCGCTTGTTGCGCGACCGCAGGCTCACGCCGCTTCCCAAGCCGGTAGACGACTCGTGGACCTGACGCCCGTCACGCTTCGCTTCGTGGCCAGCAGTCCCCGCGGGTTTGGCGATTTGTTAGCCGCGGAGCTGCGCAGCTTCGGCGCCGGTGACGTGCGCGAGCGCGCGCTCGGCGTTGAATTTTCAGGTTCTCTGGAGATGGCCTATCGCGCCTGCCTGGAATCGCGTGTCGGCAGCCGGGTGTTCCTCGTCGTCGCACAGTTCGTCGCGCCGACCGACGCAAGCTTCTACGAAGCGGCGCGCGCCATCGACTGGCGCAAGCACATCGATCCCTCGCGCACGTTGGCCTGCGATTTTTCGGGCAAGCACCCGGAGCTCACGCACACGCGCTTCGGCGCGCTGCGGCTCAAGGACGCCATCTGCGATCAACTCCGCGACACCACGGGCAGCCGCCCCGACATTGCGACCGACCGTCCCGGCGTGCGCGTGCATGCCCATGCCAACGGCCCCAACGTCACGGTGTCCATCGATCTGTCGGGCGAAGGACTGCATCGCCGCGGCTATCGTGCCCAGGCGGGCGAGGCGCCGCTGCGTGAAAACCTCGCCGCCGGAATCCTGGTGCGTGCCGGCTGGCCGGAGAAGTGCAAGACCGCGACGGAGTTTCTCGATCCGATGTGCGGCTCGGGCACGCTGGTCATCGAGGCGGCGATGATCGCCGCGAACATCGCGCCCGGCGCGCGGCGGCAGTATTTCGGCTTCTTTGGCTGGGTCGGCCACGAGCGGCCCACCTGGGAGCGCGTCAAGGGCGAAGCGCTCGCGCGCGAGCACAAGCCGGCGCTGCGGTTGCGCGGTGTCGACGCGGACGCGGGCGTGCTGGCCGCCGCGCGCGAAAATTCCGCGCGCGCCGGCGTTGCGGAGCTCGTGACCTTTGAAAACGGCCGGCTCGCCGATGCCAAGCCAGCTGTCGAAGACGCAGGTGTTGGCAAAGGCTTTCTGGCGACCAATCCACCGTATGGCGTGCGCCTCGACGACCGCGACTCCGCGCGCGAGCTCATGAAGCAGTTAGGCAGCGTGTTGCGCGCGAAGTTTTCCGGCTGGGATGCCGTGGTACTGGCCGGATCACCAGACGCAGGCCTCGAGCTCGGAATCCGTGCTGAGCGCGTCCACACCCTGTGGAACGGTGCGATCGAGTGCCGCCTGTTGCGCCTGCACGTCTCGGCGGAAAACGAAAAGCAGATGCTGCACACCGGCGCCAGCGCGCGCATCGACGAATCCCTGGCGCAGACGCCCGGTTCGCAGATGTTCGGCAACCGCATCGCGAAGAACATCAAGCAGCTCAAGAACTGGGTGAAGCGCGAAGGCGTAACGTGCTATCGGCTGTACGACGCCGACATGCCCGAGTATTCGTTCGCCATCGACCGCTATGCCGAATCCGACGGAGAGCAGGTGTGGCTGTACGTGCAGGAATACGCCGCGCCCAAAACCATCGAGCCCGAGGCCGTGCAACGCCGGCGCAACGAGGCGCTGGCGGCGCTGCCAGCCGCCACCGGAATCCCGGTGGAGCGCATCCATCTGCGCCAGCGTCGCAGGGTGGTGCGGGGCGAGCAATATGAGAAGTTAGGCAACAACGCCGATTTCAAGCTCGTGGAAGAAGGCGGCCTGCGTTTCTGGGTGAACTTCAGCGATTACCTCGACACCGGGCTGTTCCTCGATCACCGCATCACGCGCCAGCGGCTGCGTGCCGACGCGGCGCGCCGCCGTTTCCTGAATCTCTTCGCCTACACCGGCAGCGCCACCGTATACGCGGCCGCCGGCGACGCGCGCGCCACGACGACCATCGACATGTCAGCCACTTACCTCGATTGGGCTCGGAACAATCTGGCGGCAAACAATTTTTCCGGCCCGAACCATGAATTCATCCAGGACGATTGCATCTCCTGGCTCAAGGCGGCGGTGGACCAACGGCGCGTGTACGACCTGATTTTTCTCGATCCACCGACGTTTTCCAACAGCAAACGCATGGAGGACATCCTCGATGTGCAGCGCGACCATGCCAGCCTCATCGATAGCTGCATGGCCCTGCTGGCGGCGGGCGGGAAGCTGGTCTTCTCCACCAATGCACAGAAGTTCAAGCTGGACGGGATGCTCGGCGAGCGTTACAAAGTTACCGACATTTCTCGCGCGACCTTGCCGGAAGATTTCAAACGCAATCCGCGCATTCATCAGTGCTACGAACTGGAGTCAGGAAAATGATCAAGAAGGGTTCCGCTGCCTGGAAGGGCAATCTCAAGGAAGGCACGGGCAGCATCTCCACTGAAACCGGTGTGCTCAAGAACGCTCCCTATGGTTTCAAGGCGCGTTTCGAGGACGGCCCGGGAACCAACCCCGAAGAGCTGATCGCCGCGGCGCACGCGGCGTGTTTCACCATGGCGCTGTCGGCCGGGCTCGGCAAGGAAGGCTTCACGCCTGATTCCATCGAGACCAGCGCGGCGGTTCGGCTCGAGAAAGTGGGCGACGGTTTCGCCATCACGCATAGTGATCTCATCTGCATTGCCAAGGTGCCGAACGTCAGCGAAGCAAAGTTCGCCGAGATCGCTGAGGTCACCAAGTCCGGTTGCCCGGTGTCGAAGGTGCTGAACGCGAAGATTTCGCTGGTGGCGAAACTCACCACCTGACCCGACTTCGGCTCGTCTATCCAGGACGATTCGTCGCGATGCGCGCGCTCGGTTAGAGTAAGCGCGCATTTCGCCGAGGATTCTCCATGAAATCTGGTTTGATCGCCGCGCTCGGCGCGGTCTTGTTATTTGGCTCGTCCGTCGAGGCGGCCGAATCGCCGGCATCGCAGCGCCTGCACTCCATCGACGTGTTCCAGCTCGAATACGCGGACGACGTGCAGATCTCGCCCGACGGCAGCCGCATTGTCTACGTGCGCGTGAGCTACGACATCATGACCGACCGCGCACGCCGCAATCTGTGGATCGTCGACACCTCCGGCACTAACAACCGTCCGCTGCGCTCCGAGGCGAAGAACTTCAGCTCGCCGCGCTGGTCGCCGGATGGCTCGCGCCTCGCATATGTCTCGGCCGCCGAGGGCAGCCCGCAGCTTTACGTGCGCTGGATGGACTCGGGGCAGACGGCGTTGCTCACCAATCTCACTGAAGCACCGAGCGCAATCGCCTGGTCGGCCGATGGCAAGTCGCTCGCGTTCACGCAGCTGGTGCCGGCTAACAAGCCGCCGCTGGCCACGCCGCCCGAGAAACCCGAAGGCGCGCAGTGGGCGCCGCCGGTCAAGGTCATCGACACGGTGACCTATCGCGCTGATGGCGCCGGATACCTGGAATCCGGCTATCAACACGTGTTCATCGTGTCGGCCGAGGGTGGCACCGCGCGGCAGCTCACCGACGGCGGATTCAACGACGAAGGTCCACTGTCGTTCACACCCGATAGCAAGAGCATTGTGTTTTCCGCCAATCGCGGCGCGGACTGGGAGCGCGACCCGCTGGAAAGCGACGTGTTCTTGGTCGGTATCGCCAGCGGCGCACTCACGCAGCTCACCATGCGCGACGGACCAGACGGCTCGCCCGTGGTATCGCCCGACGGGCGAAAAATCGCCTACGTCGGATTCGATGACCGCTTGCAGGGGTATCAGGTGTCTCATCTATATGTGATGGACATCGATGGGAAGAACTCCCGCGTGGTCACGGCTGGATTCGATCGCGACATCGCCGAGCCTCGCTGGTCGGCCGACAGCCGCAACGTTTACTTTTCATATGACGAGCGCGGCGTGCGGAAGCTTGGGCTTACGTCTCTCGATGGCAAGGTGCGCGAGATTGCGCAGGGCCTCGGTGGCACGGATCTGGGCCGCCCGTATACCTCCGGCGGTTTCAGCGTCGCGCGCAACGGCCGCGTGGCGTTCCCGTTCAACACGCCCGCGCGTCCCGCCGAAGTGGGCACCGCCTCCGGCCCGGCGCGACAAGCTGTGCTCACGACGCTCAACGACGATCTGCTGGCTCACAAGACGCAGGGTACGGTGCGCGAGATCACCTGGAAGTCTTCGAAGGATCAGCGCGAAATCGAGGGATGGGTGGTGACTCCGCCCGATTTCGATGCATCGAAGAAGTACCCGCTCATCCTCGAGATCCACGGCGGTCCGTTCGC
The DNA here is from genome assembly GCA_039930985.1 of Pseudomonadota bacterium. Classification (GTDB taxonomy): domain Bacteria; phylum Pseudomonadota; class Gammaproteobacteria; order Steroidobacterales; family Steroidobacteraceae; genus CADEED01. Next base: position 11,779 of record JBDTSV010000089.1, read on the forward strand.
CGCCTATGGCCCTAACTACACCACCGAAATCCAGTTGTTCGCGGCGGCCGGGTACATCGTGCTGTATGCCAACCCGCGCGGCAGCACCAGCTATGGCGAAGCTTTCGGCAACCTGATTCACCATGCCTACCCGGGTGATGACTACGACGACCTCATGTCCGGCGTGGATGCGCTGAGTGCGCAGGGCAATGTCGACGCCGACAATCTCTTCGTCACCGGTGGATCGGGCGGAGGTGTGCTCACGGCCTGGATCGTCGGCAAGACCGATCGCTTCCGCGCCGCCGTGGTCGCCAAACCCGTGATCAACTGGTCGAGCTTCGTGCTCACGTCGGACTCCAACAATTTCTTCTATCGCTACTGGTTCGGCGCGCAGCCCTGGGAGAAGCCGGAGGAATACTGGCGCCGTTCGCCTTTGTCACTGGTGGGAAACGTGAAGACGCCGACCATGCTGCTCACGGGCGAGGCCGACTACCGCACTCCTATCGCCGAATCGGAGCAGTACTACCAGGCGCTCAAGCTGCGCAAGATCGACACCGTCATGGTGCGTATTCCCGAGGCTTCTCATGGCGGCATGGTGGCGCGACCATCGAATCTCATCGCCAAGGTGGATAACATCCTCGCCTGGTTTGAGAAGTACCGGAAGAAGTAAGGGGCTCGGAAGCCATGAAATTCGCCATTCTCGGCGCGGGAGCGCTCGGCACCATTCTCGGCGCGCATCTGTCGCGCGGCGGGCACGAAGTCGTGATGATCGCGCGCGGCGAACGCGCGCGCGTGCTGCAGCGTCAGGGCCTGGTGCTCAATGGACTCTCCGACATAAAGGCGCGTCCGGTCGTCATCGACGATCCACGCAAGCTGCTCGACACCGGCACGCTGATCATCGCCACCAAGGCAATCGACTCGGTGCAGAGTCTCGAGACCCTCAAGCATGTTCGGGTCGACACGGCGTTGTCGGTACAGAACGGCGTACTCAAGAACGAATTGCTGGCGCGCGTGTTCGGCTTTTCGCGCGTGCTCGGGGCCATGGCGGATTTCAGCGGCGAGCTGCTGGCCAACGGCGAGGTCAAGTTCACGCGCAATGTGTGCCTGCATCTCGGCGAGGAAAAAGGCGGCATGAGCGCCCGCGCGCAGGAGCTGGCCACGCTCATAGACACTGCCGGCGTGCGCTGCGCGGCCGCGTCGAATATCCGCACGCGCGAGTGGTCGAAGTTCGCCGGGTGGATCGCGCAGTTTCCACTCGCGGTGCTCACCCGCCAGATCACCTGGAAATTCCTCATGGACGAACGCAGCGCCATGGTCATCGTGCGCATCGTGCGCGAGGCGGCGGCGCTCGCTGCCGCCATGCGCATCGAACTCACCGACATGCCGCCACTGCCGGTGCCGAGCATCGTGCACGCGAGCGATGCGCAGGCCGTGGAGATCGTCCACGGAATCGGCCAGAAATTTCTCGACACCTCGCCTGAACATCGCATGTCGGCGCAGCAGGACGTGTTGCGTGGCAGCCGGCTCGAATACGAAGAGACGCTGGGCTACGCGCTGCAGAAGGGTCGCGAGCTCAATGTGCCCATGCCGACGCTCGAGGTCTGCTATCGCATCATTGCGGTGGCCCACCCGTGATACGGATTCTGCGCAACGCCGCGATGTACGCGGCTCTTTTGTTCGGCAGCGTTCACGCCGCCGATCACGCGGCGCTGCTTTTCGCCGATGACTTCGAAGCGCGCGCGCCTCGTCTGCTGCCCGGCGCGCCCTGGAGTGAGGCGACGTTCAAATCCGGCGCGGTCATCACCGTGGATGCCGACCACGCGTTCAGCGGCCGACAGGCACTGCACATCTTCACCCCGCGCGGCGCGAAATACCGTCGCGGCTATGTTGCCATTCATCTGAAAAACCCGGTGCCCGGTGCCATGGCCGGCATGTTCGGCCGGGCCATGGTGTTCCTCGACGAGGCGCCGATTGCCCTCCCGGGCGCTCCGCCCGTGCACTGGACGCTGCTGCAGGGTGAAGGCCGCTCCGCCGACGATCGCTACAACTCTATCTACCGCCTCGGCGTCGAGGGCCGGCGTGGCACGGAACTCATGGCCAACTTCGAGACCACACCGCCGGTTACCACCGATTGCAAGCGCCAATCTGCGCGCGCGCTTCCGCTTCGACGTTGGACCTGCGTCGAATGGCATATGGTGGTCGCTTCGAATGAAATGCAGTTCTGGCTCGACGGGCGGAAGGTGGTGCATGTGGCCGGCAGGGCCAAGGCCGCCAACGCCTGCCGTGGCAACGACCTGCACGGCGAATGGCTGGCGCCACCGAAGTTCGACAGTTTCTACATCGGTTTCGAGCGGTACGCGGATTCCGCCAACGACCAGAACCTGTGGATCGACGATGTCGCACTGGCGAAGACGCGCCTGCGCTGTTCCGTAGAGTAACCAGGAGGGGTGATGAGATATCTGACACTGGCCGTCGCTTTGATGACTTTGCCGTACGCAGGGTTGGCCGCCGTTGTTGCCAAGCCCACGCTTGCCGCCACGCCAACAACCGCAACGGTACCTGCACCTTCTCCACCGCTCGTGGATTCCGCCGCGATCGACAGTGCGCTCAAGAGCATGGTCGACAGCAAGAAGATCATCGGAGTGAGCGCGCTGGTATACGCGCGCGGCGAGGAAGCGTACTTCGGTGCCTTCGGTCTCGCCGATCGCGAAAACAACAAGCCGATGGCGCGCGACACCATCGCGCAGATTTTCTCGATGACCAAGCCGGTGACCGGCGTTGCGCTCATGCAGCTCTATGAGCGCGGCAAGTTCGAACTGGATGCGCCGCTTGCCACTTACGTGCCGGAATTCGCCGACGTCCGCGTGTTTGCCGGCCTCGATGCCAACGGTCAGCCGAAGCTGGAACTGCCGAAGCGGCCCATCACCGTGCGCGACATCCTGCGGCACACCGCCGGCCTCAATGGCGATGGCGCGCCCGAGGCCGTCACCGCCATCTACCGGCGCGTCGATCCGCGCGACTTGAACAACGCGTTGCCCGAGGTCGTCGCCAAGATGGCCACGGTGCCGCTGGCCTATCAACCCGGCACGCAGTGGAAATACAGCGACGCCTGCGAAATCCAGGCCTTCATGGTGCAGAAGCTTTCGGGTGTGCCCTACGATGAGTACCTCAAACGGCACATCTTCCGGCCGCTGGGCATGACCACCACGCGGTTCACCATTCTGCCCACCGACCCCGATCGGGCGCAGCTCGCGGCGTTGTACACGCGCAATGACGACGGCACGTTCACGCGCCAGTCGGATGAGGAGGCGTACACCTTCAACAGCGCGGCCTGGCCGTTGAAGCCGGGCAGTTTCGGGTTGGTGTCCACGGTCGACGACTACATGAAGTTCGCGCGCATGTTGTTGGGCGGCGGCAAATTGAATCGCGCGCGCATTCTCAAGCCTGAAACCGTGAAACTCATGGCGACCGACACCATGCCAAAAGAAGTCACCGAGAAGATCTGGCTGCCATCGAAGGGCCAGGTGGGTTTCGGCATCGACTTTGCGGTGCGCATCGCGCCGCCGAAGGATGCCAATGAATCTTCGGGCGCCGTGGGAGAGTTTTTCTGGGACGGAGCGGCCAGCACATTGTTCTGGGTCGATCCGAAAAACGACATCGCCGCGGTGCTTTTCACGCAGATGCGGCCTTTCGACCGCGTGCACCTGCACAAGGCCTTCCGCGACGCCGTTTACCGCAACGATCCGGTGGCGCTCGCGCACTGAACATGGCGAC
>JBDTSV010000090.1:0-9073 GCA_039930985.1 Pseudomonadota bacterium
GATTTGCTGTTCACCATCGCGCGGAAACCGTGTTCACGATCGCGTGGAATACGCATTCAGCCCGAGGTTCGAAAGTATATCCTGCACGGCGGCCCTAGCATGCATCGGCAGTCGAGTTGTTAGCCCCAACTCGGAACTGTCTACCGGCCCTAGCGCCTCAAGGAGCTTCCGCTCCTGTCGAGGCAAATGTGGGCAGTCGAGAGTAAGTGCGTTGGCATCATCTCGCTTAAACGAGAAACCAAACTCATTCCCGGCTCGGTGAAGCATTGCGAGCGAAAACCGACGCGACTGAAAATTGCTAGGAAGCTCGTGTAGTCCCCGAATGACGCCCCTGCTAGCGCGCAATAGATAATGGCTGGTCGGGGAGTTCAGATGTTCTGAGCGAGCGAAAATCGGGCCGTCAGGTTTCGAGGCCGCGGTCGCCTTAACCCAGCGGTTTGTGCTTCGCACACTCCAGTGATCATAGACCCACAAGTCATCCCAGCCCAACGGATCACCAAATTGGGCGTGATGCAGAATGTCTCCACACCAATTTGCAGTTGATGCTGGCGCGTCGAGCCAGTGCAGCAGCGGTTCAGTAGGCAAGTCCGAGGGCAAGACCGTCAGAAGAAGCCGACCCAAGCCAAAATTGGTGATTGAAAGATTGTGGTCGCGCTCGAGAATTTGAGACGGCGCACCTGAGACTATCAGTGCGCAGTCTCCGCAGGGCACTAGCCGGGTGGAAACGGGCAGCCAATGTCCGCGTGGCAGGCCCTGCACGTCACGTAGTTCGTCTAGCGTACCCAATAGCGAGCTGACATCCGCAAGCACGTTGCGCGCCAGAAGTGCGTAGCGGATTGCGAGAGTGGAAACCGGAACTAAGAAGGGATTACCAACGTTGCTTCTGGAGAACAGTACCCCACGGGCTTGGTCCAATAGAGCCGCGGTCTCGGCAACATTCATCGGCGCTCTTCCCCCTTGTCTTGTAACTCTGTCATAAGGCACAACCCGGTGACGCACAACCTCACGATGGTCACACTAAGGCGCGCTTTCCAGGGTTGACAGGGAATGGCTCGGGGATTGGTCGCTATCCAGCAAAAATGTAGATCCAGGCTTGCAAAAGCGCAGGGTGACAAGGTGCGACTCGCGCGCAATTTAAAATGTGAAGACCGCCGGGAACAGTTGCTTCAGAGAGGGATAAAGCCGGCCAAACTTTGCTTTCCAGAAGGCATAGTTTGGCCAAAACGGCCAAACTATGGTTTCACGCGCACGGCTGCGCCACGCGGCGATGGATGGTGGGCCTGCTTGGATTCGAACCAAGGACCAAGGGATTCACGTTTCCGAAGCGTTTCCGCCCCGCGTGGACTATCTCTTCACCCGCGAATGGCCTAACTAACCACCCGGTGGGGTGCGGGACGCTCTAGCCTGTCATCAAGGGCACTACGAGCCCTCAGGTAGTCTCTGCACCTTCCGGAACTGCAGTTCCGGCTTGGCTCAGGATTGCCATGTGCCCTTCCCGATTGAAGAAGGCTCACGAAGGTTTCCCTGAATTCATCCCGTCCACTGCGCGCGTTACCGCGCGCAGGCACCTATATAGATGAGTCCCCTGCACTAACCGCTGTGCTACAGGCCCGACCGGCGGCGATTGTACAGGGGATAAGTAGATTCCGGCTTGTGTCCAAAGTGATATCACTCTAGTATCACTCGCGAATCGAGTCAATTCATGAGTGGGAGAAGCAGATGAATACGCCCGGCGGTACAGAGGAAGTCGACTTCAAGAGCTTTAGTGGCTATCTCGCCTTGTTGTTGGCATTCGCGTCACTGGTGGCAATTCCGATCCTGATCGGAACAGCGCCGAGGGGCGAATATGGAGGAATCCATCCTCCGGTGTTGCTGATCATCGGATGCGTGATCCTGTTTGTGGCCCTCATCAAGGGCGTCTACATTCTTCAGCCGAACCAGTCGGCGCTGATGATGCTCTTCGGCTCCTATCGCGGAACCGATTACTCCACGGGCCTGCGCTGGGCCAACCCCTTCCTCAACAAGAAGAAGGTCACCCTGCGCCTGCGCAACTTCAACAGCGAGAAGCTGAAAGTGAACGACAAGCGTGGCAACCCCATCGAGATCGCCGCGGCCGTGGTCTGGAAGGTGAGCGACACGGCGCGCGCGGTGCTCGACATCGACGACTACGAGCGCTACGTGCCGATCCAGGCCGAGTCGGCGCTGCGCCATCTCGCCAATGAGTACTCCTACGACGCGCACGACGACGAACAGGCGGAACTGACGCTGCGCGGCGGTGGCGACGAAATCGTGAGCCGCTTGAAGCGCGAGCTGCAGGAGCGCTTCGAAAAGGCAGGCCTGATGGTCGAAGACGCACGGCTCACCCACCTCGCCTACGCGCCGGAGATCGCCGGCGCGATGCTGCGACGTCAGCAGGCCGAGGCGGTAATCGGCGCGCGCAAACAGATCGTGTTAGGCGCGGTCAGCATGGTCGAGATGGCGCTAAAGGGCCTGACGGAACGCGGCGTGGTGGAGCTCGACGACGAGCGACGCGCGGCGATGGTGTCCAACCTGTTGGTCGTGCTGTGCGCCGAAAGCGAAGCGAAGCCCGTGATCAATGCCGGCTCCTTGTATTCGTAACCTGGCGGTCTCTTGAGCGAGCCGCCGGCACGAAAAGCGTTTCTGCTTCGCCTCGATCCGGCGGTTGCCGCCGCGATCGAGGCGATGGCGGCCCAGGAACTGCGCAGCGTCAACGGCCAGATCGAATGGCTATTACGCGAAGCGCTGACGAAGCGCGGCCGCGAGATCCGCACCGCGCCGCGCACCAACGCACGCCGGCCGCGCCGCGACGAATAGCGAGGCGGCGCGCCTCAGCCAACGCGAAAAGTGCGGCAGCCGCCCTCGGTGACGGAATCATCCACTGATTTCGCGCAGGTCTGGGCCACCTGCGCACGCAGCTTGGCCGCCACCGCGGCCCGCGGGGTCGAGGTGTTCCATTCGCGCAGCTTCGCGTCGAGCTTGTTGAGCCGCGACAGCGTGCGCCGATGAATGCGATTCGGCCCATCGAGCTCCTTGATGACGGCGGCACCCGCCTTCTCGATGGCCGGCAGATCGTCCGGGGTCAGGCGCAACAAGCCGTCGAGGTAGTTGTAGCCCCACTGGAAGCGCGACGCCGGCCCCTTGGCCTTCGCATAAGCCTCGGCTAACAACTCGACGCTGCGTTGCGGATGCCCGAGATGCTCTTCGACGTCGGCGAGGTCGCCGAGGTAGTAATAGGGAGTGTTCGAGGTCGTCGCTTCGAGCGCCAGCAGGTCGCGCGCGCGCTCCCAGTCGTCGAGCGCGATGTAGATGTTGATCGCCGAATTCACCACGCCGGCGCGCACGTAGGCATCCTGCTTTACCGCCAGCATTTTCGTGGCGGTGGCGACTGCGACGCTGCGCACATCGGTGGGCACCTTCGAGTCCACCGCGTAGGCCTTCGCCGCGGTGATTTTCATGAGCTGCGCCGCCAGCTGATCCGCCGGGGCGAATTCGAGGTTGGCGGTCGCGGCGTCTGCGGTCGCCATCCAGCGCTCACGCAGCGTGGGCGCGAGTTGCGGCAGCGTCTGGCGGGCAGCAAGGAAAAATTCCGTGGGCAACCCACGAAGCGCATCGGCGTTAGCCAGTGCAATTTCCCGGTTGGTCAGCAATTCATTGACGCGCACGATGGCCACGGTGAGTGCCTTGTCCGCCTTGCCACCCTTCTGGATTACACCTTCCTGCTGGCTGGTCGCGGCATCCGCGGCGCGGATGTGCAGGCGCGCCCGCTCTTTCGCGAGCTCCGCCGGGCAAGCGCGCGCGGCGTTCTCGAAAGCAGTCTGCAACTTGGCAGCGGGGAACACGCCGTCGTCCTCGAGGCCAAACGCATGATAGGCGAGCCGGCGGCAATCATCGGCGGCGAGCGGCGCGTCGCCTTTGACCGCAAGCTCGATCACATCCTTGACCGGGCGGACATCTCCGAGCGCGTTGTCGAGCACGCCGGCATACAGCGACAGATCCATGTTGCCGGCAATACGCGTGATCTCGGTGCGATCCGGCTTGAAAACCACCACGGTGGGATAGCCGGTGACGCGAAACTCGTCACCAAACTTCTGCGCGTCGGGCAGATCGCCGTCGAGATAGACGGCGACGAACAGTTTGGATTTTTCGATGAAGTCGGGGCGATTGAAGACCGCCGACTTGAGTTGCTTGCAGGGCGGGCACCATTGCGCGCCCCAGTACAGCAACACGGGTTTGTTAGACGCCTGCGCGGCGGCGAACGCGGCATTGACGTCGCCATTGAACCAGGCGATGCCCGGCGAGTCGGCGTGCAATCCCGCGAGCGGCGCTTCGGCGGCGGGTTTCGTTTCCGTGCGCGCCGCGGATGAAGCATCGCGGCCGCAGGCGCCGAGTGCGCCGACTGCAATTCCCAAGACGACCAGAGTCGTGACAACACGGCTGATCGCAGGCTGTTTGCGCGCGGCTTGGTAACTCATCGGTAATGTTCCTGTCGCTAGGCGCCGAATGGTCGTCACGTTAGCATGGGCAACCATGAAACAGCCCGCATTTGCAGCCGTGCTCGCGGCCCGTTTGTCGCGCCGCACGGTCGTCACGGGTGCGGCGGCGAGCGTTGGCCTCGCCGCCTGTGCGAAGATTCCGACGACACCTGCCGCCAACGCCCCGAAGACCACGTTCAAGAGCGTCGCGCCACAAAGCAACGACGCATTCGTGATCGCCGACGGCTACCGCTTCAACGTGGTCGCGCGCTGGGGTGACAGCCTCGTAACCAGCACGCGCGATTTCGACACGCGGCGCCTGGCGGCGGACGAGTGGCTCGACGCCGACGCCGTGGCCACACAGGAACGCCAGTTCGGCACCAACTGCGACGCGGTGGCGTACTTTTCCCAGGCAGCGGGCCGCGCCTCGCGTGGGCTGGTTTGCGTGAACCATGAATACGTGAACGCCGAGCTCATCTGGCCTGGCCATCGTGGCTCGGGCATGAAGATTCCGGCGCGCAAAGCGTGGATGGACAAACATCCGAACGCGGTCGCGTTCCTGCAGGCCGCTCACGGCGTGAGCGTCATGCAGATCCATCGCGACTCGCATGGCTGGACGCGCGATCAGTCCGCGCGTGAAAACCGCCGCATCACCGCGCGCACGCCCATGGACATCCACGGGCCGGCGCGCGGTCACGAGCTCATGCGTACCAACGCCGACCCCACCGGCACGCGCGTGCTCGGCACGTTCGCCAATTGTTCCGCGGGTAAAACTCCGTGGGGCACCTATCTCACCTCCGAAGAAAACATCGATGACTATTTCGCGGGTGCCAGGACTGTGCAGGAAACCGGCAAAGATGCCCCGCTGATCGACGCCGTGCGCCGCTTTCCACTGCGCGAGAACAGCTTCTATGGCTGGGACGTGCAGGACCCGCGTTTCGACATGCGTGCGGAGCCGCGCGAGCCACTGCGTTTCGGCTGGATGCTGGAAATCGATCCGCACGATCCGCAATCCGTGCCGCGCAAGCGCACTTCGCTCGGCCGCTTCCAGCACGAGGGCGCCAACACGATCATCGGCAAGACCGGCCACGCGGTGGCCTACATGGGTGACGACGAAAAGTTCGAGTACATCTACAAATTCGTCACGCGCGATCGCTTCGATGCGAAGAATCCGGCCGCGAATCGCGATCTCCTCGACAACGGCACGCTGTACTGCGCGCGATTCGACGCGGACGGGTCCGGCGAATGGCTGCCGCTGGTGCACGATGAAAACGGCCCGATCAATTCGCGCGCCGGCTTTGCCAACCAGGGCGACGTGGTCATCAAGGTGCGCGCCGCCGCCGACTTGTTAGGAGCGACGCCCATGGACCGGCCGGAAGACGTGGAGGTGAGCCACGTCACCGGCCGCATCTACATCCCCTGCACCAAGTCCGAAGACCGTGGCGTTGCCAAAGACGATCACTGGAGTGGTCGCGAGACGGACATCCACCTAAACGCCGCAAACCCGCGCCCGGACAACAAGTCCGGCCACATCCTCGAGATTGCTGAACGTGACGACGACGCCACGGCGAAGCGCTTCGAGTGGAACGTGTTCCTGCTCGCCGGTGATCCGTCCACCGGGCGCTACATCGTCGATTCGCGCGAGCTCGTGCCCGGTAGTTTGGCCTCGACCGACACCTACTTCGGCGGCTATCCCAATCGTGCCGATGTAAGCCCGGTCCACTGCCCCGACAATCTCGGCATCGACCCCCAGGGTCGGCTGTGGATAGTCTCCGACACCGACGATCACGCCCACCCAAACAATGGCTGTTTCGTCGTGCCTACCAGCGGACCACAACGCGGCTTGCTGCAGCAATTGGCCAGCGGCCCCACAGGCTGCGAAGTGTGCGGCTGCGAATTCACGCCCGATGGCCGCACCTTGTTCCTGTCCATCCAGCACCCGGGCGAAGGCGGCACGCTCGACAACCCGCGCAGCCACTGGCCAGACGGCAACGGGATGCCGGCGCGCGCCGCGCTGCTGGCCATCGAGCGCGAAGATGGCGGTCCGGTTTAACTTTGTTAGCGGAACGTGAAGCCCGTTCAGGTGGGATTCAAAGCGCCTGTCTTAGAGTCGAACCATGAACAACAGGTCTTTCATCAGGTTTTTTATTGCGTTGGCGACGCTCGGGGCGATCGCCGGCGGACTCGGCGGCTGCGCCAGCCTTTCCAAGAGCGAGTGCATGAACGCCAACTGGGAAGATATCGGCGTCCGCGACGGCGCGAATGGCCAGCCCGAGGAATATCTCATCCAGCACTCCACGGCCTGCGCGAAAGTCCATGTGGTTCCGGATCGCGGCGCGTGGCTGCACGGACGCGAGCGCGGGCTCGAACGGTTTTGCGTGCCGCATCGCGCCTACCAGCTCGGTGAATACGGCAGCGGTTTCGAAGTGGGCATCTGCCACAATTTCGACCAGGACCGCCTGCAGGACGCGTACGAAAAGGGACGCGACGTGCACCGGTTCGCCGACGACCTGAGTTCTATCGACAGCGAGATTCGCGACATCAACTCGCGCCTTGAAGACAAGGAAAAGGACAAGGACAAGGAAGACAAGCCGCTCGGCAAGAAGGAACGCGATGCGCTGATGTTCCGGCTCGGTGTGCTTACCGTGGAGCGCGCCAATGCTCAGCGCGACTACGAAAACGCGCGCTACCGCGCGCGGGATCTCTAGCCTGCGGCCACCAGCGCCTTCACCTGTCGGCCAAACCACCAGCCGTTGAGCGCCTGCAGCGGTCCGATCACCATGTAGATGACTCCCGGCAGCCAGGTGCTGGTGGTTAAGAGCGCCAGCGCAATCGATAGCGCGCATACGAAGACGTAGACGAGATTCTCGCCCAGCGCATCACGCGTCATGACGACTTCCAATGGATCGAGCTTGAGCTCTTCGCGTTTGCCCAGCGCGTGGTAGTAGAGGACGGCGTACAGCCCCCAGACTCCCGCGAAACCCAGGCCGTAGATCAAGTACACCACGCGGGCCTGCCCCGGCTCCGTCAACTGCGGCGCTTCGTGCAGGTCGAGCCCGAACAACTGCACGGTCAGCATCGTGAACAGGAACTTGAGTGGATAGACGAAGAACAGTACGAGCACCAGGATGGCCATGGTCATCACGCGCGTGAATACGCCCTCGAGACCATAGCGTCGGTGAAAGCGGTAGTGCGCGTTCCAGAACATCATGAGCAGCGTGAAGCAGATGACGAACGCGGGGAATCCACGCACCACGTTCATCAGTCCTTCGAAGGTGTGCGGCACTTCGAGCGCCACCACCAGCAGCGTCACGGCGAAGGCGAAGACGGCGTCGGTGAACCCCTCGACGCGCGACACTTCGTTGCCGCGCCAGTTGAAGTTCTGCTCGCGCTGGGGCGCGAGCGGCAGGTGGTCGCGAATGCCGCTGCGAGATCTTTTTTGTTTGTTGTCCATGATGCTCCCTGCCCGGGCCGAATCTTACCCCGGTTCGCTCAAGACCGCGGTTTGACGCGCCGCGTCGGCTCCGCCTCGAGAGGATTCTCCGGCCAGTAGTGCCGCGGATAACGGCCGCGCATGTCCTTGCGCACCTCGACATAGGCGTTGCGCCAGAAACTGGCCAGGTCACGCGTGATCTGCAGGGGCTTTCGCCCCGGCGACAGCAGCGTGAACGTCACCGGCACGGTCCCGCCGCCAATGCGCGGCGTGGCCGCCAGGCCAAACACTTCCTGCATGCGCATCGACGCCACCGGCGCGTTGTCGTCGAGGTAGTCGATGGGTACGCGCGAGCCGGTGGGAAGGCCGATGTGAGTGGGAGCCAGGTCTTCGAGCTTGCGCTGCTGCTCGTAGTCGAGCCGCGCGCGCAGCGCATCGAGCAGTGGCACGCGCGTCAGTTGCGAGCGGCGCGTCGCGCCGGCGAGGAAGGGCTCGAGCCAGGCGAGGTCGCGTGCCAGCGCCTCTCGCGAGGTATCCGGCCAGTCGCCGAGATCGGCTCGACCCAGCTTGCGGACGAACTCCGAGCGCGCGGCGAAATCTCGCGCGTCGTCATCCCAGGGCAACGCGTCGAGCCCGAGTGAACGCACGCCTTCGAGCATGGCCGCGGCGCTGGCCTCGCGCGGCACGTCATTGAGCGGCTTTTCTTCGACAGTGAGCTCATCGAGGCGAATGACGCTGCGTGCCACCACCGCTTCGGTGCGCTCGCTCCACACCAGCTCATCCGCGCGCTGCAACTGCGGCGCGAAATGCTCGAGGAGATCGGACTTGGCCAGTGGCGCCGCCAGGCGTATTTGCGCTTCGCGCTCGCGATCATCGAGGTCCACGGCCACGATGAATTCCTCGCGCGCAATGGACTCCGCGCTGGCGAACAGGGCGCCGCGGCCGTTGCTGAGCTGGTAGCGCGCCTCCGCGCCCGCGCGGCGCCGCGCGATGCGGTCCGGGTAGGCGAGGCCTAACAACACACCGGCCTCGACCTCGGCGCCGCCACCGCCAGCGCTTCCGGTGCCGAGCTGTTGTTCGAACGAACGCTGCGCCCTGCTCACCGGGTGGTTTGTCGCCGCGCCCATGGTGCCTGCGGTCGTGGCCG
>JBDTSV010000091.1:0-6527 GCA_039930985.1 Pseudomonadota bacterium
CGGCCGCGTGTAATGCGGCCAATCGAGCAAACCTTCGTCGAAAGACTCCTCGACGCTGGAACGTTCATCCCCGAGCACTCCGGGTAACAACCGCGCCACCGCGTCGATGACCACGAGCGCGGGGAATTCACCACCGGACAGCACGTAATCGCCCACCGACACTTCTCTATCTATGCGCGATTCGATGACCCGTTCGTCGAGTCCTTCGTACCGCCCCGCCACCAGGATCAGACCCGGCAGCTTCGAAAATTCCTGCGCCAGCGACTGGCGGAAAGGCACGCCCTGCGCAGACATATATATGCGCGGCGAACCTGCCGGCACTCGCTTCGTCGCAGCGTCTATCGCAGCCGACATCGGCTCGGGCTTGAGGACCATTCCCGGTCCGCCACCATAAGGCCGATCGTCCACCGTGCGGTGAACGTCGCGAGTGTGCGCACGCGGGTCTTCGCAACCCACCGTCACGATGCCGCGCTCCACTGCCCGACCGAGCACACCGACCTTCAGCGCCTGCTGGATGAGCTCGGGAAACAATGTCACGACTTCGATGTGCATGAGTCGTGTCAGAAGTCCTCGGGCCAATCCACCAAAACCGCGCGCGCATCCTTGTCGATGCTGCGCAGGTGCTGCCCGGTCACTGGAACCCAGTGTTCGCGCACACCCTTGATCACCATTACCGTGTTGCCCGGCGTGTCGACGAAATGATCGACCACCCCCAGCAACGCGCCTTCCAGATTCTTTGCCTCGAAACCGACCAGGTCGTCGCGATAGTGCTCGCGACCCTCGGCCGGCGGCAGCTGCTCCCGATCGACCAGAATCATCTGCCCGGTAAGTCTTGCCGCGCCGTCGCGTTCGTCGACACCTTCGATCCGCGCGATCCAACCTTTGCCCTGCGGACGCATCTCCAACAACTTCACTTCGCGGGTGGCGCCCTTCTCGCTTTGGAGATACCAGCTCCGCCACTCGAACAATCGCTGCGGAGGATCAGTGAACGACTGCACCCGCAACCAGCCGCGCACTCCGTGCGCCGCTCCCAATCTGCCTACCGCAATCTGGCCGGGCTTGTTCAACGCCCACCCAAAAAACTGATCAGGCGTTCGCTTTGCGGAACGTGGACACCAGGTTCTTGACGCGATCGGACTGCTGCGCGCCTTTGGACAACCAGTATTCGATGCGCGCGAGGTCGAGCTTGAGCGCGGTCTCGTTCTTCACCGCTTTCGGGTTGAAGAAACCGACCTGCTCGAGGCTTTTGCCACCCTGGCGCTTGCGGCTGTCGGTCACCACGACGTGATAGAACGGCGTGTTAGTGGCACCGCGGCGGGTCAGACGAATTGTCACCATGTCATTGAACCTTCAAGTTACGTAGCCCCGGGGCGAATTGCCCGTCCCGGCCGGCCAAAAAAGAGCGCGGATTCTACGCAAACCTGTGATTTCGCGAAAGGTTATTTAGACCTGTGTTTGCAGCGCTGGCCTACTGGCCGGGGAAACCGGGCGGCATACCGCCCTTGAAGGCCTGCAGCATGCGCTTCATGCGCCCGCCGGCCATGCTTTTCATCATTTTCTGCATCTCCATGAACTGCTTCATGAGCTTATTGACGTCCTGGACCTGAACCCCGGCCCCGGCGGCGATCCGGCGCCGGCGCGAGCCATCCAGGAGGCCGGGATTGCGACGTTCCTTACGGGTCATGGAATTGATGATGGCGATCTGCCGGCGGACGTCCTTGTCGCCCCCGTCTGCCGGCAGCTTCCCCCCCCGGGTGGCCGCCTGGGGCAACTTGTCCATGAGGGCACCGACCCCGCCCATTTTCTGCAGCTGTTCGAGCTGGCTCTTGAGATCGACCAGGTCGAATCCCTTGCCCTTGGCGACCTTCTTGGCGAGCTTCTGCGCTTCCTCGACGTCGACCTGCTTCTGGACTTGCTCGACCAGGGCAACGACGTCGCCCATGCCGAGGATGCGCCCGGCCATGCGCTCGGCATCGAACGGCTCGAGCGCATCGAGTTTTTCGCCAACGCCGACCAGCACGATGGGCTTGCCGGTGATCTCGCGCACCGAGAGCGCGGCACCACCGCGCGCGTCGCCATCGGCCTTGGTGAGAATCACGCCGGTCAGATCCAGCGCCGCGCCGAAGGCGCGCGCCGAGTTCACCGCATCCTGGCCCGCCATGGCGTCGATGATGAACAGGCGCTCGTGCGTTTCCACGGCACGCTCGATGTCCTTCATCTCTTCCATGAGTTCGGCGTCGACGTGCAACCGGCCGGCGGTATCGACGATGAGCGCGTCGTACACGCCGCGGCGCGCCGCTTCGAGCGCGTCGCGGGCGATGTTCGCCGGCTTGTCCTTGCCATCGGTGGGGAAAAAGCCCGCGCCCACCTGCTCGGCGAGTCGCTGCAGCTGCAGTATCGCGGCTGGTCGCCGGACGTCCGTACTGACTAACAACACTCGTTTCTTGTGCGAGTCGATCAGCCAGCGTGCGAGCTTGCCGGCGGTGGTGGTCTTGCCCGCTCCCTGCAGGCCGGCTAACAACACCACCACGGGCGGCTGTGCGCGCAACTCGAAGCGCCCACTCTTCGTTGAAGAAGGCTCGCCGCCCATGAGGCTGACGAGTTCCTTGTGCAGGATGCCGACGAACGCCTGGCCCGGCGACAGGCTGGCGGTGACTTCGGCGCCGAGAGCCTTCTGCTTGACGCGCTCGATGAAGGTCTTGACCACCGGCAGCGCGACATCGGCCTCGAGCAGTGCCATGCGCACCTCGCGCAGGGACTCGCCGACGTTCTCTTCGGTGATGCGGCCGCGGCCGCGCAGTGTGTCGACGGTGCGTGACAGCCGTGCCGTCAGATTTTCAAAAAGTGCCATGGGACGCGGATTATAAAGCCCTAAACTACCGGGCATATGCAAAACGCACCCTCCTACATCCTTGGGCTGGCGCTCGTGGTCCTGCTGCTGCTGATCGCGTTCTCGTCGGGCACCGAAGTGGCGATGTTGTCGGCCAACCGCTACAAGATTCGCGCCGCCGCCAAGGCCGGCAAGCGCACCGCCAAGGCACTCGATGCGCTCCTTTCCAAACCCGACAGCTGGCTCGGTGCCAACCTGGTGCTGCTCGCGCTCGCGAGCGTAGCCGCCTCGTCAATTGCCACGTTGTTAGCGCAGCGCACGCAGTTCGAGCACGCGATACCCGTCACCATGGCGCTGCTGTCGGTGTTCATGATCGTGTTCTGCGAGCTCGCGCCCAAGATCTACGCCGCGCTGCGGCCCGATCCGGTGGCGCTGTCGTCCACCTACATCTACAAGACCCTGGTCTTCGTGATGACGCCGATCAGCTGGTTCACCAACAAGGCGGCGTATGGCTTGCTGCGCCTGCTCGGCGTGAAGACCGTGAACGAGAGCGGCCAGACCATGTCACCCGAGGAATTGCGCTCAGTGGTCGCCGAAGCGGGGCCGATGATTCCGACGCGCCACCGGCAGATGCTGCTGTCCATCCTCGATCTCGAACACATCACCGTCAACGACATCATGATTCCGCGCCAGGACATCGCCTCGATCAATGTCGACGACAACTGGGAAGACATTCTCGACCAACTGCGCCAGACGCCGCACACGCGTCTGCCGTGCCACGAAGGCGAGCTCGACAATCTCATTGGCATCATCCACATGAAGCGCGTGGCGCAGGAACTGGCGCGTGACACACTGAGCCGCGAGCGCCTGATCGAGCTGGCGCGTGCGCGCGAGCCGTACTTCGTCCCCGACGGCACTTCGCTCATGGTCCAGCTCAACCAGTTTCAGCGAAATCGCCGGCGCATGGGCTTCGTCGTGGACGAGTACGGCGACATCCAGGGATTCGTGACGCTCGAGGACATCCTCGAAGAGATCGTCGGTGAATTCACCACCGATCCGGCAACCGTGACGCACAAACACGTGCACCGTGAAGCGCCCGGCGTGTTCATCGTCAATGCCAGCGCCACCGTTCGTGCGCTCAATCGCTCGCTCGGCTGGCAGTTGCCGGTCGACGGGCCGAAGACGCTCAACGGCCTGCTGGTCGAGAAACTTGAAACCCTGCCCGAGGCCGGCGACCGGGTCGAACTCGGCGACTATCTTTTCGAGGTGGTGCAGATCGGCGAAAACACCATCCGCACGGTGCGCGCACGCCGCGCGCCGGCGCCGGCTCAAGACTGATCAGCCGAGCGCGGCGTTCAGCACGTCATCGATACGCGTGAACTCGCGTACGCGCAGGCCGTCAATGGGCGTGCGCGGCGCGTTGTCCTTCGGAATCAGGGCGGTGGTGAACCCCTGCTTGGCCGCTTCGCGCAGGCGTTCTTCGCCGTAGGCGACCGGACGCAGTTCGCCGGTGAGGCCGATTTCGCCGAAGGCCACCAGGTCCTGGGCGATGGCCTTGTCAGCGAGACTCGACGCCAGCGCCAACGCGACCGGCAGATCGCAGGCCGTCTCGGTGACTTCGAGCCCGCCCACCAGATTCACGAACACGTCATGCTCCTGCAGGCTGACTCCACCGTGACGGTTCATGACCGCTAACAACATGGCGACGCGCTGGGCATCGAGTCCCTGGGCCACGCGTCGCGGCGAACCGAAGCGCATGCGATCGACGAGACCCTGCAGTTCAACCAGCAACGGTCGGCGTCCATCACGGGTGACCGCGATGACGCTGCCCGGCGCCGGCGCGCCGGACCGCGCCAGGAAAATCGCCGACGGATTGCGCACCTCGCGCAGACCCGACTCGCCCATGTGGAAGAACGCGAGCTCGCCCACCGAGCCGAAACGGTTCTTGGTGGCTCGAACATTGCGGAAACGGCTGGAAGCGTCACTTTCGAAATACAGCACGGTGTCGACCAGGTGCTCGAGCACCCGTGGACCTGCGATGGCGCCGTCCTTGGTCACATGGCCAACGATGATCACGCAGACACCCGTGTTCTTGGCAAAGCGCACCAGCTGCGCCGTGCATTCCTTGAGTTGCGTGATGGCGCCGGCCGCCGTACCGATCGACGAGAGCTGCACGGTCTGAATCGAATCGACAATGAGCAGCCGGACGGCTTCGTCCCGCGCCCGCGCCATAACGGCGTCGAGATCCGTATCGGCGACGACGCGCAAGTGTGAACCCGCGACGCCGAGACGCCGGGCACGCAGACCAATCTGCGCCGCGGACTCCTCGGCGGAAAGGTAAAGCGTCGGCGTGGCGCGCGCGGCGTGATTTGCCAGCTGCAGGAGCAGCGTGGATTTGCCGATTCCCGGCTCTCCACCTAGCAAGGTCACGGACCCCGGAATGAGTCCACCTCCTAGCACCCGGTCGAGCTCATCCATGCCGGTTTTCAGGCGCGGCAGTTCGTCGGGGGCCAGATCGGTGACCGCGACGGGCGGGGAGCCGGCCGTCGCCGGGCCGGCCGGGCGACGCACCACCGAGCGCTGTTCGAGGGTGTTCCAATTCGAACACTGGGGGCATTGGCCCTGCCATTTCAGGGTTTCAGCACCGCAGTCGGCGCACACAAATACGATTGCCGGTTTGGCCATCCTAAGTTCCTGAAACGAGGGCTTCTGAAAGCGTGACGAAGTTCATGCCTTGAAGGATGCTGGAGCCAGTGAGATACCTAGTGTGCAGTAGTCCGGTGCACATCGCGCCCATTCCCATTAGCATTGCATCCCTAGGTCGTTGATTTGCCGGTGCGCTTTGCGGCGAAGTGTGACTTATTGCCCCGGCTCTCGCCCACGCTTGCGGTAGGTTATGGCATCTGCGGGGAAGGCTACGGGCGCATTGCGGCCGTAAGGGACTCTTTTTGAGCATTGAGCATTGGTGTGATCGAACAACACGCTGAAAAACACAGGCTCGCCGGGGTTTGCCGATGAGTCTCAAGGGCAAACTCACGTTTGTTGGCTCGACCGACACCGGTCGCGTTCGTGAGCACAACGAGGACACCATCGCCTCCGATGTCGACGTGGGCTTGTTAGTCCTTGCCGACGGCATGGGCGGATACAACGCCGGCGAAGTCGCCAGCGGTATCGCCGTCAAGACCATCACCAACCTGGTTCGCGAAGGTCTGGGGCGCGAAGATCTCGGCTCACTGGATCGCGCCACCGGACTTACGCGGCCGTCCATCGTGCTGCGCGATGCGATCACTCGCGCCAACAAGATCATCTACCAGACCGCGCGTTCCCAGGCCGAATGCGAGGGCATGGGCACGACCGTCGTCGCCGCTCTGTTCCACGACAATCGCATCTCCATTGCGCACGTGGGCGACTCACGCCTCTATCGGCAGCGTGGTAGTCAGATTGCGCAGGTCACGATGGACCACTCGTTGCTTCAGGAACTCGTGGATCGCGGGTTCTATTCTCCCGAAGAGGCCCAGCGGGCAGCCAACAAGAACTATGTGACCCGGGCTCTGGGCGTCGAGCCCCAGGTCGACGTCGAAGTGCAGGAGCATCCGGTCGACAAGGGCGATATCTTCATTCTTTGCTCGGACGGGCTGTCCGACATGGTCGAAGATGAAGACATCCGTTTAACTATAAGTACCTTTGGTGCTAACCT
>JBDTSV010000092.1:0-10608 GCA_039930985.1 Pseudomonadota bacterium
GTCGCCAGCGAGTCGATGAAACAGGCGGCCAGGCGGCCGAGGCCACCGTTGCCGAGGCCAGGCTCATCTTCGTGGGCTAACAACTCTTCGAGATCGAGGCCGAGCTCGGCGACCGCGGTACGCGCGGTGTCGTAGATGCCGAGATTGATGAGGTTGTTGCCGAGATGCGGTCCCATGAGGAACTCGGCCGAGAGATACGCGACGGTGCGCGAGCCTTGCCGCGTGTACGCCGCCGCCGTGCTGATCCAGCGCTGCAGCATGCGATCGCGCACCGCATAGGCCAGCGCCATGTAGTAGTCGGTCTTGGTGGCGAGCGCCGGAAACTTTCCCTGGATATAGAAGAGATTGTCGAGAAAGGAATGCTTGAGCGCCTCCTTGCTCAACGCAGTGCGGTCTTCGTCGATCTGTGGGGACGTTGCGGCGCCGATTGTCGGGAGGCTGGTTACGGGTGGGCTCACGGAAGGTTCGCCTCGCGGATTGTATTGATCGGGACTCTGCAAGATTCATGCAGGAAATACCCGGGAGATTTGCCGCGATCGCATGACAATCTGCACCGCGGCGACGCGTGCGCGAAAAACCGGCTCCGAAGCAGTGCAGGCCCCTGTTCTGAACGTGCGAGTTCGCGAGACCCGTGACGCACGCAAATGCGGCCGCCAGGAAGGCGGCCGCTCACTCGTTACGAATCTTCATGCCTTGGCGAGGTGCACTGCGCCGTATGGCGAACGCTCGCCGCGTGTGAGCATGGCGTTCGCCTCGTCGTCGTTCTTGAACCGCTCGGCCTTCGGGTCCCACTCGAGCGGACGAGCCAGCTTCATGGCGATCCAGCTGACGATGCAGGCGCTGTTGCTGCGATGGGCCACATGCGCGGGCGCCAGCGGCTGCTTGCGCGACTGAACGCTCTCGAGCCAGTTTTGGTGGTGTGACTTGCTGACCGGCAAGGTATGCGAGAGCCCCTTCGGGTCCAGCAGCTTTTCATCGCTGGCCGCGAGCGGCGGCAGGTTGGCGCCCTTGGCTTGCGGATCGCTCGAGGTGGCACCGGTGCCTTCGCGCGTGACCCAAAGCCAGCCTTCGTCGCCGATGAACTTGAGGCCGGTGTTGTGCTGGTCGGAGACATTGACAGTGACGTTGTTCGGATACGCCAGCGTCACGTCGTACGCGCCGTGCACGTTCCAGATGCGCTCCGGATCCGGAAACTCGCCCTTGCCGAATACCTTGCTCGGACCGGTGTTCTCGTACTGCAACGCCCAGTGCATGGTGTCGTAGTGATGCGAACCCCAGCCGGTGATCATGCCGAGGCAATGCGCCTCGTGACGCAGCCAACCCGGCCGGCTGTAATCCGCCTGCGGATGCACGCGCATCTCGGTGTAATACTTGAACGGCGTCGGGCCTAACCACTGGCCGAAATCGAGATTCTGCGGAACTCCCGCGGGTGGCGCATCCGGTGCGGTCGGGTCGATGGGCAGGCCGATTTCCACGCGCTGCACGTTGCCAATGCGGCCCGAACGGATCAGTTCCGCGGCGCGCCGGAACTGCTCCCATGACCGCTGCTGGCTGCCGACCTGCAGGATGCGGCCGTAGCGCTTGACCGCGTCACGCAGGATCACGCCCTCGGCATGCGTCATGGTGAAGGGCTTCTGTAGATAGACATCCTTGCCGGATTCGATGGCGGCCAGTGCCAGCTCCGCGTGCCAGTGATCTGGCGTGCTGATGACCACCGCGTCGATGTCCTTGCGTGCGAGCAACTCGCGATAGTTGCCGAAGGTACGGATTTGCGGCGCTTTCATGCCACGGTCGGCATAGGACTTCTCGATGATCCTGACGCCATCGGCGAGCCGCTTCGAATCGAGCTCGCAGATTGCGACATAGTCGGCGAGATCGGATTTGATGACACCCGGCATGTCGTGCCCCTGCGCGATACGCCCGCAGCCGATCTGGCCGACGCGAATGCGGCTGTTCGCGCCCCATGCGCGCGAAGGGATGATCAAAGGTGCGACCGCGGCGCCGAGAGCCGCAGACTTGACCAAGGCGCGGCGTGAGATGAGCAAAGAGCTCGCGTTCTCTTTTTTCATGGCGATCGAATCCGTTCTGATTGAAGGGACGCGAGTATGGGGACATTCCTCATTTGCTAGCAAATGGGGACGCGGCTCACTCGTACCGCAGAGCCTCGATCGGGTCGAGGCGCGATGCCTTGCGCGCTGGATAGAGTCCGAACACAACGCCCACGCCAGCGCTGACCGCCAGCGCCGCCACCACGATTCCGGTGCGCGTCACCATCGTCCAGCCGAATTTGCTAGCCAGCAGGTAACCGAAACCCACCCCGAAAATGACGCCCAGCGCCCCGCCAATGGCGGCAAGCACCAGTGCTTCGACGAGGAACTGCGCCATGATGTCCGCGGGCTGCGCGCCGACGGCCATGCGAATGCCGATCTCGCGCGTGCGCTCGGTCACCGACACCAGCATGATGTTCATGACCCCGATGCCGCCGACGAGCAGCGAGACCAGCGCCACCGAGAAAAGCAAGCTGGTGACGGTGTCCTGCGTCGAGGTGAGCATGCTGGTCATCTCCGCCATGCTGCTGGTCGAGAAATCGTCTTCGTCCTGGGGGCCGAGTCGATGGCGCTCGCGCAGCAGCGCGCCGATTTCCTGGCGCGCGCGCGGAATGGCTTCGGGCGATACGGCACTCACGAATATCCGGCCGGGCACGAACTTGCCGAGTCCGCGCTGCATGCGCGACTGGAAGGTCGACATCGGAATGAAGATGACATCATCCTGGTCCGAACCCATCGCATTCTGACCCTTGCGTTCGAGCACACCGATGATCGTGAACGGCGCGTCGCGAATGCGGATGATCTGGCCGATCGGGTCAACGCCAGGTCCGAACAGATTCTCCGCGGCCGTCTGGCCGATCACCGCATTCTTCGCGGCACCCGCCTGGTCCGACGCCGTGAACATCGCGCCGCTCGACACCGGCCAGTTGCGAATCGTGAAGAAGTCGGGCGTCGTGCCCGTGATCTGCGTGTTCCAGGTATTGGTCTCCGAGATCACCGGCTGACTGGCGTTCATCTGCGGCGCGACCGCGCCCACCGAGGGCAGCTCGGTCTGAATCGCGCGCAAATCCTCCCACGTGATCGTCGGTTGCGAACCCTGGCCGCCGCGCCCACCGGGCCCCTGGCTCGAACCCGAGAACAACATGACGATGTTGGTGCCGGCACCTTCTATCTGCGCGCGCACTCGCGACTTCGCGCCCTCGCCGATCGACTGCATGAAGATCACGGCGCCGACACCGATGATGATGCCGAGCGCGGTCAGAAAGGAGCGCATCTTGTTGCGCGTCAGCGCGATTCCCGCGAGCCGCAGAGTTTCACCGGCGGAAATCATGAAACCTCCTTGCACACAGGTTGCTGGCGTTCGTCGCTGACGACGCCACCGTCCTTGAGCAGTAGCTTGCGCGCGGCGTAGGCCGCGACGTCGGGCTCGTGCGTGACAAACACGATGGTCATGCCGGAAACCTGCAGGTCCGACAGCAGTTTCATGATCTCGATCGTGGTGACCGAATCGAGATTGCCCGTGGGTTCATCCGCGAGGATGAGAGGCGGGTTCGTGACCAGTGCGCGCGCGATCGCCACGCGTTGCTGCTGGCCGCCTGACAATTGGGAAGGGTGATGCCCGGCGCGATGCGAAAGCCCGACGCGGTCGAGCGCTTCCTTGGCGCGCCGATGGCGTTCGGCAATGGGCACCTTCGCGTAAATGAGTGGCAACTCGACGTTTTCGGCGGCCGAGGTACGCTTGAGCAGGTTGAAACTCTGGAACACGAAGCCGATGAATTCGTTGCGCACCTTCGCGAGCTCGATGCGCGAGAGTTTCGCGACGTCCTTGTCGGCGAGCAGATAGCTGCCACGCGACGGCGAATCGAGGCAACCGAGGATATTCATCAGGGTCGACTTGCCCGACCCGGACGACCCCGTGATCGCCACGAACTCGCCGCGTTCGATCGAGAGATTCACGTCATGCAGCGCGGCGAACTCCGTGTCGCCGGACTGGTAGATCTTGCCGAGGTTGCGCAGTTCGATGAGAGCCATGAGCCGCGCTAACTAAAGAATTCGTGGGCCGCGCTGGCCCTGCTGCCCACCGCGCTGTCCCTGGCCGTTGTTCTGGCCGGCGATTCCAACAATGACCGCCTCGCCTTCCTTGAGCTCTCCGCCGGTGACTTCCGTCACTCGCCCATCGGTGAGACCCGTGGTGACCTCGCGCGGCGCCGCATTGCCGTCGACCAGCACGTAAATCGTACGCTTCACGATTGCCGCGGGCGCCGCGTCGTCACCTTCGGATTCAGGGGCCCGGTCTCGACGCCACTTGTTCTGACCACTGCCCTGACCCTGAGCTTGGCCTTGACCCGCGTCGCGGCGTTCGCCGGCACCGGCCTGGGCTCCGCCGGGCGCCGCCGAAGCGGGACCCGCGACCGGTGCTCCTTCCGGCCGGAAGCGAAGCGCCGTGTTGGGAACGGAAAGAACATCGCGGCGACGGTCGGTGACGATGCTCACCGTGGCGGTCATGCCGGGTTTGAGCTTGAGGTCTGGATTGGCCACGTCGATGACGGCGTCATAGGTCACGACGTTCTGCACCACCTGCGCGGCATTGCGAATATCGCGGATGGAACCACGGAACGGCTCGCCCGGGTATGCATCCACCGTGAACGAGATGCGCATGCCCGGCTTCAGGCGGCCAATGTCGGATTCGGCGACATTGGTGTGGACTTCCATTTTCCGCAGGTCCTGCGCGATGGTGAAGATGACGGGCGCGGACAGCGAAGCGGCAACCGTCTGGCCGACGTTCACTGCGCGCGAAATCACCACGCCATCGGTCGGTGAACGAATGTCGGTGTAACGCAGATTGGTGCGTGCCGTCTCGAGCGCCGCGCGTGCCTGCGCGAGCTGGCCCTGTCCCTGATCGACCGAGGCGCGCGCGGCGCGTGCGGTGGCCACCGTGTTATCTCGTTCGGTTTCCGAAATGAGGCGCTGTTCGTACACCTCGCTGGCACGCTTGGCCTGGCGCTCGGCATCCTCGGCGGTGACCGTCAGACGCGTGACATTGGCGCGAGCTGCCGTCACATTGGCCTCCGCCGAGACCACTGAAGCTCCGAACAGCGAAGGATCGATCTTGGCGATTAACTCGCCTTTCTTCACCGGCGAGTTGAAGTCGGCGAACAATTCCTGGACTCGACCCGAGACCTGGCTGCCTACGTCGACGGTGACGACCGCCTGCAGGCTTCCGGAGGTGCTCACGCGGGAAACGACGTTGCCGCGTTCGGCGACGACGGTCTGATAATCGGGGGCGTCAGAGCCGCCGGTCGCGTATCGATAGATGAAAAACAGTATTACGAGGACGATCGCGACCAGCCAAGTGAGGCGTGCGCGGGAAAGTTGTTTGAGCAAGTTCGTATCCGATCTGACGTGGCGCGCTCTTCGCGCACAAGTGTAGATCACTCAGGGCCCGCCGCGTTCCCCTAAAAAAGTTATCGGTGCCCGGTCAACCGCGACGGGCCATTGGCGTTGGCTTCGGGTTCGGCTGGATGGCCAGGTAGGTGCCCGAGGTACTGCCGTTCCTCAACAGCGGCTCGATGTCGGCCGCCGACATCGGCCGGCCATGCAGATAACCTTGTGACTGGTCGCAGCCCATTTTTGCCAGCATTTCAAACTGCTCCGGCGTCTCCACACCCTCGGCTATTGTGGTCATGCCGAAAGCTTTGCCGAGCGCAATGATGGTTTCGGCAACTGTTCGTCCCGTGCCACTGGCGGAGAGTCCGGCGACAAAACTGCGGTCGATCTTGAGCATGTCCACGGGCAACTCGGCCAGCCGGCTAAGCGACGAATAGCCGGTGCCGAAATCGTCGATGGCCACGCGCACACCGGAACGCCGTAGCACGCGCAGTTGGGAGACGGCCGAGCTCACGTCGTCGATCAATACACCTTCGGTGATCTCGATATCGAGACCAATGCTTTCGTCGCGCCACTCGCCCACGATGTCGAGCAGGTGATCGGCGAACGAGCGGCGGCGAAGCTGGATCGGAGATATGTTCACCGCCACGTGTCCCGGCGAGAGGCCCGCGCCCTGCCAGCGGCGCAGGTCCGATGCGGCCTGCCGCAATATCCAGTCGCCGAGCGGCACGATGAGTCCGCTGGTTTCCATCAGCGGCAGGAAGGCGCCCGGCATCACCAGGCCCGCTTCCGGATCACGCCAGCGCACCAATGCTTCCAGTCCGCGAACGCTGCGCGTTTTGACATCGACTTTCGGCTGATAGTGAAGCTCGAACTCCTGGCGTTCGACCGCCGCCCGCAGGCGATGCTCCATGGTCATGCGCGAAACCACCGCCGAGCTGAGCTCGAGGCGATGCGGCAGGTATTTTTCCCCGGTGCTTTTGGCGCTGCGCAGTGCGGCCTCGGCGTTCTGCACCAGTGCGTTGGCGTCGTTGCCGTTGTCAGGATAGCGCGCGAAGCCACACTTCACGTCAACCGGAATTCCCCGGCCATCCACCACGAATGGCGCACGGAAAACTTCCGTCACCTGCTCCTGCAACCAATGCACCGCTTCGTCTTCGTCGCCGGCCGCCTCCATGATGAGACCGAAAGTGCCACCGCCGAAATGCGCCAGTAGTTCGGTCGTGTCCATGTGCCGCTTGAGACGATCGGCGACCTGCTGCAGCAGCAGGTCGCCGGCGTGACGGCCGAAGGAGTCGTTGATGGATGACAGTTGTTCGATGTCGAGCACGGCAACCGCGGGCGTACCGCGACGGCCGATGCGCGGTTCGAGTGCGCGCAGCAGCCGCTCACAAAAGAGCCCGCGTTTGGCGAGACCGGTGAGCTGATCGAAATAGGACAGGAATCGGACCTCGTCTTCCTTGTGAAGGTATTGCAGCGCGAACGACAGGTTGGCCACCAGCTCGCGCAGCATGCGCGACTCTTCGTCACCCACGGCCCCGACGTCGTAAGAGGTGAGCATCAGGGCGCCCACCGGCGTGCGGTCGACCAGCAGCGGATAGGCGACCACGCTGCGGAATCCGGAGTCCATGAGTGAAGCGCGCGCGACCAGGCTCATGTCGAGCTGTTGCAGGTCGTTGCAAACCATCGACACGCCGGTGCGCAACACGCGGCCGAGCACGCTCGAGTCTTCACTGGCGGAATCGGCGATGCTGAAAGTAAGCTGCTGCGCGCTCTGGCTGTCGACACTGCCCGACCAGGCGGTGGGCCGTGCGGTCCGCGTGCCGGGCTCGATCAATGCAACCATGGCGCTTGCGTATCCGCCAACCGAGGTCGCGAGGCGGCAGGCCTCGACGAGAATTTCGCGACGCTGGCGGATGCGCACCATGGCGCTGTTCACGCCGCTCAGCATCTTGAGCACGCGCGTCAGGCGGCTGATGTGCTTTTCCTGGCGCCGGCGTTCGGAGAAATCCCGCTCGCTGCCGCGATAGCCAACGACCCGCCCGTTGTCGCCGAGCAATGCCAGCATGTTGCGTTCGAGCCAGCGGTAGCTTCCATTGCGGTGCCGCCAGCGGGCCTGGAGATTGGTGGCGGTACGCTGGTTGGGTCCAAGCGTGTGCATCGCGAAGTCGAGCGCCGCCAAATCTTCCGAATGTATGTATTGCGATGCGTTCGTGCCGACTATCTCCTCGGGCGAATAGCCGAGGGTGCTGCGCACCGAGTCGCTGCAAAAAGTGAACTTGCCGTCGCGGTCGTGTTCCCAGATCCAGTCCTGCGAAGTGGCGACGATGTCATGCAACTGCTGCTCGAGGGAGACACGGGCGCGACGGATGGACGCGTCGTTCAGGGCGCGGCGCACCGCCGGCACCAGGCGCGCCAGGTTGGTCTTCAATACGTAGTCATAGGCCCCGCGCTGCAGCGCGTCGATGGCGCGCTCCTCGCCGATGGTGCCAGAGAGGAAGATGAAAGGCGTGTCCGGCGCGAGCTCGCGCGAAATCTCGAGCGCCGACAGACCATCGAATCCAGGCAGCGTGAAGTCGGAGAGGATCAGGTCGGGCTTCGCTTCCAGGAGCGCAGTGCGGAGCACGGCTGCCGAATCCACGCGCTTCCAGTTGCACGAGAAGCCCCCCGCTTCGAGCTGACGGACGGCAATTTCCGCCTCCATCGGCATGTCTTCGACGAGAACCACTCTGACCGGCTGCATTTGCGCTTCCCCGAGACTAGTTAGCCGCCGGCCACCCTTAAGGCGGCGCTAATAATCTCTTAGTTCCTGCAACGGAACATTTCCCCCTCCGTTGCACATAAACCCAACCTATTCCACTCCCGGAGTTCAGCGTGTGACGCAACCCGCAGAGACATGTAGGAGCCTACTCAGTAGCTAGATATGGGGGGTTGAAAAAACGCGCAGATGCGTGTCGGATTTCTCTTACACGGCCGCACTGAGAGTTAGCCCTAGGCATTTGGCAATAGTGCTAAAGCGGGCGGAGACTACGCCGTAACAAGGAGCTAGGGAGCTCACCTACGCAGTAGCAGAGCTGGCGGCCGAACGACCGGGACACAGGTGACGGATACGTGAATTCGAACATTGCCGAAGCACAGCCGGAACACAAACAGACGTTGCTCATCGTCGACGACGAGCCGGCGTCGATGCGTGCGCTCTGTGACACGCTGGAATACGAGGGCTACAAAACCTACGGATTCACGGCGCCGGCCGAAGCACTGGCGGCCATGCGCGAACGCAGTTACGACCTCTTGTTAGCCGACTTGCAGATGCCCGGTACCAACGGCATCGATCTCATGAAGTCAGCCCAGCTCATTGACCCGACGCTGGTGGCAGTGATCATGACCGGACATGGGGCGCTCGAAACCGCGGTTGCCGCGATGAAGGCTGGTGCTCTCGACTACATCCAGAAGCCGATCCGGCTTACCACCACTCTGCCGGTGCTCGAACGCGCGCTCGCCGTGCGCCAGTTGCGCATCGAAAAGAAGCGCCTGGAAGAAAGCGTGCGCGAACGCACTGAAGAACTGAAGATCGCCAATCGCGAGCTCGAGGCGTTTTCCTATTCCGTATCGCACGATCTGCGCGCGCCGCTGCGCGCCGTAACGGTGTTCACGCAGTCGCTGCTGTCCGAACACAGCGGCACGATGAGCGACGAAGGACGCCGGCTGCTGCAGAACGTGAATGCTGGTGCCGCGCACATGGACCGACTGATCACCGACCTGCTGCGGCTGGCGCAGCTGAACCGCCAGGCGCTGCACAAGCAGCCCGTGCGGTTTGCCGAGCTGGTTCAGCGCGTGATCGCCGACATGGCCACCGAACGCGCCGGCCGTGACATCGAATTCGTGATTGCCGATTTCCCCACCTGGCAGGTCGACGCAGGACTCATGCAACAGGTGTTCGTGAACCTCATTTCCAATGCCGTCAAGTTCACGCGCGAACGTGCGAAGGCGCGCATAGAAATCGGCTTTCGCATGGATGGCGACACGCTGGTGTGTTTCGTCAAGGATAACGGCGTGGGCTTCAACATGAAGTACATGAACAAGTTGTTTGGCGTGTTCCAGCGCCTGCACAGCGCCGACCAGTTCGAAGGCACGGGAGTCGGACTGTCGATCGTCCGCCGCATCGTCGAGCGGCACGGTGGCAAGGTCTGGGTCGACGGCGGCGAGGATCAGGGCGCCGCGTTCTACTTCAGCCTGCCAGACTCACCGGCCTGATTTGCCGGTGTTATTTCTCGAGGGTGGTCAGGGCTTCCCGGAAGCCACTGAGGGAGCCGGTTCAGCCTGTTTCTCCTTCGCACCGGGAATCGAGAACGACGCCTGATGGCTGATCGACACATCCGGCATCACGCGCGCATCGGTGATCGGCGTGGCGGTGGCGTCGGCTGACACGTTCGGCAGATCGGTCCTGATCGATTCCTCGACCGCTTCGCGTGTCATCACGACGATGCTGATGCGACGATTCACCGCGCTGCGCGGATTTGCCTTGTCGAACAATACTGACGAGCCCATGCCGACGACCCGCGAGATTCGCGTCGTCGGCAGGCCGGCGGATTCGAGCGACCGACGCGCGGCGTTCGCGCGGTCGGTGGAGAGATCCCAGTTCGTGAAGCCCGTGACGCCTGCGTACGGCGCAGCGTCGGTGTGACCGGTGATGCTGATCTGGTTAGGCACGGTTTTCAGATAGCCGGTGACTTCCCGCAGGATGGCATTGCTGTAATTCTTCAGGCGCGAAGAACCGATATCGAACATCGGCCGGTTCTGCGCATCGAGAATCTGGATTCTCAGACCTTCGGGTGTGATGTCGAGCAGCAGCTGGTCCTTGAAAGGCTCGAGTGCCTGGCTCTTGGAGATCGCCTGTTTCAGGTCGGCCATGAGCGCGTCGAGTTGCTTCTTCTCGAGCAGCTTCTGCGCCTCGGCTGCTTCGGCGGCCTTTTGCGCTTCCGTCTTGAGGTCGATGGGCGACGCCGGCGAGGTCATGATGGTCGGGCCCATCGCATCGGTCTTCTTCAGAGAAGTCTTGGGCGCATCGAGACCGCCGCCCAGATTGACGGCCGCAGTGCTCGCGCCGCCCGGCCCCATCTGGCCTGGCGCGGGCTTAACGCTCTTGCCGGGTTCCATGCTGGGGTTTTTGAAA
>JBDTSV010000093.1:0-34148 GCA_039930985.1 Pseudomonadota bacterium
GCGTAAGCCGGCAGATTTACAGTCTGCTCCCGTTGGCCGCTTGGGTACCCCTCCCGGGAAAAACGAGCCGCGTATTCTGATTTCGACCCCGAGGGGAGTCAACGACTTTGGCGCGCATTTTGCTATGGATTGCGAGACTCCAAATCGCGCCGCCAGCGCTCCGGCTCGCCGCCCGATGACGGCACTCATCTATATAGGGTGCCCGGCGGGTCTCAAGGCCCAGCCGGGGCCCCGCTTGCGAAGGTTCGCAGTCGATCGAGCTGGCCACGCAGAACCTGATCGACTCCGGCGGCCAGTTTCGCCGAGTCCATGGTCAGCGCGCCGGCAACCCGATACGTCAAGGTGACTCGCGTCCCCGGACCATCGGGAGCCATTTTGAAGGTGAGTACCCCGGTGACCGCCATCTCTTGCAGCGGTCCGAGCGCGCCGTCGATGCGCAGCTGCCTGCCAGGTTGGGCAAAAACAACGCGGCCGTGCTGAACGGAACCGCCGCCGGCCAGCGCCTCGCAGAAACAGCCGCCAGCTTTGGGCTCGAGCTTCAGATTCTTTGCTGACCCCGACCACGTGTGTTTTGGGTCCCACCACTGCGAAACCCGGACAAGACTTCGATAAACCGCCGCCGGAGCCGCTTCCGCCATCACCACCGCCTCGACCACGAAGCTGGTCTCGTGCACTTCGAGCACCTCGGCTCGGGCGATACCAGCCACCGCGGTGGAGAACGCAACGATGAGTGGCCAGGTTTTCATGGCGGCGGAGGCTATCACTCGGCCGTTGGTGAAGGTGCCGCCGAGGTCGCGGCCGCCAGCCGCGACAGCTCGGCAATCGTGGCACTCGCGAGCTCTTTGAATGCTCCGGCGCGTAAATCACGGGGCAATTCAATACTACCGTACCGTATACGGCTCAATCGGCTTACCACGAACCCTTCGTGCTCGAACAGCCGTCGCACCTCGCGATTGCGTCCTTCGTGCAGGCGCACGCGGATCCAGCTGTGACTGCCTTCCGTCGATTCGGTCTCGATGGCATCGAAATTGGCCGGCCCGTCTTCGAGCTCGACGCCGCGGCGCAGGCGCTCGAGCACCTCGGTGGAGGGCGCGCCGCGCAGCCGCACCAGGTATTCGCGCTGTATCTCGCTCGAGGGGTGCATGAGCCGATGGGCGAGCTCCCCGTCGTTGGTGAACAGCAGCAATCCGGAAGTGTTGACGTCCAGCCGACCGACGACGATCCATCGCCCGCTCCCGGGTGGGGGCAGGCGATCGAACACGGTCGGCCTACCTTCGGGATCGCTGCGCGTGGTCACCTCGCCGACGGGCTTGTGATACAGCAGCACTTCCACCGATTCCTGTCGGCCGCCGAGATCGAGCGGTTTGCCATCGAGACAGATTCGATCGGCGATGGTGGCGCGGTCGCCGAGTGCCGCGACACGGTCATTGATCGTCACCCGCCCGGCGCGAATCCACTCTTCGATGCCGCGGCGCGAACCGTGGCCCGCACCCGCCAGCAATTTTTGCAATCGTTCCGTCATGTGAGCGGCAGCATAACCAACTGTTATATGGCTATTCCAAGCCCGGGCTCGTCTTGAGTGCAGATACCCGCCTAGAGTCCCGGCACCATGCTCTACGACAACATCCTCGGCACCATCGGCCGCACTCCCATCGTTCGTATCAACCGTCTCGCTCCGGCGGGCACGACGATGTACGTGAAGTGCGAATTCTTCACTCCTCTGTCATCGGTCAAGGATCGCCTGGCGATCGCCATCATCGAAGACGCGGAGCGCACCGGCAAGCTGAAACCCGGCCAGACGGTGGTGGAAGCCACGTCGGGCAACACCGGTATCGCCTTGGCCATGGTGTGCGCCGCGAAGGGATATCCCTTCGTCGCCGTAATGGTTGAAACCTTCTCGATCGAGCGCCGCAAGATCATGCGCATGCTCGGCGCCAAGGTGATTCTCACGCCGGCCGCTGAGCGCGGCCAGGGCATGGTGCGCAAGGCCGCCGAGCTCGCGCAAAAGCACAGCTGGTTCCTGGCCAGCCAATTCGATAATCCCGCCAACCCCGCGTATCACCGCAACACCACCGGTCCGGAAATCATCCAGGACTTCGTCGGCAAGCGGCTCGACAATTTCGTCACCGGCTGGGGCACGGGCGGAACGCTCACCGGCGTGGGTGAAGTGCTCAAGCTCACGCGCCCGGACGTCAAGATCATCGCCACCGAGCCGGAAGCCGCACAGTTGTTAGGCGGCAAGCCGTTTGCGCCACACAAGATCCAGGGTTGGACCCCGGATTTCGTGCCGGCGGTGCTCAACCGGAACGTCCCGGATCGCATCGTTCCGGTCACCGACGTCGAGGCCATCGAAGCCGCGCGTGCGCTGGCGAGAAGCGAAGGCATTTTCGTCGGCATCTCGAGTGGCGGCACGTTCGCCGCCGCGCTCAAGGTGGCGCGCGAAGCGGGTCCGGGCTCGGTCACACTGGCGATGCTGCCCGATACCGGCGAGCGCTATCTATCCACCCCCCTGTTCGAAGGCATTGCCGACGGCGGCGACCCTGAACCGTCGTGAACGCGCTGCCGCGCCGAAAGATTCCGAATGTTTCGCGCGCGGCAGCCAATTCCGAGCTGGCTGAGGTGAGTTTGAGCCCGGCCACAAAGCTGCTTCGCCTGCCCGATCCATTTCCGTTCTGGCGCGGCGGAGCCTTGCGCGGCGGCCGCGTTGCCTACGAAACCTGGGGCGAGCTCAACGAGGCGGGTGACAACGCCGTCCTGCTGTTCACCGGGCTATCGCCTTCGGCCCACGCGGCCTCATCGCCCGCCGATGCGGCGCCCGGCTGGTGGGAGCGCATGGTCGGTCCCGGCAAGGCTCTCGACACCACGCGCTATTTCGTCGTGTGCGTCAATTCGCTGGGCAGCTGCTTCGGCTCCACCGGGCCTGCCTCGGTGGATCCCGCAACCGGCCTCGCCTATCGCCTGGAGTTTCCGGACCTGTCGGTCGAGGACATCGCGCGCGGCGGCTATGAAACCATTCGCGCGCTCAAGATCGAAAAGCTGTCGGCAGTGGTCGGTGCATCGCTCGGTGGCATGGTGGTGCTGGCTTTCGCCGCGCAGTTTCCGGGTTGCGCTCGCCGCGTGGTGAGCATCTCGGGCAGCCCGGCGGCATCGCCGTTCGCTATCGCGCTGCGTTCGCTGCAGCGTGACGCCATCCTCACCGATCCGGACTGGCAGGAAGGCCAGTATTCCGGGGACATCCGCCCGACGACCGGCATGCGACTGGCTCGCAAGCTCGGCACCATCACCTACCGATCGGCGGCGGAGTGGAAACACCGCTTTGGGCGCCGTCCTGCCGCCGAGCGCAACAATGAATCGCTGCCGCCCGGCCGCGCGCACTTCGCGGCGGAGTTCGCGGTGCAGGATTACCTCAATGCGCAGGCCGACAAGTTCGTGTCGGTGTTCGACCCGAACTGCTACCTCTATCTATCTCGCGCGATGGATCGTTTCGACCTGTCGGCACATGGTGGCACGCCAGCGGGCGCGCTCAAGCGCGCCGCCGCGGAACGCGCGCTGGTGATCGGCGTCGAGTCGGACATCCTGTTCACCATCACCGAGCAGAACGCCATTGCCGAGGCTTTCGAATCCGCGGGCACCGCCACGGAGTTCGTGCCGCTGGCCTCGCTCGAGGGCCACGACGCGTTCCTGGTGGACATCGAGCCCTTCGCCGCGGCCATCGGCCGGTTCCTGTCCGAATAGCTAGTCGACCCTCGGCGGGTCGCGGCTCGGAAAAGTTCCCGTCTTCCATACACGTGTCACGCGACCTTCGCGCGGCGTTAATCGGCGTGCAAACCACGCTCCGTACAGTCGCCCTGAAACCAAAGTCAGGAAACGCGGTACTAAGGAGCTGTCATGAATATTTCAAATCTTGCATTGCGCCTCGAGGAATTCTCGGTGGCGGAAACTTCTGTGCGCGCCGACGCGCGCCAGTCTCCACAGATGTTCGTCGTGACCCCGCGCGGCGCTGCGCGCCGCGCGCAGCGGCCGCTCCAGCTGGGTGCGTACCGTATCCAGATCCGCGATACCGGGCTGCGCCCGTTTCGCGTCTTCTGACGCGCTAACTACCGGCCGCGGCGTGCGGCGCGAGTATCGGCGGCAGCGGGCAGTGCAGGACCGCGCACACGGTGCGCAGCAGCTCGCCTTCCTCGACCGAAAGTTTCTGGTCGTGCGCGATGCACCGTACCAGGCCTTCGATGAGGACCTTCTTCGCGAATGGCCGCAGGTTGGCGAGGCGGGCCAGTGCATCGCCCAGCGCCTTCGGCCATTGGGCGACATCCCGGTACGCCGGCCGGTGCTCGGGCAGAACGACCGAGATCCCCGCTTCGTAGGCGCGGCGCGCGACCGCGTCTTCGCCCGTGCCCTGCGCGGCGAGGATGGCGAACAGCGTGTGAACCGCCTCGACCTCCTGTAACAGCGAGGCGTTGCCATGCAACGTGCCGGCTTCGAGTTCATCGAGGCTCGCGGCCAGCAGCAGCGTGAGACAGCACTCGAACACGTCGATGCGCGAGTCGGCGTTGGCCAGCGCGGCGACGACGTCGCGCAATTGCTGGCGCTCGCGCAGCGAAAGCCGGCGCAGCGCGGGAAACAGTTGCTGCACGGCCGGCAGTCGCAACGCGGGCGTCAGCGAATCGGCGAGTGCCTGCATGCCGAGCACACGCGCGGTGAATTCCTCGCCGTACGCCTGCACGAGAATGCGCCGCTGCGCGGCAAGCACGTCCGGCTCCTTGCTGACCAGCACGATGAGGACCAGCGCGCGAGCGTGATCGGCGGACTCGGTGAACTCGCGCAGCCCTTCCGGTATGGCGACGCGCGCGGTTTCGGCGTAACGCACGTTTTCATTGGCAATGGTGCCGGCCAGCGCGGCGATATCGTGCGCCACCGAGCCGCCGATGCTGTGCTCGCGGAGCGGCGCGAATGCGCTCGCGGCAGCGCCCTCGGGCTGCGAGCGCGGTGCGCGTCCCGCGTCGTCGGCACGTTGCCTGTCCGCATCGCGCGCGGCGTCGGCCGCCAGCGCCGGCAGATCGCTCGCCTTGAACGCCGGGTTCAGCGCCTTGAGCCGCTCTTCGAGCGACGGATGCGTGGCCATGAGGCGCGGCAGACCCGCGGCGAACAGCATGTGCGCGACCTCTTCGGCTTCCGGTGTGACCAGTCGCGAACCCGCATTCAAGCCGGCGATCTTGAGAAGCGCGCCAGACAAGCCGACCGGATTGCGCGTGAATTGCACCGCCGAGGCATCGGCAAGCCGCTCACGATTGCGCGAGACGGCCGCCTGCAGCAGCCGCCCGAAGAACACCCCGATATAGCCCAGCACCATGACGGCGAGAGCCGCGAGCATGAGTGCCCCGGCGCCATCCTTGCGACCACGACCGCCAGTACGCGGTGAGCTTTGCAGAACGATGCGCGCCACGATGGCCACGGCCAGGAGGCCGAAGACCCAGCCTAACAAGCGCAGGTTCATGCGCATGTCGCCATTGAGGATGTGGCTGAACTCGTGCGCCACCACACCCTGGAGCTCTTCGCGGTTGAGACGTGTGGCGGCACCGCGAGTCACGGCGATGGCGGCATCGGCGGGCGAATTTCCCGCCGCGAAGGCGTTGATGCCGTCTTCGTTTTCGAGCACGTAAACCTCGGGCATGGTCACACCCGAAGCGATCGCCATCTCTTCGACAACGTTGTGCAGGCGTTTGAGCGCGAGGTCGCCGGTGCCTCTTTCGATGCGTATCCCGCCCAGAGAGCGCGCCACCACCCCACCGCCGGCGCGCAGAGAAAGCGTTTTGAAGAGGCTGGCACCGCAGATGATCGCCAGCACCACGATGCTGGTCATCAGCACAGCGCCCGCCGGCGAGCGCCCGGGCTCGGAGGCACCGACCAGCACGACGACCACTGCGTCGATGGCGATGATCACCAGTCCGACGGAAATCAGGAACGCGACCAGCAGCCAGCGCGTCGTGCGACGCGCGGCTTCCTGGCGGGCGTAGAAATCCATCTAGTTAGCTGAAGCTGACCTTCGGCGCTTCACGTGCCTCGGGCTTGGCTGCTTCGAGCAACTGGGCCGGCGTGAAGTTGAACATGCCGGCGACGACGCTGCCGGGGAACATTTCGCGCTGGTTGTTGTAGCTCATGACGGAGTCGTTGTACGCCTGGCGGGCGAACGCGACCTTGTTTTCCGTGGAGGTGAGCTCTTCGGACAGCTGCATCATGTTCTGGTTGGCCTTGAGATCCGGGTAGGCCTCGGCCAGCGCGAACATGCGGCCGAGCGCGCCACCGAGCTGCGTTTCGGCGCCGGACAGCGCGGTCATGGCAGCGGCGTCACCAGGGTTGGCGGCGGCGGCCTTGAGTCCGCTCATTGCGGTATTGCGAGCCTTGATGACCGCCTCGAGCGTCTCGCGCTCGTGTTTGATGTAGCCCTTGACGGTTTCGACCAGGTTCGGGATCAGGTCGTAGCGACGCGTGAGCTGAACATCGATCTGTGCGAAAGCATTCTTGTAACCGTTTCGCGCGCCAACCAGGCGGTTGTAGAGCGAGACGACAAACCAGATGGCGACGACAACGACGGCAAGCAAAATCCAACCCATGATGGGACTCCCTGATACGCGCCCGTGGCGCGCGTGAAATATGGGTGCGCGGACCCGCCAATGCAAGGACGTCTGCGGCCAAGTACCCAACCGTCACAGGCGGCGCCGATTATGTATC
Source organism: Pseudomonadota bacterium (assembly GCA_039930985.1). Lineage (GTDB taxonomy): Bacteria > Pseudomonadota > Gammaproteobacteria > Steroidobacterales > Steroidobacteraceae > CADEED01. Next base: position 6,730 of record JBDTSV010000093.1, read on the forward strand.
GCGTTAGGGCATTTTCGCGCCTCACGTCGATGAGCGCCACTGTGTTGATGTCACGCACATGTCGCGCGGCATCTCCCTGCTCGAACTCCTGATCGTTCTCGTCATCGTCGGCATCATCGGCGCGCTCGTGCTGCCGGGATATCGCCAGTACCTGCTGCGCATCAATCGCACCGAAGCCATGACCGCGCTCATGCAGGTTCAGGGTGCCGAAGAATCGTTCTATCAGCGGCACAACACATACACAGGCAACATCTTCGCCGCGCCACCCGGCGGCCTCGCAATGCCGGCGAGCATTGCAAATCGGTACCGGCTGTCGGTCGCTGTTGCCACAGATGGCCAGACCTACATTGCAACCGCCACACCTGCGCCCGGCGGCGCACAAGAGGCCGATGAGGACTGCCTCGCCTTCTCTGTCGATGCGCGCGGCCGCCGCGCGGTCAGTGGTACGCGCGGCGCGCGGTACTGCTGGAAGTAACACTCGCGTTCCCGGCATGAGATAGTTGCGCGCATGAACAAGCGCGCCGTCCTGGTCTTCTCCGTGCTGGTATCGCTCGCGAGCCTCGCGCATGCCGCACCCGCGGATCTGAAGATCGCCACCTGGAATCTCGAATGGTTCATGACGCCAGAAACAATGCGCGCCCTCACTCCGGCCTGCACGCCCGCCGATGCCCCGCGTGACGGCGCCCGACGTGCGGTGCCGTGCGACGTGGCACACGAGCTCGCGCGCAGCGGTGAAGACATCGCCGCGATGCGCCGACAGGCGCGAACGCTGGATGCGGATATCGTCGCGTTGCAAGAAGTCGACGGCGCCGAGGCAGCGCGTCTGCTATTCCCCGGCTATCAATTCTGTTTCTCCGGCCGCGTTGCCGTGCAAAACAACGGTTTCGCGATCCGGGCCGGCGTGCCTTTCTCGTGCGCACCCGACGTCGGCGACTTGTCGATAAACGACGATGTGCGGCGCGGCGTCGAAATGCGTGTGTTTCCGGGTACCAGGCAGGAATTCCGGCTCCTGTCGGTTCACCTGAAATCCGGCTGCGCGCGCGATCCGCTCGACTCGACCAAGGCCAGTTGCGCCGAACTCGCGCGCCAGGTGCCAGCGCTCGAGCACTGGATCGACGCCCAGGCGAACGAGCACAAGCCCTTCGCCGTGCTCGGCGATTTCAACCGCGACCTGCGACGCGAACCGCCGGGCGTCTCGCTCTGGGGTGACATCGACGATGGCGATCCTCCTGCCGCCGACCTTGTCAACACGGCTGAAGGACAAGCTTTTCAAAACTGCATGCCTTCGCAAACCTTCAGCGGCTACATCGACTACATCATCCTGGGGCGCCAGATGGCTCAAGGATTGGTCAAGGATTCGTTCGGACGTGCGCTTTTCCGGCCAAAAGACGCGCTTCGCCGGAAAATGTCGGATCACTGCCCGGTCTTCATCCGCCTTCGGGTGGCAGACGCCACCCGCGGTATGTCGTAAACCAAAGAAGTGAAATTTTTAGCGAAACCCATTAAGTTCAGTTCGGTTCAAAGACCCATCTCACAAGGCAATAATCCCTGCAGGAGAGCCTGATGAGCAAAACGACGACGGCGGGGATTCAGTCTGTAGAGCGCAGGTTGCACACGAGGCACCGCGCGCGCACAACTGTGTACATCACCACGCCACATGGCCGCAAAAAACTTTGCCGCGCCATCAATCTTTCCGCCACCGGAGTGTTCGTTGAAACCACTAACCTGGGTTTGCGCAAAGGTCAGCAGGTTGAACTGGCCTTCGCCATCAACCTGGGCGCGGTCACCAAGCTGCATCGCCGCACCGCCGTGGTCGCGCACGTTTCGCGCGGCGGCACCGGCCTCATGATGGACGCCTACACCGCTCGGTAGTTAGCTCGATTTCTTTCTAAGATTTCACGGACGCCGGCGCTTCGCCGGCGTTTTTCGTTTTGGTCGTCAGGCCTGGGAAGTGTTTTCTTTTGTGGCCGGCAGGCCTAACAAACTGTCGAGCGCCACCGGCGGCGACGCCTCGAAACTCTGCACGAAATCGACGCCGAGTGCGGTCAGCCAGTTGCTGTGATCACTGCCTAACACACGCTTGGCCACGGTCTGCAATCCCATCACTTTCGCCGTCTGCACAAGACCAACCACGCGCGCCTGCGTAAGCCGGTGCTGCAACGCATTCGTCGTGAGGTCGGCGTCGATCTTCAATAGCCGCACGGCCGCATGATCGAGAATCGGCATGCCCGCGCCGACCACGTTGAAATCATCGATCGCCACCGGGACGCCGATGCGCCCGAACACGTCGAGCGCCGGGACGACCTGATCGGGATGCGTGAGACAGACGCGTTCCGAGAATTCGACGCCTATCAGCCCCGGCGGCAGAGCAGCCTTTTGCAGGCAGCTTTCGACGAAACTGATGAAATGCGGCTCGATGACGGCCGAGTCGGAAAGATTCACTGAAAAAGACGGCGGATCCTTTTTCCAGACGCTGGGGTTTCGATGCAGCCAGCTGATGAGCTCGCCGATCACACGGCGGTCGATCATCGACGCCAGGCCGTGATTGGCCGCGGTCTGCATGACGCGTTCGGGCGAGGTCTCTTCACCGTCGACCATGTGGCGCAGCAACACTTCGTAGCGGCGCACACCCTCGGCCTTTCTCAAGCGCACGAGCTGCTGCACCCGGAGCACCACTTCCTGATTGCGAATCTGCGCGTATACGGCTTCGAGCGGCAGCGGCACCGGAGCCTTGGGCTTCGGCGGTTTCGCGCGCGGCATGGCGTGGAGGGTCTGGGCCACTTCGGAGGCGATGTCGGCAAGAATCGTCGTGACCGCCGGGGTCAGAAAGCGGGACGCGGGATCTTCGTCCTCGAGCGGCGAGTCTTCGACCACCAGCAGGCACACACCCTGCAACGCGGAAGTCAGGTCACGCAGTGCCAGCATGACGGCCGCGCGCGTACCTTCGCCGCGCAGAAAGCGCGACTCGCGCGCCGCGCCCAGTACGAACGCATCGAGCGCGTCGTTGAGTGCCTGGCGGAATTCGATGCCGAAATCGGTGGAGGTGCAGTGAAGAACTTCGCCGCGCGCGTCGTAGAGCGCAATGGCGCGATAACGCGCATGCGGCAATGCCTGCTCTAGATTTGCGACCCAGCCAGGCGCGACCTCAATGACCTGTTCATTGAGCACAGACGCGCGGATGGTCGTCTGGCCTGTATCTGACGATGCCGAGGCCAAAGTGGACGAACGTGAGTCCATTCCCTGATTTTCTCGAAGAGGTTTCCCAAAGCGAGGGTTACAGAATCCGGACAGGCTGAACGTGATCCGGCTCGCGATCCTGCGCAACTGTTAAAAAGGCACCCGGTGATTTGACATATGACAGACGCTCTTATCTAACTAGCGTCGCCGCCCCACCCGGTACCCCGCCGCCACGTCCTTTGAAGTCGCCCTCGCGCAGCACGCGGACGCGGCCGCTTTTCAGATTCATGCGTCCGCTCTTTTTGTAGATTCAATCAACATCATGCATATTCGATCAGGATCGATAGCATTTCGCGAGCAGGACGCTCGCCCAGGGGGATGACGATGAAGAAGCGCATTTCGCGACGGCAATTCATTTCCAATACCGTCGCCACTTCCGCCGCACTGGGCGCGATCGCGAGCCAAAGCAACGGAAGTCCTTCACCCAGCCTGTCGATGATCAATCCGGGTGCCGGTGCATGGGTGCGCTGGCTCGACGGCAATGCCAGCGCGATCGCGCAGGGCGTTACCTGGGGGACCCCTTGGCCGCGCGGCAAACAACGCGAAGCGAAGAATTTCGCGCTGCGTGGCACCGACAACAAGCTGCTGCCTGTGCAGAGCTGGCCGCTCGCCTTCTGGCCGGACGGGTCGCTCAAGTGGACTGCGCACGCGCTCGCACCAAGCGCCGACGCCGGCAATGGCCCCTTCGAAGTCGTCGCGCAACGCAGCGCGGCGAAGCCGGTCGCGACCGTCGCAGTGAAAGAATCCGCGACGGGCGTCGAGATCGACACCGGAATGTTTGTGTGCCGCCTGCCGCGCGCCGGCACGAACCTCATCGAGTCGATTTCGCGCGACGGCCGCGAAGCGTTGCGCGACGGCAAGCTGTTGCTGTTGCGCCAGGATCGCACGGCCTCCGAAGGCGATGCGCAGGTGCGCCAGGAAGCATTCGAGAGCGCACTGGAGAAGGTCACGGTCGAACAGCGTGGTCCGGCGCGCGCGGTCGTGAAGCTCGAAGGCAAACATTCCAATGGGCAGCGCGGCTGGCTACCATTCACGTTGCGCCTGTATTTCTACGCCGGCAGCGAGGCGCTGCGCGTGCTGCACACCGTCGTGTTCGATGGCGATGAGACGACGGATTTCATCCGCGGCATCGGTTTGCGCTTTTCGACACCGCTCACCGATGCGCTGCACGATCGCCACGTCCGTTTCGTCGGCGAGCAGGATGGATTGTTTGCCGAGGCGGTGCGTGGGCTCACGGGACTGCGCCGCGACACGGGCCAGGCGGCGCGCCAGGCGCAGATCGATGGACTCGCCGCGCCGTCCATCAATCCCGTCGCAGGCAACCTGCTGCAGTACGTTCCGGCGTTCGGTGACTGGACGCTGCTGCAACCCAATGCCAACTCTTTCACCATCCGCAAGCGCACCGCCGACGGTCATGCGTGGCTCGACTCCGCGCAAGGGCATCGTGCCAGCGGCCTGGGGTATGTGGGCGGGCCCGCCGGCGGCGTGGCCTTCGGCATCCGCAATTTCTGGCAGAGCCATCCCGCGCAGATCGACATCCGCCATGCGCAGGATGCTCTAGCTACCGTCACGCTGTGGGTGTGGGCGCCGGAAGCCACTCCCATGGACCTGCGCTTCTATCACGATGGCATGGGCCAGGACACGCACGAGAAACAGACCAAGGGCGGTCTCGAGATCACCTACGAAGACTACGAACCTGGCTTCGGCACGCCGATGGGCGTCGCCCGCACCAGCGAACTTCTGCTGTGGATGCTGCCGGCGACACCGGCTCGCGAACGACTGGTTGCACTTGCCACCGCGCTGCGCGAACCCGCCGTCATGGTGCCGACGCCGCAGACCTCGTTCGACTCCGGCGTCTTCGGTCACTCGTTCTCGCTGCCGTCGCAGACGGCGCCCGAACACGCCCAGCTCGAACAGCGGCTCGACTGGATGTTCGATTTCTATCGCGGCCAGCAGGATCAGCGCGGCTGGTATGGATTCTGGAACTACGGCGACGTCATGCACACCTATGACTTCGACCGTCACACCTGGCGCTACGACGTCGGCGGCTTTGCCTGGGACAACTCCGAGCTCGCCACCGACCTGTGGTTGTGGCTGTATTTTCTGCGCTCCGGCCGCCCGGAAACCTATCGCTTCGCCGAGGCAATGACACGCCACACCGGCGAAGTCGACGTCCATCACATCGGGCGTTTCGCGCCGCTCGGTTCGCGCCACAACGTCATGCACTGGGGTTGTTCTGCCAAACAACTGCGCATCAGCACGGCGCTGAATCGCCGTTACTTCTACTACCTCACGGGCGATGAGCGCGTCGGCGACCTCATGCGCGAACAGATCGACGCGGCACGCACGCTGCGCACCGTGCTCGCGACGCGCAAGTTGCCGGGAGCGGATCAGCGGCAGGCCGAAAACCCCAACGGCGACTTCGCGTATCTGGGATTCGGCACCGACTGGGGCTCCCAGGCCGGCGCCTGGCTCACCGAGTGGGAACGCACGCGCGATCCAAAAATGCGCGACCGCCTCGTGGCAAGCATGAAGACCATCGCCGCGCAGCCCAAAGGATTCTTCACCGGCGGTGAGCGCATGAATCTCGTGACCGGGGCGTTCGACATTTCCAGGGATCCGAAGTTGAACGTGTCGCACCTGTCAGCGGCGTTCGGACTGCCCGAGGTCTGCGCCGAGCTCATCGAGTTGCTGGATGTGCCCCAATTCGAGAGCGCCTGGCTGCAGTACTGCGAGCTCTACAACGGCTCCGACGAACTGCAGAAAGCGGTACTCGGCGAAGCGTTCGGGCGGATCAACCTCGAACAGGGCCACGCGCGGCTCACGGCCTACGCGGCACATCGCAAGAAAGACGCCGCGCTCGCCGAGCGGGCATGGAAGGAATTCACCGAGGGCCACAATGGCTACGGCACGAGGCAGCAGTTCACGTCGAATCGCATCGAGGCACCCGGCGTGCTGAATCCGGTCGACGAGGCTCCCGGCGTGTCGACCAATGCCACCGCGCAGTGGGGATTGGCGGCCATCGAGTGTCTCGCGTACACGCGAAAGTAAACGGCTCGGCCGGCAGGGTTGCTACGCTACTGCCCATGCACAGTAGAAACACCCTGCTTTCGCGCGTGTTGTTAGGCGCATCGCTGCTGGCATCGGCCACAATGGCCATGGCCGAGGTGACGCAGATATTGCCGCTCTCCGGCATGGGCGATGCCCGCGAGGCGCCTGTCTACTGGGAGTTCAAGCTCGACGCCGGGCGCGGCAGCAACCCCGACAAGACAAAATGGAGCCGCATCATCGTCCCCTCGTGTTGGGAACAACAGGGCTTCGGTGCGTACTACTACGGCACTCAGGGCCGCGGAAAACCCGACGACGACCCGATCATCCCGAAGGAAATCGGCACGTACCGGCGCGAGTTTCAGGTTCCGGCCGCTTGGGACGGCCGCGACATTCACATCGTGTTCGAAGCTGCGATGACCGACACCTCCGTGAACATCAACGGACAATCCGCCGGACCCACGCACCAGGGTGGCTTCTATCGATTCAGTTACGACATCACGAAACTCGTGAAGCCCGGCCGCAATGAACTGGAAGTCATCGTCGCCAAGGAATCCAGCAATACGAGCGTGAACCGCGCCGAGCGCCGCGGCGACTACTGGACTTTCGGCGGCATCTACCGCCCGGTATGGCTGGAGGCCCGGCCGCGAGATCACATCGTCTGGTCGGCGATCGACGCGCGCGCGGACGGCACCTTTTACGCGCGCGCGCATCTCAATCGCGTGATACCTGGGGGCGCACGCGCGCGCGCCCAGGTATATGACGCCAGCGGCAAACCATTCGGCAAAGTCCTGAATGCTGAACTCATTCACGGCGACACCGCCATCTTCAGCGGCAACTTCCCGGCGCCTGCGCTGTGGACCGCCGAGGCACCGAACCTGTACTCGGTGCGGTTCTCGCTCGAGAACAAGGCCGGCGAGATACATCGGCTCACGCAGCGCTTCGGCTTTCGAACCTTCGAAGTACGGCCGCGCGACGGCGTCTATCTCAATGGCCACAAGATCGTGCTCAAGGGCATCAATCGCCACAGTTTTGATCCGAAAACCGGGCGCACGCTCACGCGCGCGCAGAACTACGCCGACGTGCGCCTCATCAAGGGCGCGAACATGAATGCGGTGCGCATGTCGCACTATCCACCCGATCCCGCCTTCCTCGAGGCAGCCGATGAATTCGGCCTCTACGTGCTCGATGAACTCGCCGGATGGCAGGGCTCCTACGACACACCGACTGGCGCGCGCCTCATCGGCCAGATCGTGCGCCGTGACGTGAATCACCCGAGCATTCTGTTCTGGGACAACGGCAACGAAGGCGGCTGGAACCTCGAGAACGACGGCGAGTTCGACCGATGGGATCCGCAGCGCCGGCCGGTCCTGCATCCCTGGGGAATTCACGGCGGCATCAACACCGATCACTACGAGAACTACGACAGCACGGTGAATCTGAGCGCCGGCCCTGAAATCTTCATGCCGACGGAATTTCTGCACGGCCTCTACGACGGCGGCATCGGCGCGGGATTGCGCGACTACTGGGATGCGATGGGCCGCAGTCCCACGGTGGCCGGGGGATTCTTCTGGGTCTTTGCTGATGAAGGCATCGAACGCACCGATCAGAACGGACGCATCGACAACATGGGCAACTCGGCGCCCGATGGCATCGTCGGCGCGCACCACGAGAAGGAAGGCAGCTACTTCGCGGTGAAGGAAATCTGGTCGCCTATCGAGGTGAGCAAACTCGCTTTCGCAAGCGGTTCGTTGAGCATGCAGATCGAGAACCGATACGACTTCACCGATCTCGCAAAATGCAGCATTCACTGGCGCGCCTGGCAGCTGCCCGGAGCCGGGGCGCTCGACCCCGCGCGGTTGTTAGCGGAAGGTCGCGGGCCGGCGCCAGCGTTGGCCCCGCACCGGAGTCGGTCGTGGCAGCTGCCGGTGAAGGTGCGCGAGCTTGCCGCTGACGACATCCTGGAGTTCTCGGTACTCGACCCGGGCGGCCAGGAACTGTGGAAGTGGGTGGCGCGAGGCAGTGCCAACCCATCGCCTGGCGAAGACGCCAGTTCCGCGTCCATCCACGTGTCCGGCCAGACCGTCGAGGCCGGCGGATTCACGCTCGAGTTCGACACCGCCACGGGCGAACTCACGCGGCTCGCGAACAAGCTCGGGGAAGCTGCATTGCACGGCCCGCACCTCACCGCCTGGTTGCGCCAGCCGAACGCGCGCGGCTTCGACGCCATCGCGGGCAACTCCGTACTGCGCAAGCTCGAGCTCGCGCCCGCACCGGGGGTGCTCGCGCGCGCGCAGTACGACGGGGCGCTCCGTGACGTCACCTGGAAGCTGCACGGCGGCGACCTCGTGCTGAATTACGAGATCGCCTTCGACGGGCCCGCCGACATCCTCGGCGTGTCTTTCGGATTCCCCGAGTCGGACGTTGTCGGCAAGCGCTGGTCGGGCGCGGGGCCATATCGCGTCTGGAACAACCGCCAGGCGGGCACCGAGTTCGGGTTACACGCCACGAGCTATTCGCGTTCGATTCCCGGCGAGACGTACCTCTACCCCGAGTTCGAGGGGTTCTTCGGCGCATGGAACTGGCTGCAAATGCGAACGGGTACTGCGAACGTCACCTTCCGCAATGACAGCAGCGTTCCCTTCTTCGGGCTCTATCACCCCGCGCCCGGCGAGAAACCCATCATCGAGCTGCCCGATGTCGGCTGGGCGTTTCTCCATGCGGTGCCCTCGATCGGCACCAAGTTCACACCACCCGATGTCCTCGGACCTCAATCCCAGCCGCGGAAGTTCTCCGGAACAACCTCGGGCGAACTGGTGATCCGCCTCACGCCAAAACGTAGTTAGTATCCGATGACGAACTTTGTGATGCCGCGATGAACGAATCATCGGGATCGGGGTCGATCTAGCCCATGGCGCCGACTTACCACCAGCTTCGCCGCCTGCATTTCAGGCTCACGCTCAAGGCGTGGCTGCAGGGTCTCGACAAGGCGCTCCTGGCCTATGCCGGCGTACTGCCCATCGGCTTCCTCGCCGTGCTCGCGGTGTTCGTGCTGGTGCAAGCCGAGGCACTGAAACTGCTGGTTAGCCCCGAGTCAAAAGCGGCTGTGCGCATCGCCGTCGTCGCCGGATGGCAGGGCGCCACCTTCGTGCTGCTGCGCGCACTGCGCGAAGCGGTGCTGATGCCGAAGGCGCGCGTTTTCTTCGCCACGCTGCCAGTGTCACCGGCGAGCGAGCTCAGGTCCGATCTGCTCTTTGCAATACAGGGTTATTCTCTTCTCTGGGCGCCGCTCGCGTGGGTGGCTTTCACCGCGCAATCACACCAGGCGCAGCTGACGCTCGCCTCGCTCGCCGCGGTGAGCCTCTTCGCCAACCTGGCGCTGCTGCGCGGCAAGGCGCTGAACGCCGCCATCATCCTCGCCCTGCTTTTCGTGTTGAGCTCAACGCGGGCCGAAACTCGCCAAGTCCTCGCTTTCGCCACTTCCCGGCTCGCCATCGCCGCGCTTGCCGCCTTTGCGTTGTGGTTGTCCTATCTAGTCGATTTCCCGCTCCCTCGAGCACGGCGTTCCTTGCGCGCCGGTGGATTGGCATATCAGGCCGCGCTGGCCAGCGGGCTCGCGCTACCGTTTCTCGCCCACGAGTTGCGTTCAAATGTCGCGGTCCGCCTGGGGTTCATCGCCTGCACTCTTGGCGCCTGCCTGTTGCTGGCCAGTCAGCGGGCCGAAGGCGTGGCTGGGACGCGCGTCCTGGTGTTCGTCGGCGCCGCGGCAGCCGTTGCGCTCTATCCACTGCCCGCGCTCTGGCGCAACACGCTGCTCAGCAAGCTGCCTTTTCTCGCTGGGCAGGCGGCCTTCGTCCAGCGCATCCGGCTTCCCGTCTACGGCATTTCGATCTTGCTGTTCGGCGCCGCCCTGGCGGTGGCCTGGCACTTCGATGCCGGCGAATCGCATCCCGCGACCGCCGTGACATTCAGCACGATGTTTGCCGGCGGCGTCATCGCCGCGCGTCTCGGATGGCAGATCGCGTCCTGGCTCATGCCGCTGCTGAACTTCGTGGCCGTACTCATCCTCGGTGGAATGCTGTGAACAATCCCCTGCTCTGCTTGCGCCAGCTCGTGCTGTCACGCGGTGCGCTCCCGGAGCTCACGCTGGACTTCGCGGCTGGAGTCCATCTCATCGTCGGACCCAACGGCATCGGCAAGACTTCCTTGCTCAATTGCATCGCCGGAACCCTGCCACCGCGTTCAGGCACGCTGACGCTCGACGATCAACCGCTCAAGACGCGATCGGCGGCCGTGGTTCTCGCGCCCAATATGCCGCCCGACATATCGTGGATCCGGGCTCGCCTGCTGTTCGACTTCGTGGTCTCGCTGTATCCGGCGAGCCGCGTCGCGCCCGACGAGGCCGAGTCGATCCTCGTGGCTCTGAATCTGCCGCCGAACGTAGACGCGCCACTTGGCACACTTTCCGCAGGCACCGCGCGCAAGCTGATGTTGGCGGCCGCCCTCGCGGCGAGACCGCCCGTGATGCTTTTCGATGAGCCCACGAATGAGATCGACGCAGCCGCAAGCGACGCCTTCCGCACGATGATCGCGGCCATCGCGCCACGACACGTGGTTCTCATCACCACGCATCACGCCTCCGACCTGGCGTCTCTGGGAGGCCAGGTCCTCGACCTTGCGGCGCTTCAGCCGGCCTTGATGGGATCGAAGCGCGGTGTCGGCGGCAGGTAATCCGGCGGCGGCAGTGATTCGGGCGACTTGCCCGAGGCCAAGCGCGGCGTACCGCGCGCATGCTGCCACGCCTTCGGCCGCGGATCGAACCCCGCCGGGACCGCGAAGCCGACGACGCGGGCCGCGCGTTCAACCGGGTGTTCCCCGGGCGTGCTGCGTTTGAACAGCCAACGCGTGGCGCGATAGAAAAATCGCACGAAGACGAGAGTGAGCAGCAGCTCGAGCGCCGTCGCCAGGAATGCCACCAGCGCGTTGCCGAGCGCGGCTCGCGCGTGGAACTTGATGCCGGCGCGTTCGCGCGCAATCTCGATGCTGTCGTAGAAGCTCGGCACCACCAGCAGCGTCAGCAGCGTAGAGACGATCGTGCCGCCGATGATGGCCAACGCCATCGGTCGGTAGAATTCACCGCCTTCACCCATGCCGATGGCGACCGGCATCATGCCCGCAACCAGCGCCATCGTGGTCATGAGGATGGGCCGCAGACGCACTCGACCGGCGTGCATCAGAGCCTCCTCCCTGTCTATCCCCTGCTCTTCTTCCTTGCGCGTGCAATCGAGCAGCAGGATGGCGTTCTTGGCCACGAGACCCATGAGCATGATCACGCCGATGAGGCTCATGAGGTTGAGCGTTCCGCCGGTCAGGTTCAGCGCCAGTACCACGCCGATCAGCGACAACGGCAGCGACAGCATGATGGCGACCGGCGCCGTGAACGAACCAAACTGCATCACCAGCACGAGATACATCACGAAGATGCCCATGAGCAACGCGATGCCCATCTCGGCGAACAGTTCGTTCTGATCGCGCGACGCGCCGCCGAGTCCCATGCCGAACCCGGCGGGAAAATCCATGGCCTCGGCGATCTTCTTCGCCTTGTCAGTGATGGTGCCGGCGGCGACACCGTCCTTCACGTTGGACGAGACCGTCACGGTGCGTCGGCCGTTGTAGTGCTGGATTCGCGCCGGACCCTTGTCGATGGTGATGGTGGCGATCTGCTCGAGCGGGACCATCATGTCGCTGCCGGCCACCGCGATCGGCAGGTGTTCGATGTTGGAAGCGTCGAGGCGATCTTCAGGAGAGAGGCGAACGGCGACGTCACGCGACTCGCCCACCGGATCGACCCAGTCACCTACTTCCACGCCAGCAAAAGCGACGCGCAGGGTCTGCGCCGCGTCGTTCACCGAAATGCCGAGCTGGCTCGCGACACCGCGATTGAGTTCGATGCGTAACTCGTCCTTCGGATCCTGTTCCGACAAACCGACATCGACTGCTCCCGGGATCTCGCGCACCTTGTCCATGAACTGATTGGTGAGTTCCATGAGTTTGCGCGAGTCGGTACCGTAGAACTGGAGCTGCACCGGCTTGCGTGCGCCATTGCCGAGATCGTCGAGCACCACGTACTCCGCGCCGACGAGCTGCACGAGTTTGGAACGCAACTCCGTGGCGAGCTCTCCCAATGAACGGGAGCGTTCGCCCTTCTTGCCCACGTCGACCCAGACTCGCCCACCGGTCGAGTTCACGCGGGCGTCGGTGCTCTTGGTTTCGGGCATGGTGCGCGCGAGTTCAGCGGCTTTCTCGACTTTGTTGCGCGCGTATTCGAGACTGGTGCTCGATGGAGTGCGCACTTCGATGGCGAGCGTGCCGTAGTCAGACTTCGGGAGGAACTCCATTCCTCCCAATGTGAATTGATATGCCAGCGCCACACCGAGCACCGTGAAAGCGCCCACCGCCATCCAGATGCGATGGTGCAAAGCCCATCCGATGACGCGACCGTAGCGGTTGGCCTGGTGGTCGAACCACACGTTGAACCGCGCAAATTGCTTGCCCAGGCCGCGGCGTTCGCGAGTCGCCTGGTCCGGCGGATCGCCCCAGTAGGCAGACAGCATCGGGTCGAGCGTGAAGGAGATGAACAGGCTCACCATCACGGAAGCCACCACCGTGACCGCGAAGGGCCGGAACCACTCACCCGCTCCACCGCCCATGAAGGCCACCGGCACGAACACCGCGACGATGGAGAAGGTGGTGGCCGTCACCGCGAGACCGATCTCCGCGGTGCCGTTGCGGGCTGCCGTCACCCGGTCTTCGCCGCGCTCCATGTGCCGGACTATGTTCTCGCGCACCACGATAGCGTCGTCGATGAGCACGCCGATCGCCAGCGACAGGCCTAACAAGGTCATGAAGTTGAGCGTGAATCCGCACAGCCAGACGGCGATGAACGCGGCGATGGCGGAGGTGGGTAGCGACAAGCCGGTTATCAGCGTGGAGCGCCATGAATTGAGGAACGCGTAGACCACGAAGATGGTGAGGCCGGCGCCGAAGATCAACGCTTCGATCACGTTATTGAGGCTGTCTTCGGCCTCCTTGCCGCCATCGTCGGTGATCTCGAGCTTGGTGCCCTCGGGCAGGGTCTTGTTGATCTCGTCGACCTCTTTGCGCACGCGAGCTGCCACCGAGACGGTGCTCGCTTCGCGCGAGCGGATTACCGACAAACCGACATTGGGCTCGCCGCTGCGCAGGCTGTAACTGCCGGGTTCCGCGAAACCGTCTTCCACCGTGGCGATCTGCCCCAGGCGCACGATTTCGTTGCCCTGGCGCTTGACCACGATGTCGTTGAACTCCAGCGGCGACTCGATACGACCCACGAGCCGGATGTTCTGCTCGTCGAGTTCACCCTTGACCCGCCCCACCGGCGCGTTGGTGTTTTGCGCGCGCAGCGCGTTGACGACTTCGCCGGCCGAGACGTTGTACTCGCGCAATTTCTGCGCATGCAGCAGCACCGACAGCTCGCGCTGCAGCGCGCCGTCGACGTTGACCGTGGCGACGCCGTCCACGCCGCGCAACTGATCTGCCAACACGTCTTCGGCGAGACGCGAGATCTGCGCGTGCGTCTGCCTGGTCGACGACAAGCCGAGATTGACGATCGGCTCGGCGCTGATGTCGACGCGATTCAGCACTGGTTCGCGCATTTCGATCGGCAGCTTGTAACGCACCGAAGCAATGGCGTTGCGGATCTCGTCACCCGCTTCCGACATGTTCTTCTTGAAGTCGAACAGGATCCTGAAGCTCGCGTTGCTTTCCGAGGCGGTCGAATAAATTTCGTAGATCTGCGGAATGCTCTGCAGCGGCTTTTCGATGCGATTGATGATCTCCCGCTCCACGGTCTCCGGCGATGCGCCCGGATACGGGAAGGTGACGATCATCATGGGAAAGTCGACGTCGGGACGCTGGTTCACGCGCAAGTTCTTGAGCGCCAGCAGGCCCAGGCACATCAGCACGACGACGATGGCGATCATCGTGACGGGCTGTTTGATGCTGAAGTTAGAGAGGAACATGCTGAATCTCCCTGACCTATTTCTCTACGACCAGCGCAGGCTTTGCGGAAGGCGTGGTCTGCACGATCTGTCCATCCCTCAACGTGGCGTTGGGGAATCTGAGTACCTTGTCGCCATCAGCCAGACCACTCTTCAGGGTGAAGGCGCCGGTGCGGGCATCGCGATCGCCCAGCACCACGACCACCTTCGAAAGCTTCCCACCTTTCACGCGCCACGCAAACGCGTTGTCGCCTTCACGCACGATGGTTGCGCCGGGCAGAGTGAGGCTTGCGGCGCTGCGAGTTTCGATGCGACCTTCGGCATAGAGGCCAGCGACATTGGGCTGCTGTTTCGCTTCATCGAACTTCACGAGCACTTCGACCTGCCGCGTGGTGATGTTCGCGGCGGGGTTCACGCGCGTCACGACGCCGGTGAATTCCGCGTCGGCAAAACCATGGATGCGAAACCACACGTGCTGTCCGGCCTGCACTTCACCGACGCTGTCGGCGGAGACCAACCCCTCGAAGCGCAGGCTGCCGGGGTCGATGACCTTCACGAGCTCCTTGCCCACCTGCGCGGTATCGCCGGCCGACACCTTGCGGTCGCTGACGATGCCGTCGAAAGGCGCGCGCACTTCGGTGCGCTCGAGCTGCTGACGAGCGCTGACGACGCGGGTCTTCGCCGCGGCGCGATCACTCTGCGCGGAATTCCGGCGGATCTCCACGTCCTCGAGTTGCTGCGTGGACACGACGCCGGTCTGGCGTAACGTATTCATGCGCTGGAACTGGCGTTCAGCCTGTTCGTAGGCCTGATCGGCGGCGCGCGCCGATGCTTCGGCGGCCGTCAACGTATCGCGTATCGAAGTCTGGTCGAGTCGCACGAGCAGATCGCCGCGGTGTACGGGATCGCCGTTTTCCTTGAGTACACCGAGCACCACGGCTGACACTTCGGCACGGAGATCGGCGCGCCGTTCGGGTTCGATCGACCCGGTGATCGACGGCCCGGAAGTGAGAGCGCTGCTCGTGATGGTGAGCATGTCCTCGGGGGAAATGAGCAGCTTCGTGTCCGCGGCCTTGTCAGGCGTATCACCCTTGGCGCCCCGGCCGCATCCGGCGAGACTGAAAACGGAAACAACGATGGCAGCCGCCAAGCCGAGGTGGCGGAAAGTACTGGTTTTGCTGATCACTACCTGATTCCTTCGGGGGCCCCGACATACGACGTTCGAGCACCCCTGGAGGTTGCACGACGGCCCTAACTAAATGAGTTGTTTCGGTTGGGAATGTATGCGCTGAGCCGGAGCAGCCTGCGATCCCCAATGCTGTTGGGCGGCAGTTTAGTAAGCCCCTGATTCGTTTGAAAGTGAGATGTGTCATTGCAGCCGCGTTTTCCCGTCGGCTGGGCGCATCGCACGCGGCCGGGGCCTGTTTGGGCGCCGAATCGGTGCGATTCTTAGGCGGTGGCACCTTTCAGACGCGCCAGCCAGGCGGGTGCCGTCTCGCCCACGACCAGGTGGACGCTATGCGGCCCAGGACGCGCGAAGGCCCGAACGGCCTGACGAAGCGCGATCTCGTCGACCGCGGACGTCTCCCGTAGCTCAAACATCAGCCGGCTCGCGTTGCCGCGAACCTCGCGGATGTTTGCCTGACCGCCGAGCGCCTTCACGGCCCGTTGCAGCGCGGTGGCATCGAATTGCGTGGGCACCGCGGCAATTTGCGAGATTGGCGCCCTCGCCACCACTGGCGTCCGTAATTGCGCGCGGATTTCCGAGGCGAGCTGATCGGCAATCGGGCCGACCACCACCTGGACGGCACCGTCACTGAGCCGTAACACGCCGCGCGAACCCAGCGCCTTGAGCGCCAGCTCGTCGATGCGCGAGACGTCGTTCAACACCAGCCGCAGGCGCGTCGTGCACGCCTCGACGGCGCGCAGGTTGGCCGAATCGCCGAGCGCGCGGATCCAGCCGAGCGCCGGCTTGGGATCCCGGTCGACCTGGACCGCAACCGCCGCCTCGGGCTCGCGACCGAGCGTTTTCAGATCGAAGCGCAGGATGCAGAAACGGAACAGGAAGTAGTACAGCGCGAAGTAAGCAAGGCCGATGGGAACCAGCAGCAGGGGCCGGGTCGACAGCGAGAAGTTGAGTACGTAGTCGAACAGGCCTGCTGAAAACCCGAAGCCCAGGTGCACGCCCAGCACGTGCATCAGCACCATGGCGATTCCGGTGAGCAGCGCGTGGATCGCGTACAGCACCGGCGCCAGGAACATGAACGCGAATTCGATGGGCTCGGTGACGCCAGTGAGGAACGAGGTGAGCGCCATCGAGAACAGGATGCCGCCAACCGCGGCTCGCTTGGCCGGAGTCGCGGTGCGATACATCGCCAGGCACGCCCCCGGCAGGCCGAACATCATCACCGGGAAGAACCCGGACATGAAGGCGCCGGCGCTGGGATCTCCGGCGAAGAATCGCTTCAGGTCGCCGGTGACGCCGTTGTAGTCACCTAACAGGAACCAGGCGATGTTGTTGATGATGTGGTGCAGGCCGGTGACGATGAGCACGCGGTTCAGCACGCCGTAGGCAAAGATGCCGATCTCCTCGGAACGGAGCACGGCCTGGCTGGCCGCGTCCATGCCGCTTTCCAGCCACTGCCAGCCAAAACCGAATGCCAACGCCAGGAACAGACCGGCAAACCCGCTGACGATGGGCACGAAGCGGCGGCCACCGAAGAACGCGAGGTAGCTAGGCAGGCGGATGTCGTTGAACCGGTTGTAGGCCCATCCGGCGATGAGCCCGGACAGCAACCCCACGGGAACGCTGAGCTTCGCGAGCTCCTTGGCGCGGAATGCCGCGGCAGCGAGCGCTTTCAGCTGCTCCGGAATGGCCGCCGTGACATCCGGCGGTACGTCGATCAGTACCTTGGCGCCGTTGGTGGCCACCAGGTAGCCGACCACCGCGGCGAGCCCGGCGGCCCCATGGTTCTCCTGCGCGAGTCCGACCGCGACGCCGATGGCGAACAGAAGTCCGAGATTCGAGAAGATCGCATCGCCGGCCGCGGCAATGGCCGGCACATCGAGCAAATCCGCCTGCCCTAAGCGCAACAACAGCGCCGCCACCGGCAGCACTGCGATGGGCAGCATGAGCGCGCGCCCGATGGGCTGCAGTTTCGAGATGAGTTTTTTCACCTCGCCACCTCACTCGCGGTGGCACGGACCTGCTCCGCGGATTGGAGCGCGAGAGCACGCCTCGCGGTGTTGCGGCACGAGCCGAGGCTCAGGCCGCGAATCAGACCCTTGAGTTGCGGAATCAGATTGGGAACCACCGACAACTCGGTGACGCCCAGACCCAGAAGGATCGGCACGGCCGCCGGATCCGAGGCGAGCCCGCCGCACACCGCCACCGGCCGCTGGTGCACGGCGGCGCCTTTGCAAGTTGCGTCGATGAGCCGTAACACCGCCGGGTGCAGACCATCGATGCGCACGGCAAGCTCCGCGTGGCCGCGATCCATGGCCAGCGTGTATTGCGCCAGGTCGTTGGTGCCGATCGAGAGGAAATCGACTTCACGCGCGATGTGTTCGGCGAGCAGCGCGGCGGCCGGCGTTTCAATCATGGCTCCCAGCAAAGGGCGCGGCGTGCCGGGCTCCGCTTGCAGCTCATCGAGGACCCGGCGCACGGCGCGAATCTCCGCGACGTCGGTGATCATCGGCAGCAGGATGCGGCAAGTGGGTTTGACCGCCAGCAACGCGCGCAACTGGACTTCGAGCAGGTCGGGCCGCCACAGGCTGGTGCGCACACCGCGAAGCCCGAGCGCCGGATTGTCCTCCGGTGGCAGCGGTAGATAGGGGATGGGCTTGTCGCCGCCGATGTCGAGCGTGCGAATCACCAGTGGCCGGGCGCCGAGAACCTGCGCCACCTGCTGGTAGCAACGCACCTGCTCGTCGCGGTCTGGCGCCGTGGTGCGTTCGAGGAACAGGAATTCCGTGCGCAACAGTCCGCAGCCTTCGGCGCCTTCCGCGACCGCCAGCCTCGCATCGTCGACCGTGCCGGTGAGATTGGCCAACACTTCGACGCGTTCGCCGCTGGCAAGATGGCAATTGCCCTGCGCAGCCTCGATGTCGAGCGCGCGCTGCACGCGCCGCTGGTCGATGTGCGCTCGCGCCGCGGCGAGCGCGGGCGCGTTCAGGTTCGTTCGCAGCACGCCGGTTTCGGCGTCGAGCACCACCGGCGTGCCCGCCGGAATATCGAGCAAGGCCGGTCCCGTCGCCACCAGCATCGGAATGCCGAGCGTGCCGGCGAGTATGGCGACGTGCGAGGTGGGCCCGCCGCCGCCGAGCACGATTCCGCCCAGCTTTCCGGTGTCGATGTCGATGAGCCGGGACGGCGTGAGATCGCGCGCCAGCAGGATGCCGCGCGGGGGAACTTCGAATGCCGGCGCTTTAGAGCCGTCGAGCGCCACCAGCACCTGTGTTTCGAGATCGAGCAGATCGTCGACTCGCTCGGCGAGCCGCGCATCGCCAGTGCCTTCGAGATTGCGGGCGCTGGCGCGCAAGCTGCCGCGCCAGGCGAATGCCGCGCTCTTGCCGGCGTCGATGGAGCGGCGTGCGCCATCGACGAGTTCGGGGTCGTCCAGCAATTCCAGGTGCGCCGTCATGATCTCGCGCACCGTGGGCGCCGCCGTCGTCGCGAGGTGCGACAGCCGCGCGCGCACCACATCGCGCGCATGTTCGAGAGCAGCCAGCTCCGCGCCGGCACTCTGCCCGGCCTCGATCACCGGAATCTCCGCGGCGACGAGATAGAACGCCTGGCCGAGCGCGAGGCCACGGCTGGCAATGACGCCGCGCAGCGAGTCAGGCTCGTGGAAAACGCGGGCTGGCACCCCGTCCAGCGGCGCCAGCGCGGACGGAGCCGCCACTTCGAGATTGCGAATGGCTC
Source organism: Pseudomonadota bacterium (assembly GCA_039930985.1). Taxonomy (GTDB): domain Bacteria; phylum Pseudomonadota; class Gammaproteobacteria; order Steroidobacterales; family Steroidobacteraceae; genus CADEED01. Next base: position 25,978 of record JBDTSV010000093.1, read on the forward strand.
CGGCGATGGCGGCAATGCCGGCGGCGGCCGCCGGCTCGAACCCGGCGATGACCACCTCGTCGCCACCGCGAACGCCGAGCGACATCAGCGCCACGGTGCTGCGCGCCCGCGCGCCGCGGCCGCGCGCACGAATCTCGATTTCGTAAGGCAAGCCCTTGGCGATGCGCGCGATCAACGCCGCGGGCCGCGCATGAATACCGTGCGCATGCCTGACCACCAGCGCTTCGCTGACCACCGGCGCGCCGGCGGGCGCGCTGGTGTCGGCGTGTTCGCCACCGATTTCCTCGAGCGCGAACAATGGATCGCCACTGGCCAGCGAACGATTGATGTGCGCTTGCGTGATCCGGAAGCGCTCGCCGTTGGTGATGATGATCGGCGTCATGAGGCTCGGCGCCTTGCGACCCACCAGATCGAGATCGAACGTGAGCAGTAGATCGCCGGCGCGCACGCGGTCGCCTTTGCGCACCTTCAGGTGGAAACTTTCGCCCGCGAGTCCCACGGTATCGATGCCCACGTGCATCAGAACCTCGGCGCCGTTCGCCGCGCGCAGTGCCAGCGCGTGGCGTGACGCGGCGATGGAGATCACCTCGCCATCGCAGGGCGCGCGCAACTCGTTGCCGGTGGGATCGATGGCGACGCCATCGCCCAGCATGCGCTGCGCAAATGCCGCATCCGGCACTTCATCGAGCGGCGCGCACCAGCCGGCAAACGGGGCGAGCAGCATCGACACGCGCTATTTTTCCACCAGCTCGAGACCGCCGATCACCCAGACGGGATCCACCTTGGCGCGCGTGAACGTGAAACACAGATCGTGCGCGCCTTCCTGCTTGTCGATCAGGATGGGCGGCAACGCCGTGAGCCCGTTGTTCGCCACCGCCGGCTCGAGCGTTGCACTCGCGAGCAACGGCCCCTGGCAGCCATCCACATGGATCAGAAGCTCGCCGTCCTTGGTCGCGGGCTTCGCCAGCGGAATCTTCGCGGCGTCGTCACCGATCTGGAAATTGAAGGGAATCTGGCCGACGGTCGCCCGGATCGATTTTATCTTGGTCAGATCCGCTCCACGCCACAACCAGCAGGGATTGGAGATGTTCACGAGAAACACGGCGCGCTCGCTGTCGATCGGCGCATCGTCTTCGAGCGACAGCACGTACCCGTCGCCGCATTGATCCAGGTCGTGGCTCACGCGTCGGCGCGGCCCCGGCATCACCGGTGTCTCGCGCGCATAGGCGATGCCGAGCGTCGCGTAGCGCGGTAGTTGGGCTTCGAGGCGCCGCTGGAAGTTGTCCCAGTCGATGTGCGCCGGCAGCGACCAGGCGATCTCGGCGAGCGCCGCAGTGCGCGGATAAGCCATGTAGGTCACGCGTTGCTCCGAACGCATGAACTCGGTCCAGAGGTTGGCCTGCAGGCCGAGAATGTGCTTGCGCTGCTCGGGCGCAATCGACGCCGGTTCCGGATCGAATAGATAGACGTCCTTGAGCGAAAGCGTGTTGCTGCGGCCGGGAGAGAGGTCACCGACGCTTTGCCAGTGATCGAAATACAGGTCCGGCGACGGCGACAGCACGGTGTCGTGACCAGACTTGGCGGCGGCGATGGCGCCATCGATGCCGCGCCAGGACATCACGGCTGAGTTCGGCGCGAGCCCGCCCTCGAGAATTTCGTCCCAGCCGATGACCTTGCGGCCCTTGGAATTGAGGAATTTTTCGATGCGCCGGATGAAGTAACCCTGCAGCGCAGGTTCGTCCTTCACGCCGAGTTCCTTCATGCGCGCCTGGATTTTCGCGGACGCGTGCCACTCGTCCTTCTTCGCTTCATCGCCGCCGACGTGGATGTATTCTCCCGGAAACAGCTGCAGCGTTTCCGTCAACACATCTTCGAGGAACGTGAACGTAGACTCGTCCACGTTGAACAGCGTCGGGTAGATACCCCAATCGGCCGGCACCGCCTTCGGCGGCTTGTCAGTCACGCCGAGCTGCGGATAGGCCACGACCGCCGCGCTGGCGTGACCCGGCATCTCGATCTCCGGAACGATGGTGACGTGCCGCGCGGCGGCGTGCGCCACGATCTCGCGCACCTGGTCCTGCGTATAGAAGCCGCCGTACTGACGCGGCTTGCCGGTCTTCTTGTCGATGTCGGTCAGCGGCGCCGCGCCGGCCGGCACGCGCCAGGCCCCGACGGCGGTGAGCCTGGGATACTTCTTTATCTCGAGGCGCCAGCCCTGGTCGTCGACCAGATGCCAGTGCAGCACGTTGAGCTTGTGCAGCGCCATCCAGTCGATGAACTGCTTGATGTACTCGGGCGATTGATAGTGCCGCGCCGAATCGAGCATGAGGCCGCGCCACGCGAAACGCGGCGCGTCAACAATAGCGAGCGCGGGCAGATCAACCGACAAGCCCTGCATCGGCTTCGTGGTCAACAGCTGCCACAATGTGACGGCACCATAGAAGAGTCCGGCGGATGTCGGCGCCGTGACGGTGACGCCGGAGGGGGCGACCACCAGCGAGTAGCCTTCGGGGCGGTGTGTGTCCGGACCGCCGGCAAGCACGAACGCGATGCTCCCTTTGTCCGCTGCGCCCTCGCTTGGCGTCTCGAACGCCAGATCGCTGCGCTGCTGTTTGATGAGCTCGACGAAATATTCCGCTGCGGCACCGGCTTCTGCGCCGCCCGAGAACTGCACAGCGGTGGCCGCTTCGACGCGAAAGACTCCCTTGGCTGGGATGATGTCGCGCGGCATCGGAACGAGGCCGAGAAAGGGCACCTTGAGCTGCGCTGGTTTTGGTGCTGCGGCCGGTTTTCCGCAAGCGCCCACCAGCGCGAACACGAAGCACAGTGCGATGCGGATGCTGTTCCTGTTCATAGTCGGCTCGCCCCCAAATGCTCAGCGTTTGCCGAGAAACTGAATCCTGCCTGATATAAACGCGCAAGTAACTCGCGGCGGGGTGACAGAGCCGCTACTGCCCGCCTGGCGGCGTCGCGAACCCGCGCGAATTCCTGCCGGGCAAGTGCCCTGACAATGGTCGGGAAGGTCCCCTCGCCGACTCCGATGGTGGGAATGTCACTCGATTCGATGCGCGTGATGCTCACCCCGCCAGCGCCGCCGACGATGAGGATATCGGGCCGGGTGCCAGACAAAGCCTGATCCACCCGGCCGCCGTTCCGATCCATGGCTGAACTACTGACCGAGCTTGAGCCGCACGCCGAGGTAGTAGATAGGACCGTTGTCGTAGTAGCGCGCCGGCCGACTCTTGTCGTTGTCGTAGTACTGGAACAGCTCCTCATCGAGCAGGTTCACACCGTCGAACGTCAGGGCGAGGCTGTCGGTGAGGTTCACGTTCACCGACAGGTCGAGGCTGTCGGTCGCATCGGCATACAACGGCCGGCCGCGATCGTTATCGATGAAGTACTCCGAGCGGTAGTTATAGGCCAAGCGCACCCCGAAGCGCTCGTTCTCGAAATAGCCGGTAAGGTTCGCGGTGTTTTTCGAGTTGCCCGGAATGGGATCGCCATTCTCCGAGTCGGCATTGGCGTACGTGTAGTTCACGATGGCTCCGAAACCATTGGCGAACGGCTGCTGGTAGGAGAGTTCCGCGCCCTGGATCTTGCCGCCGGAGCCATTCACCGGGCGGTCTATCTGGTAGATACAGCTGTAGAGGCCGGTACTGATGCCCTGGCAGTCGGCATCCGGATCGGAGAGGCGCGAGTCATTCGGATCGATGATCTCGGTGGGCAGGCGTTCCGGCCCGGCGCCGTTGACCACGTAGGACTGCATGTCCTTATAAAAGAGTGACGCGGCCAGCAGCGAGTCTTGCGCGAAGTACCACTCCGCCGAGACATCGAACTGGTCGGCACGATAGGGATTCAGCGTCGGATTGCCGCCCGAACCCGTGAACAGCAGCGGCGTAAACGAGGTGATCGTTGGCGCTATACGATTGTATTCAGGACGCGCCATCGCTCGGGAAGCTCCGAAGCGCAGCAGCAGATCGTCGGACAGATCGAAGACCACGTTCGCGCTGGGCAATACGTCCGTGTAGTCGTGATCAATGGACAGTGGCGCGATCAGGCCGAACGGATTGTTGACGGCTCCCGGGGTGCCGGCGGGAACGCCCACCGCCCAGCCCTCGGAGGTCTGCTGCGTCTTGACGATGCGCACACCCAGGTTGCCGCGGAAACCTTCGCCGGCGAAATTCGCCATGGCGAAGCCCGCCATTGCCTTCTCGTTGACGCTGAAACTTTCGAGCGGACCGAAATGGTAGGTCGGGAAGTTAGGCCAGTTGGCGACGATGTTCGGATCGTTCGGGTCGTACTGGATGAAGTCGAGCGCGCCGTAGATCTGGCGCAAGCGGGCTTCGGAAACCATGCGGAAGCTGTTCACCGTGCCGGGACGGCCGAGGTCGGCGAGAAAGTCGCCCGGCGTCACGCTGCCCGCGGCATCGGCCAGCGAACAGCTGTGGCCGTCGCAACCGGTGGCGCCTAACAATCCACGCGTCTGCCCGTAGGTGATGTTCACGTCGCGGTCGTGGTCGGTGTATTTCACGCCAAACTTGAACGAGCTGATCGCGCCCATGTCGACTTTGAATTCCGCGTCGCCGTAGGCGTAGAACTCCTCATCCTCGTTGAGGAACTGGTTGTCGGAAGCCCAGCCAAGCACCGGCAGTGACGCGGGACTGGTCGGATCGGCAACGTTGGTGAAATCGATCTCCGGAACGCCGTGGCTGAAGTCCCAGGTGAAGCCGGTGTGCGCCTGCGTTTCCCAGAACGGCTGCGCGCTGGTTTCGCCGGTGGCCTTCGTGTGGCCAACCTTGGTGTGGAACGTCAGCGTGTCGCTGGTATGGAAATTGGCGTCGAGATCGACGGACTGCGTTTCCGTCTGCGCGTCGCGCAGGATGGCGTCGTACACCACGCCGTTGCCGGTGGCGCTGTTGGCGAAGGTGCCGCCGACCAGCGTGCCGCCGGCGTTCACCGTGGTGTTGGTGGGTTGCGCACCCGCGCCGAACATATTGCTGAACCACGCCATGTAGTTGTGGTTGAAGTTGTCCGCGTCGAGCTTGGAATACAGGCCGGTCAGATTGAGGTCGACCACATCATTCGGGCGGAACTGCAGGCCGAAATTGAAACCGGTGCGCACGCGGTCCTGTTCGAACAGCGCCGAACCAATGAGATCGGGAACCGCGGCCGTGGCGCCGCCCTGATCGGTGATGGCGCGATCCGAATAGCCCAGGAACTCGATGCCGTCACGGCGCAGGTTGCGCTCCTGGTAGATGCCGGAGAGCAGCACGCCAAACGTGCTCGCGTCGTTGCGAAAGCTCCACAGGGCGCCGACCTGGGGGTCAGTGGTGTCGGCAAGCTCGGAGTAAGAGCCCGTCAACGAGGCGGTGAACATTCCCGAGGGCAGATCGAGCGGATTGCGCGTCTTGATGTTGACCGTGCCGCCGATGCCGCCTTCGTCGAGGTCCGCCTGGGAGCCCTTGTAGACCTCGGTCGAACCGATGACTTCGGTGGGCAACATCAGGTAGTTGAAGCTGCGGGTCGCCGACAGCTGATCGAGCACGAACCAGTCGGCCGTGGCGATGGCATGGCCGTTTAACAAAGTGCGGTTGAGGTTGGGCGCCGTGCCGCGGATCGAAACGCGCTCGCCCTCGCCGAACTCGCGTGAGATGCTCACGCCGCTGACGCGTTGCAGAGCTTCAGCAACGTTTTTGTCCGGGAATTTGCCGACGTCCTCAGAAGTAAGAACATCGACGACGGCCGTGGATTCACGTTTGACCTCGAGCGACTTGCCGAGACTGGCGCGGATGCCTGTGACCAGCACCGTCTCGACCTCGTCGTTCGAGGTATTCGCGGCGTCCTGCGCGTAGGCCGGCGCGGCGAGTTTTGCCAGCGCCAGCGAGACGGCGGCGGCGATCAACGTCGAACTTCTAGTACTCATGAGCAGATTCCCTGTTGTGATTTCTAGCAGACCACTATGGGTCCAATATAGTACCAATGAGATTCTAAAAACTAGTCTCTTGCATACCAATTTCGGTGCGTCCACGTTTACATCGGCTTTACACGCTTAATGTGTGGTGAAGAAGAAGCATATTGGTATTGCATTGGTTCTATACAGATGGCATGGTTCGCAGGCCTTTGCAGGGGGAGAAAGATTTGGCATCACTGACGCAATTGCTGGCGCCGCTCGATGAATCGAGCGATCAGCCGCTCTATCAACAGCTGCAACGAGCGCTGCGCACCGCCATCGAGACCCGCGTCATCGGGCCGGATGACGCGTTGCCGGCGGAGCGAGATCTGGCGGAGATGCTCTCGGTGTCCCGCATCACCGTACGCAAGGCCATCCACGAACTGGTCGAAGAAGGCTTGCTGGTACGCAAACAGGGTTCGGGCACCTTCGTCAGCAATCGCGTCGAGAAGAATTTCGCGAAGCTCACCTCTTTCTCCGAAGACATGCGCGCTCGCGGCCGCGAGCCGCGCAGCGTCTGGATCAACAAGGCCGCCGGCACGGTGACTCCCGAGGAATCACTGACGCTGCGCTCGAGCCCCGGGACACCGGTGTTTCGCTTCCATCGCATCCGCTATGCCGACGACGCGCCGATGGCGCTCGAATACGCCACCGTACTCAGCAGCTGCCTGCCCTCGCTCGACGCGGTGGAAACTTCGCTGTACGAAGCGCTCGAAGTCACCGGCAACCGGCCGGTGCGCGCACTGCAACGCCTGCGCGCGGTACTGCTCACCGCCGAGCAGGCCAAGCTGCTCAAGGCCCAGGAGCGTGATGCCGGGTTGTTAGTGGCGCGCGTCGGCTATCTGAAAGACGGCCGCGCGGTGGAGTTCTCGCAGTCCTACTACCGCGGCGACATCTACGATTTCGTGGCGGAACTCAGCGCCACATCGTGAACCCGACGCGCATGTTCGTGGAAGCGGCGGACAGCGCGCGCGTGGTGGGCGCGCAGTTGCCGCTCAATGCCCCGGTGCTGCGCGAGCTGGGAATGCGGCTGCGTTCGGAGCCGCCGCGCGCGGTGGTCACTTGCGCACGCGGCAGCTCGGATCATGCGGCTACCTACGCCAAGTACCTCATCGAGTCGCACACCCACGTACTCACTTCCTCGGCGGCACCGTCGGTGAGCTCCATCTACGAATCGCGCGCGGATCTCGAGGGGGTGCTGTTCATCGCCATCTCGCAGTCGGGCAAGAGCCCTGATCTGCTCGCGGCCACGCAAAACGCCAGGAGCAGCGGTGCGCTCACGGTCGCGTTGTGCAACACGCCGGGCTCGCCGCTCATGGAGCTGGTCGAGGTCGCCGTGCCCTTGCATGCCGGACCCGAGACGAGCGTTGCCGCCACCAAGTCGTACATCGCCTCGCTGGCCTGCATCGCGCAGCTGGTGGCCAACTGGACCGAGGACCGCCGGTTGTTAGCCGTGCTGCCGCAGGTACCGGAACTGCTGGCGCGCGCCTGGAGCCGCGACTGGTCGAAGGCGGTCGAAATCCTGCGCGAAGCGGTGAACCTGTTCGTGGTCGCGCGCGGCTATGGCTTGGGGATAGCGCAGGAGGCGGCGCTCAAGCTCAAGGAAACCTGCGGTTTGCACGCGGAAGCATTCAGTTCCGCGGAGGTCAAACACGGCCCCATGGCGCTGGTGCGCGAAGGATTTCCGGTGCTCATGTTCACGCAGCGCGATGACACGCGCGCCGGCATCGAAGATCTTGCGAGCGAATTCGCCGCGCGCGGCGCCCAGGTGCTGCTCGCGGGCGCGCAAGCGAAGGGCGCGATCTCACTGCCCACCGTCGAGGCGCATCCGGTCATCGAGCCGCTGCTGACCATTCAGTCGTTTTACGCGATGGCGAACGCGCTGGCGCTGGCGCGCGGACTCGACCCCGACCGACCGCCGCATCTCGACAAAGTGACCGAGACCGTCTGATGCTGCTCGCCTTCAGGAACGGACGGATCCTCACCGACGCCGGCATCGAGAGCGGCCGTACGCTGCTGGTGCGCAATGAGCGCATCGAAGCCATCGTCGGCGCGCGCGAGGTGGTTGGCGCCGATCGCATGGTCGATCTCGACGGGCAGTTGCTGGTGCCCGGCTTCATCGACACACAGGTGAATGGCGGTGGCGGTGTGCTGTTCAACGACCACCCTTCCGTCGAGAGCATCGCCGCGATTGGCGGCGCGCATCGCCGTTTCGGCACCA
>JBDTSV010000094.1:0-18725 GCA_039930985.1 Pseudomonadota bacterium
CCTGCGCCACGCGCGCGGGCAGCAGCTTCCCGCCGGCGAGTTGCGGGAGGACCGCCAGCAGCGATTGGGTCTGCATGCGGCGGTCCTGTCCGCCGCGGATCAACTGGAAAGCCTGCACCACGAACTCGATCTCACGGATACCGCCTGGGCCCAGCTTCACGTGCTCGGCCAAATCGCGGCGCGCGACCTCCTTCTGGATCAGGGCTTTCATCTCCCGCAGCGCCTCGAACACGCCGAAGTCGAGGTACCGCCGATAAACGAACGGCCGCACGCTTTCCGCGTGTATCTGCTTGTAAGCCTCGACACCGGTGATGGCGCGCGCCTTGACCCACGCGTAGCGCTCCCAGTCCCGGCCGTGCGTCTGCAGGTAGTTGTCGAGAAACAGCGCGCTCACGGCCAGGGGCCCGCTGTCACCGAACGGCCGCAGGCGCATGTCGACGCGGAACGCGCTGCCCTCGGCGGTGCGCTCGCCGAGCAGGCGGATGACCATCCTGCCCAGGCGCGTGAAGAAATCCTCGTTGTCGATGCAGCGGGCGCCCGACGTGGTGCCCTTGTCGGGGAACACGAAGATGAGGTCGATGTCCGAAGAGAAGTTGAGCTCCCCGCCACCGAGCTTGCCCATGCCAAGCACGATAAAGGGCTGCGCAACCCCCACCACGTTGCGCGGCTCGCCATACATGCGTGCCAGATCCAGACACGCGAACTCCACTGCCGCCTCGATGGCCACATCGGCGAACGCGCTGGTGTCGGCCAGTGTTTCCCGGAGGGTCGCCCACCCGGCCAGATCGCGCCAGGCGATGCGCACCATCTCGCGCTCCCGCTGGCGGCGCAGCGCGGCCATGAATCCCGCGAGGTCCGGCTGCCCGTCGATCGCCGTCCTGAGCCGCTGCGCCATTTCGCCGCGCGCAAGTTCCCGAGTCACAGCCGCCTGGTCTATCAACCATCGGGACAAAGGCCATTTTTCGTGCGCCGCGTCGCGCGCCAGCGCGGCGCAGATGAAGTCGCTGGCGGCCAGCACTCGTGGCAGCGCGTCACGCAGCTCGGGCGCCGCCGCCTCGAGCACCGCGAGCGCGCCGGGTTCGCGAACGCGTGTCAGCTGCTGCTCACAGTAGGCGGCAAGTTCAGGTGTCACGGTGCGCGGACTCTACTAGAAATAGTGCCATTACCCCTTGCAGATGCCATGCAAGCGCCTACGATTCGCCCATGAAAACCCGTCTGTGCCTGAGCGTAGCCGCCGGTGGTTTGGTCCTGCTTGCGGCCTGCGCAAGACAGGAAAGCGCCCGCGAGATCGACTGGGCAAAGGCCGCGCTCGCGCGTAACCCCGACTTCGAAATCGTCGCCACCGATGAAGCCGCTGGCGTGTTCACGGTGAAGGACACGGTGACCGGCGTAATCCGGACTCTGCGGCTCCAGGATCTCGTCGCCGCGCCATTGCCGAAACCAGAACCGAAGCCGGCAGTGGCGGCGGCCGCGCCGCCCGCCGATGCTGCGGCCGAGTCTCCCGCCATCGCCGATGACACCGCAACCGCGCCCGCCTCGCGCCAAACTACTGAGCTCGCGGTTGCCACCGCGCCCACCGGCAAAGCGCTGGTCGAGGGCCCCGGGTACAGCATCGCGCGCGGCGAGCCGCAAGCCGCGCCAGCCTCGCTCGAAGGCCCGGGCTACTCCATCGCGCGGGACGAGCGGCCCGTCGACGAGAAGGCGCCCGCCGACAGCGTGGCCGCCAACGTCGAGCGCCGCTCCGACCCCATCATCTGCCAGGGCGACCGGCTCATGCACATCGATGGCGAAACCATTGAGTTCAGCGGCGATGCCATCATCGCCGAGAAGGGTTGCGACCTGTACATCAGCAATTCGCGCCTGAGCGCCGCGGGCGTCGGCATCATTGCCCGGCAGGCGCGCGTACACATCGTCAACAGCAGCATCGGCGGTACGCGCGCTTCGTACGAAGCTTCGCAGGGCGCCGAGATCTACGTGGCACGCTCGACCATCACCGGGGTTGGACGCCGTTTCGATTCGGCGACCATGAACGATCTCGGTGAGAATGCCTACCCGGCGAACTAACAAGAACTCACAAGGGAATCTCGATGACTTATTGCGTCGCCGTCCAGGTCGATGACGGCTTGGTATTCCTGTCCGATTCGCGCACCAATGCCGGCGTCGACCAGGTCAGCACCTTCCGCAAGATGACTTTCTTCGAGATCAAAGGTGAACGCGTCATCGTGTTGCTGTCGGCGGGCAATCTCGCCGTCAGCCAATCGGTCACCGGACTGCTGCGCGAGCGCGTCACCAGCGCCAAGGCGAGCCTGCTTACCACGCGCACCATGTCAGACGCCGCCCGCCTGGTCGGTGACGCCGTGCGCGACGTGTTTCACCGCGACGCCGGGCCGCTCAAGGAACACGGCATCGAGTTCAACCCCACGTTCATCGTCGGCGGCCAGATCGGCGGCGAAGCGCAGCGGCTGTTTCACGTGTACTCGGCCGGCAACTTCATCGAGACCACATCCGACACGCGCTATTTCCAGATCGGCGAATCCAAGTACGGCAAGCCCATCATCGATCGCGTGGTGAAAGCCGACACGTCGTTGCCGGCCGTGGCGAAGTGCGCGCTGATCTCCATGGACTCCACCATCCGTTCCAACCTGTCGGTGGGCATGCCGCTCGATCTGGCCATCGTGCGGCGCGATGCACTGCAGATTTCGTTGCATCGAAACGTCGGTTCCGACGATGCCTATTTCAAAGTCATCCGCGACGGCTGGGGCGAGTCCTTACGTAATGCGTTTCACGCGCTGCCGGACCCCCCAATCCCGTAAAAGTGTGCCGAAAATGGGACACCGCACCGTGCGGCGCGCACGTTTTCAAGGCAGCGCAGTTTCCTTCGCACTGATTCAGGCGTAGGTTGTTTGCCATGAGGGATTCGCCGCTCAACCGTCGCTCGACGCTGCAGGCGCTGCTCGCTCTCGGCGGCCTGTCCTGCTCGCGAACCTTGTTCGCCGAACCAAATATCGCCACGCGTTTGCCCGGCAGTGCCGAAGATCTGTCGGGTGCGCTCGCCGATCCCGAGCCGCTGTTTGCCGCGCCCACCCGCCTCGATCGCATCGGCCGCGTGATGACGCGCGTCATGGTGAACGGCAAGGGCCCGTTTCGTTTCGTGATCGACACCGGTGCCAGCCGCTCGACGCTGGCGCCGCATCTCGCGCGCGCCCTCAATCTTCAACCGTCGGTGGGCAGGAACGTCATGCTCAATGGAGTCACCGGCGCCGCCGAAGTGACCACGGTCGCGGTCGACAGCATCGAGATCGGTGCGCTCAAATTCGAGAATCAGAACCTGCCGGTCATCTTCACGTCCATCATGGGCAACGCCGACGGCATCCTCGGCGTCGCCGGTTTCCAGGATCAGCGCATCGACGTCGATTTCAAGCGCGACCGCGTCAGCGTGCTCGAATCAAACGGCAAGCGGCCGCACTACAGCCTGGTCACGGCGCGCGCCACGCGCAACGACAACGGACTCATGATCGTCGATGTGCGCGTCGGCCGCCGCATCCGCGCCAAGGCCGTCATCGACACCGGTGCCGAGCGAACGCTCGGCAATCTCGCGCTGCAGAACGCCATGAACAAGAACCGCCGCAAGAAGCGCGAAGTGGTGGCGGCGATGGTCCATGGCGCAACGCCCGACATCACCGATGGCGACGTGCAGGAAATCAAGGAAACCACGATTGGCGACATGACGCTGACCAATCTGGAATGCATCTTCGCCGACTTCCACGTGTTCAAGCTTTGGGGACTCGACCAGGAACCCGCGATGCTCATCGGCATGGACATGCTCGGCGTACTCGAACGCCTGGTCATCGACTATCGCCGCAATGAAGTGAGCATGTACGGCGAACGCGAGTCGTCGCGGCTCGTCCAGCGCTGAAACGCCGCTTCGACTTCCCCGTTCGAGACCAGGGTCGCTGCTAAACTACGCGGCGATCATGCAGTCCCCAACTCCCATTCGCGAATGGCGCGACGTCACGGCGAACATCTTTCACGCCGAGATCATGCCGCTGGCCCAGCCGGCAGTGCTGCGCGGTCTGCTGCGCGACTGGCCGGCGGTGACCGCGGCCATTGAGTCACCGGCCGCCATCGCTAACTACCTGCGCGGCTTCGACACGGGCGCCATGGTCGACACCATGTACGGCGACCCGGCCATCCGTGGGCACTTCTTCTACAACGACGAGCTCACCGGCCACAATTTCGAGCGCCGCCCCGCGGCGTTCGCGCACTCGCTTGCGCAGCTGCTCGCGCTGCTCGACGAGCCGGCGCCGCCCTCGATATACGCCGGCGCCGTCCCCACGCCATCGAGCTTGCCGGGGTTCACGCGCGACAACTCGCTCGCGTTCATCGACCCGTCCATCGTGCCGCGCATCTGGATCGGAAATCGCGTCACGGTGCCGGCGCATTACGACCTGTCGCTCAACGTCGCCTGCGTGGTCGCCGGCCGCCGCCGCTTCACGCTGTTCCCGCCGGAGCAGCTGGTCAATCTGTACGTAGGTCCGCTCGAATACACGCTGGCTGGACAACCTATCAGCATGGTGCAGCTCGACCGGCCGGACTACGAGCGCTACCCGAAGTTTCGCGAGGCGCTGGCCGAGGCGCAGTCCGCGGAGCTGGAACCCGGCGATGCATTGTTCATTCCCTACATGTGGTGGCATCACATCGAGTCACTGGCGGCGTTCAACGTGCTCGTGAACTACTGGTGGGACGACCAGCCGGCGTGGAATGGCTCACCTTTCGAAGTGCTGCTGCACGGCCTCATGGCAATTCGCGCCCTGCCGCCGCCACGGCGCGAGATCTGGCGCAAGGTATTCGATCACTACGTGTTCCAGACCGGTGGCGATCCGGTGGCCCATCTCACCCAGCCGCAGCGTGGCATCCAGGGCACGCCTTCGGCACAGCTCGCCGAAATCGTCCGCAAACACCTGGTGCAGATCCTGTCGCGTCGCCGCTGGTAAGCGGCGCACGGCTGCAGGCACCCAGCGTTACGGTCGCGCCGTGGCGAGCTTCAGGCCGAGCGCGATGAACATGGCGCCGGCAATCCTGTTGAGAACCCCAGACATCGACGGCCGGCGCAGGAATTCTCGGCGTAATTTCGCGGCGCCGATGGCCAGCACCACGCACCAGGCGACACCCAGCGCCACGAAAGTGAGCCCGAGCGCGAGGAAGGCCGCCACTTTGTTAGTGCTGGTGCCATCTATGAACTGCGGCATCAGCGCGAGAAAGAACAGCGCCACTTTGGGGTTCAGCAAATTCGACACGATGCCGGAGCGGAAAGCCGCTGCACGTCCATCGCCGTCGCGACCGGAATCCTCCGCGGGCAGGCCCGAGGCGCGACTCACCAGAGCCCGCGCGCCGATGTAAATCAGATAGGCCGCGCCCGCGAACTTCACCGCCATGAACGCGAATGGTGAAGTCGCGAGCAACGCCGACAAACCGAGCGCGGCGGCGAAAGTGTGGATCACGCTGCCGGCGCTGATGCCGAGAGCCGCCGCAATTCCCGCGCCTCGTCCCCCGGACATGCTGCGCCCGAGAATGAAAAATGTGTCCTGCCCGGGAGTGATCACCAGCGCAACGGCGGTGGCGATGAACAGCCAGTAGTCATGAATTCCGGACATGGGCGGCACTGTGCCGTGCGCGCCCATGCCTGGCAAACAAGTTTCTGTTGGTCGCTGAATTGGCGCTACGAAACGAAAGCGGCGGGCACGGGCTCTTCGCCGAGCGCATTTCGCAGCACGGCCCAGTGCATGGCTTCATCGCCCAGAATGCTGGCCGCCGCCTTGGCGAGCTCCCGATCCTTGAACAACGGCACCGCGCCCAGGTAGGCGCTGACCGCGCCCTTCTCGAGGCCCGCGGCAAAGCGAAGCACATCGGCCTGGGTTTTCAGCGTCTCCACTGGAAAATTGTATTGCGCCTTCGCCACCGCGGCTTTGCCGCCGAGCTTGCTCACCGTCGAGGCGAGTACATCCGCGTGTTGCTTGTGGTGGCCCTGGAACGTGGTGGCCAGCGCCAGCACCGGACCTTTGAGCAGACCGCTGCCGGCGCCGACTCCGTAGGCGGCGATGGCCTCGAGCTCCGCGGCGAGTGCAGTGTTCAGGATGGCGACGTCGTTGGCGGGATTGCCTGATTTGTCCTGGGCGGCAGCCAGCGTGTCGCGTCCGGCGAGCAGCGCCACGGCAGCGGCCGAGAGACCGAGCCCGCTGACGCCGAGAAAGGTGCGGCGCGCGAGGTGCACGCTGCCGAATAGACGACGATCCAGGAAGGACATGGGTTTTCTCCGTAATTGAATGCACCAGTTCAATGCGTCACCCGGCGGAATTGTTCCGCCGGCCGGGAACCGTATTCCCGCCGCGGGGAACTTACCCCTCGGGCCCACTCATCGATCGCATGGGGAAACGGACTGAAGCATGCTTTCCATACTGGTTTGCCACTCGTATTTCCTGCGGTTCGATCAGAAACAGGTCAAACGCGCGAAGCCGTATCCGCCGCTGGCCACACTGCAGGTGGCGTCGATGCTGCGCAAAGCCGGTCACGAAGTGTCGTTCTTCGACTCCATGCTGGCCGAGGACCTGTCGCGTTTTGAACGGCAGCTCGACGTGCTGCACCCGCAGCTGGTGCTGTTCTACGAAGACAACTTCAATTTCCTGAGCAAGATGTGCCTGGGCCGCATGCGTCACGCCTGCTTCGAGATGATCGGCCTGGCGCGCACCCGCGGTGCGCGGCTCATCACCGCCGGGTCGGACGCGTCCGACGCGTCCGCCGCCTATCTAGCTGCCGGTGCGGATGCCGTGTTGCACGGCGAAGGTTTCGCCGCACTGCTGGCGCTGGTCGCCAGACTGAATGGCGACCTCGCACTCGACGTTCGCGCGCTGGCGGCGGGCCTGCCGGACGTCAGCGTGGCCGGACCCGCCGGGCCGCAGCGCTCACGCGCCGCGGCACGTTTGCCTGAGCCGGCGCTTGCGCCCCTGCCAGCGTGGGATCTCATCGACATCGAGAAATACCGGCGCGTCTGGCGCCAGGCGCATGGCCACTTCAGCCTGAACATGGCCTCGTCGCGCGGGTGTTCGTTTCGTTGCAACTGGTGCGCCAAACCCATCTGGGGCAACCAGTACCTGCAGCGTCCGGCACGCGAAACCGCCGCCGAGATGCTCTACCTGCGCCGCCACTATCGGCCCGATCACGTCTGGTTTGCCGATGACATTTTCGGTTTCAAGGCCGACTGGGTACGGGAGTTCGCCGCGGCACTCAAGGAGGGCGGTGGCGGCGTGCCCTTCACCATCCAGTTGCGCGCCGACTTGGTCAGCGTGCGCATGACCGAAGCGCTGATGGAAGCTGGGTGCCAGGAAGTGTGGCTGGGTGCCGAAAGCGGCAGCCAGAAGATTCTCGACGCCATGAACAAGGGGACGCGCGTCAGCGAGATCGCGCAGGCACGCCGGTTGTTAGCCGCCGCCGGAATCCGCGTCGGCTTTTTTCTGCAGCTCGGCTATCTCGGCGAGGAGCTCGACGACATCCTGGCCACGCGCCGCCTGGTCGAAGAGGCGCGGCCCGACGAGGTCGGCGTGAGCGTGTCCTATCCACTGCCGGGCACGAAGTTCTACGAAATGGTCAAGGAGCAGCTCGGCGACAAGCGCAACTGGCAGGAGAGCAGCGATCTCGAAATGATGTTCGCCGGCACCTACACCTCGGAGTTCTACCGCCGGGTTCGCAACCTCCTGCACGACGAGATCAAGCTTGCCGGCGCGCCCGAGCTGCGTCAGCGTTGGAACGATCTGCTCGAGCGCGAAGAGGAATTCCGCCAGGAACGGGCGCTGCCGCTCATCGACGGCCTGAGCAGCGTGCATGCCTGACATCCTGCTCACGCACGGCTATTTTCTCGCCGAGGACGAGAAGGAGCGGCAGATCATGAAG
The DNA here is from genome assembly GCA_039930985.1 of Pseudomonadota bacterium. Taxonomy (GTDB): domain Bacteria; phylum Pseudomonadota; class Gammaproteobacteria; order Steroidobacterales; family Steroidobacteraceae; genus CADEED01. Next base: position 7,945 of record JBDTSV010000094.1, read on the forward strand.
CCGTACCCGCCGCTCGGACTGCTCTACCTGTCGGCATTCCTGAAGCGCGCCGGTTTCGCCGTCGAGATCTTCGACAGCACGTTCGGCGAATTGTCCGCTCTGGCGCGGCGTTTCGCGGCGGCGCCTGGCGGAGTCGTCGGCATCTACACCAATCTGATGACCCGTCGCAACGTGCTGCGCATCATCCGCGCGGCCAGGCTGCATCGCTGGACCGTCGTGCTCGGCGGCCCCGAAAGCGCTAACTACCTTGCCGAGTATCTCGACGCGGGCGCCGATGTGATTGTCACCGGCGAAGGCGAAGTGACCCTGGCCGAGCTGCTTCCGTCGCTGGCGCGTCACGGGCCGCATCGCTTGCCGGCCATCAACGGCATCGCGTTTCGCGACGAGACCGGCGCCATCGTGCGCAACGCCGAACGACTGCGTGTGCCCGATATCGACACCCTGCCGTTTCCGGACCGCGAAGCCATCGATCACAGCCTGTATCTGAATGCCTGGAAAATCCACCACGGCGCCAGCAGCATCAATCTCATCACCGCGCGCGGCTGCGCGTATCGATGCAATTGGTGCTCGCACGCCGTGTACGGGCACTCGCACCGGCGGCGCAGCCCGGCCAACGTCGCCGATGAAATGCAGTGGATCATCGAACGTTACGCGCCCGACCAGGTCTGGTACGCCGATGATGTGTTCACGATCAGCCATCCGTGGCTCGCGAGCTATACCGCCGAGCTCGCGCGCCGCGGCATCCACAAGCCTTTCGAGACCATCACGCGCGCCGACCGCCTGCAGACCGAAGGCGCGGTCGACCTGCTGCGCCAGCTTGGCTGCTATCGAATCTGGATAGGCTCGGAGAGCGGCAGCCAGAAAATTCTCGATGCCATGCAGCGCGGGGTGAAGGTCGAGCAGGTGCGCCGCTCCTGCCAGATGGCCCAGGCACAAGGCATCCAGGTGGGCATGTTTCTGATGTGGGGCTACGAGGGCGAGGAAGTCGACGACATCGCCGCGACCGTGGAACACGTCAAGGCGAGCAATCCCGACATCTTCTTCACCACGGTGTCCTATCCGATCAAGGGCACCGGCTACTTCGAGAAAGTTCGCGACCGCGTGAGCATGTCGGTCGGCTGGGCGGAAGGCTCCGATCGCGATTACGTCGTGGCCGGCCGGCATGGCCAGGACTATTACAAACTCGCCGACCAGTGGCTGCGCAATGAGGTGGAGGCGTCCCGGCTTGAAACCGTGGATCCCGAGCGCTCGGCCCGGTTGTTAGGCCTGGCGCACCAGGCGCGCGACCGGCTTTGCGCGTACGAGGCGGCTGCATGAGCGCCGCCGTTCACCTGCCGGGCTTCACGGTCATCGCGCGCGCGTTGCGTGACACGACGGAACTGCTGGCTCAGGAAATCGTTCAGCCTTCCGCGACCGCGCCGCCGTGGAGCGACTTCGAATGGGGCGTGGCGCGCGCGGTCTGCGCGATGCACGGCTTCGCGACGCTGCTCGCGAACCGGCTGCACTGGCGCGGCCCGGCCGCGTGGAGCGCATTCCTCGAGGATCAACGGTCCCACAGCCGCGCCCACTACGAAGGCGCCGGGGAAGTTCTCGCCGCGCTGAATGACGCGGCACAGGACGCCGGCATTGCCTGTATCGCCCTGAAAGGCTCGGCGTTGCGCGCGCTGCAGATCCATCTGCCGGGCGAGCGCCCCATGGCCGACATCGACTTGTTAGTCGGGTCGCGCGACGCCGGCGCCTGCAGCGCGATGCTCACGCGCCTCGGGTACGAGGCGGCAGGCGTGACGCCGCGACACGCCACCTTCATTCCGGTCGATCGACGTCCCGTTCACCATTTCGGGGAGCACCTGTGCAATCCGCTCAAGATCGACTTGCACACACGCATCACCGAACGACTTCCAATCGCCGAAGTCGACGTCACGGCGCAGCTGTGGCCGGCGCAACCTCACCCTGGCATCAATGGCTACGCCAGCACCGCCGCCCTGTTACGGCATCTGCTGCTGCATGCGGCCGGTAACCTGTGCGCGCATTCGCTGCGCTTCATCCAGCTGTATGACATCGCGCGGCTCGCGTTGCGCATGCAAGCTTTGGACTGGGCCGAATTACTGGGCCCGGTGGAGTCGCGCGCCGACTCATGGTGGATGTACCCGCCCCTCTTGCTGGCGCAGCGCTACGTGCCCGGCAGCATCGGGCCGGAGGTGCTCGCGGCGTTTGGTGAGATTTGCCCTCGCTGGTTGCGCGGGCGCGCGCGACGATACGACCTGTCGGAAGTGAGCCTGTCGAATCTGCGCATTGGCGCGCTGCCGGGCTATGAGTGGGTGCGCACACCGCGCGAGCTGTTGCATTACGCCAAGAGTCGCGTGTTGCCGGGCCGCGTCGCGCTGAAGGAGCTCGACGACATGCTGCGTGCGCAACCCTCGTATGCGGCGGTGCGCTGGTACGACGCGTCGCATGGCGAAAGAATTCTTCGCTGGTTGTTCTCGCGACCGCCCCGCGTGCAAACCATCGTCTCGGTGCGCGCGGCGCTCGATGCCGTCGATGCGCCTGGCGTCAATCTCTCCTGACTTCGGCGTATAGCGTTTGAAATCGCGCCGCCGTGTAGTCCGCGTCTTCGGCGACACCGCGCACCTGGGCCCTCTGCGCCAGGCGCAACCGCGCCGCCTCATCGATGAGCAGTCCTTCGATCGCACCGGCCATCGCCGCCGCATCGCGCACCGGAACCACGTACGCCGCATCCGGTTCCCATTCGGTGAGGTGCCCGACACGCGTACCGACGGTGGGAATTCCGGCCACCGCGGCTTCCAGCGCCGCCGCCGGCCCAGCCTCGTGCAACGAGGAAACGACATGCAAGTGCGCGGATTCCATCAGCGGACGAAGCTGCCGCTGGGTGAGAAATCCGTGAAAGCGCGTCGCGGCAGCCACTCCCAGTTCATGCGCCCTCGCCTGTACAGCGCCTTGCAACGTATCGTCGCCGACAAAATCTATCTCGACGCGATGACCGCGCAACAGCAGCAGACGCAACGCCTCGAGCGTCGTCGCGTGATCCTTGACGCGATTGAGCGAGGCAACCTGGATGAGCCGCATCACCGACCGTGGATCGCGCGCCATCGGCGGCCGCGGCGGCCATGCTCGCAAGTCGATGCCCAGCGGCACGCGAGTGGCGGTAAACCCCGCCGTGGCCGCCATGGCAACGATTGGCGCGCTGGTGGCGGTCAGGCGCGCGCAGCGCCGCAGCACCCAGCGATTCGACCGGCGCCAATGCCACTGCAAACTGGCGCCGTAGCCAATCTCCGGCAATGCGACGAGTTCGCCTCCGGTCAGATGCACGAGCAACGGAGCACCTGCGAGCCGTGCCGCGATAGCGGCCACCAGGCCGCCCGCGCCCGCCCACAACGCGTGCACGATGTCGAAGCGCGCCACGCGGTTCTCGCGCAGGATCGTCGCCGCCGCGCGCGGCACGGCGCGCGCCGAGCCAATGTTCTGGATGTCCGCGCCGCACAGTTGCCACCGGGCGGGCCGCGGTTCCTGAGCCAGCGCGAAGACGTGCACGGCATGGTGCTGCGCCAGGCGTTCGAGCAACGCCAGCACGACGGGAATCACCCGATACTCGCCCGAGCGATCGACGCCACCGGGCACGACGAGAGCGATTTTCAAGAAACCATCCTCCGTGTCAGTCCACTAGTTTAATGATCGTCAACACTCGCTACCTGTTCGCCTCACTGCTGAAAACACTCGGCATTGAAATCGTCGGCGACGTGGGCTCGATGGACGGAGCGGACGCCCGGTATTTTTGCCGCTCGTTTCCCGCCGTTCGCGGGTTCGCGTTCGAGCCCAATCCGGAAAACATGCAGCGCATGCGCAATGATGCCGACCTCCTCGCGGCGGGCATCTCCCTCGTTCCGCTGGCGGCAGCCGATTTCGACGGCACAGCCGGATTTTTCATCATCGTCGACGACAGCGCCGCATTGCGCGACTACCAGGGCATGGGTTCGCTCCTCGAACGACCCGATCACGCGTCGCTCAGCAGGCGCGTACAGGTCGCGACCACGCGTCTCGATACATACTTTCGCCGCGAGGCGCCGCAATGCCAGAGTTTCGCGTTGTGGATCGACGTCGAAGGCAAGGCAGCGGAAGTCGTCGCCGGGCTGACGGGAATTGCCTCGGCAATCCGCATGATCCACATCGAAGTCGAGACGGTGGCCTGCATTGCGCGCGAGCAGAAGCTGCGTGCGGACGTGGATGCCGCGCTGCGGGCCGCGGGATTCGTCGAACTCGCCACCGACCGGCCGATCGACAGCAGACAGTTCAACTCGCTGTACGTGCGCGGAGATTTGTTGGGCCAGCGGCGCCTGGCGATCGCCTGGCGGCTGATCGTGGCGTGGACGCGCCGCGCGATCGCGCGGCGCCTCGACGCCCTGCAGCCGGCGCTGGCGCAACGCATCATCGCGCTGATGCGGAAACGTGATCGGCGAGACACCCGTCGAGCTCACTGGCAACCAGATTCGCACCCTCAATCGTCAGGTGATCGCGATCGCTGAACAACGGCAATCCGCTGTCGGAAACCACACGGCACACTTCCGCGGGACACAAGGCCACCTTCGGATCGACCGTGACAATGCGGCTGCGCGTGTTGTGGATGAATTCGCGCTCTTCGGCGGCGCTCAGCTTTCGCACGGTCTGGCGTCGCGGAGCGATGAAACCTGCATCGATCGAGCGGCGTCGGGCCATCGCGAGTGCAGTCGGCGCGTAATAGTCGAGCCGCGGCACATCGAGCACCACGCACACTTGCCGGCCGTCGGCGTGAGCTCGCCGCAAAGTCTCCGCGAATCCGCGCGCGAAAGGGGACTCGCCGGCGGCCAAGTCCGTGCCCGGGCGGACCACCACCTCGAGGCTCGGGTAGTTCCAGCGTGCGGCGAAAACCAGTGTTTCGGGATTCAGACGGCGCGCCGCCGCGGCCATTGCCGCATTGAAGGATGCGCACCTGATATCCGCCGGAGTCTGGGCGTCGCCGTTCACCACCCCCGACAGCGGCCGGCAAGCGTTCCGGGCCGCGAAGAACAACCGCATGCCGCGCGCAATCGCCAGCGACTCGAACGCCGGCAGCAGAGCCATGGCATGGCTGTCACCCCACAGCATGATTTTCGCGGCGTCCGCCCGCGACGAGCCGAAGCTGCACAGCTCACCGCCGGCGATCTGTGCATCGGTCAGCGTCAGGCAGCGTGCGCCGTCGCGGTGGAACCGATGATCGGCCGCGTGCAGAGCCTGCACGGCGGGCGTGAATCTGCGCGGAAGGCCATCCGACCGCCACAAGACTGCGCCCGACATCGCCAGGATTCCCATCGCGCCGGCGATTGCCCACAGAAATGCGCGATCGCCGAGGTACGCACTATTGCGCGCCGGGCGTTCCACGAACTTCCAGGTGAACGCGGCGGACACCCCGGTGACGAACATCACGAGCGTGCACTGCATGGAATCGAGCGGCCGGATATTGTAGTTAGTCGCGAATGCCAGCAGAGGAAGATGCCACAGGTACAGCGAATACGAGATGAGCCCGATTGCGACCAGCGGACGCCACGACAGCAGCCGCGAAACGGCCGTGGCCTGGTTCCTGCCGCTGGCGATCAGGAATGCGGTGGCAATGCATGGCAGCAGCGTGACCGGACCCGGATGGTGCAACGAACTTTCGAGCAGCCAGACGCACGCCAATACAGTTCCAAGCGCCAGCGCTGCCAGTATCTCCGAGCCCATGCGCGCCGCGCTGCGGTCGGCGGGAGTCCCGGCCAGTGCCACCAGCCCTCCGGCCAGCAGTTCCCACGCGCGTGTGAAGGGCAGAAAGAAATTCACGCGCGGGTGGAACCACGCGCACCACGTGCACAGCAGGAACGATGCCAGGGTCAGCGCGGCCAGCAGACGAACGCGCCACGGCGCCGGCACGCGGATCAGCGCAATGAAGGCCAGTGGATAGGCGAGATAGAACTGCTCCTCCACGCCGAGCGACCAGAGATGCAGGAGCGGTACGTCCTGTCCGTCGAGATTGAAATAGCCTCCCGAGCGGAGCGCCGCGAAGTTGATGAGCGAGGCGACCGCAAACAGCAGATAGCGGCCAAATTCGATCAGCGCGGCCGGGCCGAGCAGCACCCACGCGCCGACCGTCGTACAGGCGAGGACGACCGCGAGCGCCGGCAGGATGCGGCGCGCGCGCCGCAGATAGAAATGGCCCAGCAATCGGCGCGCCGGCAGCTCGGCGCTCTGCAGCAGCATCTGCGTGATCAGGAAGCCGGAGATCACGAAGAACACATCGACCCCGATGAAGCCGCCGCTGAATCCGTCAATGCGCGCGTGAAAGAGCATCACCGCGACGACCGCGATCGCGCGCAGTCCGTCGATGTCCGCTCGATACGTCGGGTTCCGCAACACGGGGAGGCCGGATATCATCCGGGTGGAGCGCAAACGACATGGCCGAAATAGTCTCGGGCGAAGCCTACGTCGCCGCGATGTCGAGGCGCGCCTCTGACCAACACATGCGCGCGGCGTTTCAGCGTCTCGCTTTGTCGCAACTGCGGCCAGGCATGCGCATATTCGACTTCGGGTGCGGTCCGGGAATCGACGCGCGACACTACGCCCGATCCGGAATGCAGGTCGAAGCCTACGACGTCGATGAGTCCATGTGCGCTTCGTTTCGCGTCTACTGCCGCGAATTCATCGCCAGCGGGCAGATGACCATCACCGGCGGAGACTATGCCGGCTTCGTGGCGGCATCCGGTGATGGCTGCATCGATCTGGTTACGTCGAACTTCGCGCCACTCAATCTGGCGCCCGAACTGCCCAGCTTGTTTGCCAGGTTTCACCGCCTGACGCATCCCGCCGGGCGGGTGCTCGTCAGCGTGCTCAATCCCTGGTTCTGGAAAGACGCCCGCTACGGCTGGTGGTGGCGCGGACGTCTGCATCTGTCGCGCAACGGAGAGATTGTTGTTCAGGGCGCCCAGGCGCCGGTCGTGCGGCGTTCCGTGCGCCGACTGGCCGAACTGGCGGCTCCTCATTTCGATCTCGCCGGCGTGTATCGAGCTGACGGGCGCGCCTTGCGATTGCGCGACGGCGAAGTGAGCAACGCGCTCGGGCGCGCCCGGTCGAAGTTCTTCTTTCTCATTTTCACCAAGCGTCCCCGGCCGTGAATCGCACGGCGGGCGTGTCGGTGGTGTTGCCGACCTTCAATCGGCCGGGCCCGCTGCGCGTCGCCATTGAATCGGTGCTCGCGCAGACTTACACCGACTGGGAGCTGATCATCGCCGACGATGGCTCGGACCAGGCCACGCGCGAATATCTGCGCTCCCTGGACGATCCGCGTATTCGGGCGCTGTGGCTCGAGCACTCCGGCAATCCTTCGATCGCGCGCAATGCCGCGATAGCCGACGCGCGCGCGTCGCTCGTGGCGTTCCTCGATTCGGACGATTGGTGGATGCCGCGCAAGCTCGAAACACAGCTCGCGGCCATGGCGCGCAAACCGCAGTGTCTCTGGAGCTACGGCAAGGAAATACTGGTCGATGCCCATGGCGAGCCGGTAGTCGATCCCGGAATCAAGGAGTGGCGACCGTACGAAGGATCGATAGCCGGAGATCTGTTGCGCATCGAAGCGCTGATTTCGACGCCGACGGTCATCGTCGCGCGCAGCCTGCTGGAGTTGGTCGGTGGCTTCGACGCCGAACAGAAGTTCGTCGGGGACTACGAGCTGTGGGTGCGGCTGGCGCTGCGCAGCGGTGTGGTTGCCGTGAGCGAACCGCTGGTATATGTGCGCATTCATCGCGAGCACTACACCGGCGATCGACTCGGCGTGCATCGGGGTTGGTGCCGCCTGTACCGCAAATTCGCCGGTTCGATTGCCGATTCGAATCTGCGCGCGTTATGCCGGACGAGCGCCGCGACCTCCGAGCTGCAAGTCGCGCAGATACTGTGGATACGCGGCGAGTATCGCGCCGCGGTGGCGGCCGTCGCGCATTCGTCTGGCGAAGGGTGGACGCACGCTGCCTGGTGGAGAAAACTCCTCGGCCTGCCGGTGCGCGCGCTGCTGCGGGCCTGGCGATAATCGAGACGAGGCATTCCGTTCACGAGGCGCCGGCGAGCTGCGATTCGAGCGCCGCCACGGTGTCGTCGGGATGCGCACCGCGGCGCAATTCCAGCAACGGCAGCTTCGCCAGCCTTGCGATGAACTCACGCCAACCGGGCTGCACGGCCGCGTAGGGCTGGGCTTCGAGCAGATGAGAACGCAGCTCGGTGATGGTGAGGCGCCGGGCAAGCGGTGCCCCGCGCGCACGGCGTGGCGACAGCAGCGCGACGCAACTGAGCGGCAATGGCCGCGGCGCCAGTGAGCCGCCCATCCTGCGCAAGTCGACCTCGAATTTGACGATCCCGCTGCGGCGGCGGACCTTTGGCGCTGCGCGAAAAGATGCCGCCATCTTCGGCGCGACACAGCCCAGCGCCGGCTCGCGCAGATGCAGGAACGACGGAACCGCGGTGGCGCACAGCGTCTCCGGCGCGACGAACACGCTGTCTTCCGCAAGGAATTCGTGGCCGCGCAGCAGCCAGTGCAGGCATGCCGTGGACTTGCCGGCGCCGCTCGCGCCGAGGAGCAGGACGCCACGTCCACGCCACCCCACGCAGCCGGCGTGCAGCGGGATCAAGGTTTGCGCGCGCGCCGCGAGCGTCAGCGTCGCAAGCTCTATCCACTCGTAGCGCAGGTGATACGCGTGGTCGAGCATGGTCTCGGGTATGACGAGCAGGCCGGCGCGCGTGGCGGGCGAGATCATCACGCACCCCGAGCCTGCAGCCACCGCCCCTAACCAGTCAGATCCTGAAACGAGCTGCATGGCGGGCGGCTCACCGTGGCGGGGGGGCCGCGGCTGCGGGATCAACCGGAGGCGCATGCGGAAGCGTGGCATGGGTGAGCCGAACCGATGTGCCGGCAGCCCGCCGAACGCCTGGTCGACCAGCTTCAGCAACTTGCGGCTGTTGCTCTCGAACGTGAACCGGCCGCCCAACACCGCGTGATTCACCCGATGCATGCTGGCGGGGTATTCGAAGAAGGGATCTGCGGGAATGTCTCTCACGCCGCGAACTCATTCAACTGACGGAAGCGCGCCGACTTCGCACACAGCTCGGCATAAGTACCGCTGTTGATGACCGAACCGTGCTCGAGCTCGAAGATGCGGTCGCAGCCGCGCACGCTGCTCAGGCGATGGGCGATCAACACGATCGTGTGCGAACCTCGCAATTCTTCGAGCATGGCGATGAATTCTCGCTCGGTGTGGCCGTCGAGCGCGCTGGTGACTTCATCGAGCACCAGCAGCGAGCGGCGCCGATACATGGCGCGCGCAATGCCCACTCGTTGGCGTTGCCCGCCACTCAGGCGCGCGCCCCGCTCGCCGATCGGTTCGTCAATACCTCGCGGCAGCGTGGCGACCAGTGCATCGAGCTGCGCACTGGCGATCGAGTAACGCAAACGCTCTGGATCTATCGCGTCGCGCTCCACTCCCAACGCGATGTTTTCGGCGAGACTGGCATTGATCAGAAACGAACTTTGCGGCACATAGGCAGTGGTCGCCTGCCAGGAGGCGAGATTGGCTTGATCGAGAATCGTCCCGTCGACTTCAACCGTGCCGGTTTGCGGCCGCAACAGCCCGAGCAGCAGATCGGCAACGGTCGTCTTGCCCGCGCCGTTCTGGCCCACCAAGGCCACGAAAGTACCGGCCACGATCTGCAGGTTGAGTTCGCGCACCGCCGGCGATCGCCCCACCGGGAATCGAAAAGTCACATCGCGCAGGCGGATTTCCCGCCCCGGCCGGCCGAGCCATGCATCCTCGAGAGGCAGCGCCACTGGCTCGGCGACGGCCGCGTGAGCGCGCCGCAGGTCGCCGGCAATCTTGTCAAAACCGGCGCGGTTTGCGCGCACGCGCGCCGCCGAGGCGAATGTCTGCTGTAGCGCTGGCAGCAATCGGTAAGTCGCCATGCCGAGAAATGAAATATGGATCATCCAGGCTGCCGAACCCGGACCGCGGCTGAAATAAAGCACCGCGCCGACGAGTCCCGCGGCGGTCACGCACTCGATGATGTATCGCGGTGCCTGAGCGATGGATGACGTGCTCGCCTGGGCGCGTCCGAGGAGCTGGGACTGAAGGCGGAAGCGCTCGGAGAAAAAGCGCTGATTGCGCAGCAGGAGAATTTCCTTGATGGCGCCGAAACTCTCGCCCACCAGGCGCGCGCGTTCGTGCCACGCATCGGTGATCACGCGCCCATTCCTCGCCAGCCGCCGCCGCATCAGGCCGAACATGAGTAGATAGGTGGCGCCGAGCACCAGCACGGCGGCCGCGGCAATCGCCGGATTCACGACTACGACCGCGACGAAAATCAGCACCGCCGCGATGAGATTCGAGACGCACAGGAGACCGTTTTGAATGATGCCGCCCGTGAGGCGCTGCACTTCCTGCAGGACATTGGCGGCGAGCGTCGCGGCGTCGTTCTTCAGATGGAAAGTGCAATCACTACGCAGGTATTCCACGAACAGCGCGTGCTGCAGCGCGCTGGTCACCAGGAACGTGAATTGCTCGGCGGCCAACAGCCCGAGCAGGTTGAGTGCATTGGACAAGAACACGACACCAACGAAACCGCAGCCGAGCAGCACCAGCAGTCCGCCGTGCCCCATCTCCCCGAAGAAGGACTGGAGCCATCGCACGGAGGCGTGATTTTCGATCACCCCCGGGTCGGCGACCAGCGTGAGGAACGGCACGACA
>JBDTSV010000095.1:0-12758 GCA_039930985.1 Pseudomonadota bacterium
GGGCCACGGCCCATCCGGCCATGCGCACCAGGTGCGTGATGCCGGAGGCAAATGTCCTCTCTTCCGGCCGAACCACCGCCATGACATACGACTGGCGCGTCGGGACATCCATTTCCACCAGCGATTCCCGCAGCAGGAACAGCGCCGCGGCGACCGGGAAGGTCGGCATGAAGGGCACGGTCAGCAACAGCACACTGGAGGGGATGTGCGTGAACACCATCGTGTTCACGAGGCCGATGCGTTTTGCGAGCCAGGCCGCGCCGAAATGCGAGAGCGCGTTGGCGATGCGCGCCACGAAGAACAGCAGTCCGATGGATTCGACACCAACACCAAAGCGTTCGTAGAAAAAATATGCCAGTAACGCCGTCGTGAGAAAGCCGCCGCCGATGGCGTCGATGGCAAACAAACCGCTGAGCTTGAACAGCACGCGGCGCGTGGCGGGGCTCAGCGCCGCGCGCGTCGCACGCGGCGCCTCGACGTTGTTCGACAGGCGCAGGTACGCGACCAGCGGCAACGACGACAGCAGCGCGTAAATGAAGAGCGACGATTGCAAGGCTTGCGCACCGTCGATTGTCGTGAAGCGGCTCAACATCGCGGGCGCCGCCGCGAGCAACGAGCCAAAGGCGTGCCCGATATCCTGCAGCACGTTGTATTGCGCAAACGCCAATGTGCGCTGACCGTCCGCAACCGTCGCCGGCAACACCGATTGTTCGACCACGAGCGCCGCGCCGCGGTCGCGGCCCATGCCGTTGACCATGCCGATGAACGCCGCGCAGCCGAGCGTAAATGGAGTCACCGAGGTCGCGAGCAACGCGGCGCCGACAACGCTCAATGCCGTGATGAGCAGCAAGGTGCGCCGGCGACCGATGCGGTCGGAAAAGAATGTGACGAGCATCGTTGCGGACGCCGCACCGGCGAGCCCCAACCCGATGACCACACCGATGGCGTCCGCATCGAGTTCGAGGCTGGCAAGGTAGATGCCGAGCAGCACGCCCATCATGCCGGTGGCCAGCGATCGCGCCAGCACCGCGCCGTATAGCCACCGTCGGTCTGGACTGAGCGCCACGTTCATGCGCGGATTGTATGCGGGCGGTCGCTTCGCGCCCGTGTATCCGTTTGCCAATGGCATATGGGCTGAGCCGTGCAGCGCGACGGGCGCATGATCTAGACTCGCGCGATGTCCAAACCCAACGGCCTTGGAAAGCTCAGCCAGATTCTTCTCGATCTCTACACGGCCGACCCGGCCGAGTCCGCGCAGCAGTTTCGCGTCCGCGCGCTCGAGCAGCTTGAATCACAATTGTCATTCACCGGCGCGGCCTGGGCGCACGGGGTAATGACGGTAAACGGCGCGGTATTCCACGACATCCTGGTACGCGGACTGTCACCCTCCTTCGCCGACGCCGTGCGCGCCACCGCGGATGCCGACCCGACCAGCCACAAGTTGGCAGCGGCTTCCGGCCACTCCTTCATTCACGCGCAAGAGGACTATCCACTGGAGATTCGCCAGCTGGCAGGCGAGCCGGACGACCTCAACTCGAGTCTCGAAGGCATGATCGCCGATGAGACCACCGGCGTATTCAGTTCGGTCTGCCTGTTCCGCAACAGCAAACAACCGGCGTTCGCTGACGCGGAACGTGATCTGCACCAGAATCTGCTGCCGCACTGGATCGCCGCGTTGTCGCGGCGGATCATCGACGAGGCTTTCGCGCGCACGCGTGGCCATGGCGTCGGCAGTTTCGTCGCCGCAGTGGCGAGCAGCGGCGGCGCGCTCGAAGCGGTCAGCGAGAAATTCGCCGCGCTGTTGCGCACGGAATGGCCGCGATGGCCGGGCGGCCATCTACCGCCCGAACTACTCAAACGGGCCGCGAGTTCGGAGGCCGTGTTCACCGGTGAGCGTCTCGTCGCGAAGCTGACGCGCCTGCCGGAAAGAATTCTGGTCTGCGCGCGCGAAAGCCAGCCCATCGACGCACTCGGCAGGCGCGAGCGCCAGGTTGCGGACTTGCTGAGCGCCGGTCTCGCGCTCAAGGCGGTGGCGATGAAGCTCGGGCTGTCGCCGTCGACAGTGGAGAATCACCGCGACCACATTTACCGCAAGCTCGCCATCTCGAGCCGGCCGGCGTTGATCGCGGCGCTGCGCGACGCGCATCTGTTCTGAGCCGATTCAGCGCAGGCGCCACACTCCGCCATCGCCGGTCAGCACCCACGGTTTGCCGTCCGACTGCACCGCGATTTCCTTGGCGAGCCCGGGGACCCGCACGAACGTTCCGGCTTTCCAGCGGTAGATGCCCCGATTGCCTTCCGCGTCGGGCTCGTCACAGCCGATGACCCACACTTGCTCTTTTCCGCCGTTCGCGATGGTGGTGGCGCAGCCGGGCTTCTCTGTCCACGCCACCCCTTGATTCACCTGGCGATAGATCTTGCCGTCTTCACCCACGGCCCACGCGACGGCGTCCGTCACGCCGGCCCCGATGCGCTTCATGTAAATGTCGCCGAAGGGCTGCCACTGGCACTCGCTTTGATCACTACGCGAGAAGCAGTGCGTGCGAAAGACTATGCCGCCCCAGTGATCGCCTTGCGGTGCTGCAATTCCCCACAGCCAGCCGCCGCCGGACGAGCGTTCCTGAAAACCGCCCCCAGCGATCTCCACCGTGGTGATCGGAAACGGCCCGCTGAAGACCCCGGCCGCGGCGTCCGGCCCCTGCGCCACGTTGGAAGCGCCCGCCACACTCACACCGCTCCTGCCAATGGGATCCCAGTGATCCTTGTTCCAGTGAAAGATAGGCGTGTCCGAAGCGTCGCCGCAGCCCGTCACGTAGATCTGCGTGAGTGCCGCGATGCTGATGCGCTTTGCGCACCCGGGCAGTCGTTCCCAACCCGTCATCATTGAAAGTACGTTGGCCCCGCCCATTCGGGTCGCGGCCCCTTTGTCCGTGCGCGGCATGACGGCGCGGCCGGTCCCGACATCACGCGGCGCTGTTTCCGGCGTCGAACCTGGTGGAACGGTGCCGGGCGGCGTCGCCGGATCAGCGGGTGGCGAGGCCGGATCGGCGGGTGGCGAGGCCGGATCGGGCGCGGGCGCGGGCGTTGCCGGCGGCAACTTCCGCTGCATCATCTGGGCGTTCGCGCCCGGCGCCGGCAGGCCGATCGCGACCGCGCAAAACAGTGCCATCAGGAGTGGTGCGCGCATGGGTGTCACTCTTTGTCGGCGGCAGCGCAGCTGACTCCGATCCATTTTCCGCTGAGCTGGGTATTCACCTTGCCGTTGGGCGTGACGATCTCGATGGCGCCTTGCATGCGATCGTTGGACTTGGCATCCACGGTCATATGGCCGGTACGCGTCTCGCCATCGTCGGTGCAAACAAACTTCACTTCCTGGTGCGTGGCGGACTGCGACACCAGCGTCTTCTTGCAACCGCCGTCGGGGTCGGCATCGAACGCGCCCTTCTGCAGGTCCTTGTCGGTCACGCAGCTCTTCAAGGTGTGCGCGCGGGGCGGCGCCGACGCACGCTGCTTCATGGAGGCTTCGACTTTGGCGCGACGTTCGGGCGGCATCTGTTCGAGCGCCGACTTCGGGATTATCGATCCTTCCATTTTCGTCGTGTATGTCACTTCCCACAGACCGGTCTTCACATTGAGTCCGGTTGCCGCGTGCGCAGTAGTCAGAACCAGGACACTGGCGGCAAACAACGAGGCGAGTTGCTTCATGAAGGTCTCCTTTGACGTTGCGGCAGATTCGGGTAGCCCGCCATCCCGCCTCAATAGGTCAAACACCCCAGCGACACCACCGGGCGCGCGCTTATGCTCTGGCGATGAAACTATCGCCAGTCGCCACTCTTCTTATAGCTGCCACGCTGGGTCTGGCAGCCTGCGGCCACAAAGCCGATGAAGCGACGCTGCCCTCCCCATCCGGCACCGCTCCGTCCGCGAGCACGAAGCTCTCATCGGCGAGTTTCTCGCACGGGGGATCGCGCGAGGCGCTGGTCGAGTACCTGAAGACCGTGCGCGAAACGCCGGCGAAAAAGTTCGAGGTCACATTCAACAGCGACGTGGTGAAGATCAATCGACAGGAAGCCATCGACACGCTGCAGGCCGTCTCGGTCGACGGGGCCGAGTTCCGGTTCACCGATACCTCGCGCACGCGCGAGCTTCAACCGGGAAAGATTCTGTTTCTATGGGGCGTCGCGCTGCGCCGGATCACCGCGGCCAGCGCCATGGGTGGTCAGTGGGTGGTCACGACCACGCAGGTGAGCCTGCCCGAAGTATTCCGCGAGGCGGACATCGACTTCGACTATCCACTGGACGCGCGCCAGGCCTTCGCCACGTTCCGCCCGCCGGCGCCGCCGAAAACTGCCGCGGCCGGCCAACCCGATGGGCTTATGCGCGTGGCGTTCATCAATGACGCGCGCGCCGATGACGCACCACCCGCGGGCCCGACCATCGTCGACCTGCCGAACTCGTTCGCCATGAGCGCGAGTGGAATCGATTTCGAGCTCTCCTATCAACCCATTGAAGGCGGAATGCACTTCGATATCGAAGCCCGCAAGCAGCAATCGGACGTGCAACCCGACCCGCCCGGCGGCGGCCAGGGGCTGGCTCAGGGTCTGTTCGACAAGGGTTCCGACCAATGGGACCTGCGCATCAAGGCCTCGGGCGATTTCAACGGCATCTCCTCCGGGGATTCGCTGGCCGTCTCCAATCAGCTGCAGATTCAAGGTTCGGCGCTTGGGCTTTTGAAAACCGAGTTTCGCAACGTCAATGGCAAGGTCAAGTTGCAGTTCATCGCGCGGCGCGGCAAAAGCACCGAGCAATGGTTCGAGAAGCTCAAGGTCGACATCCCGATCCGCATCAATATCCCGGTGATCGTCGGCGGCTTGCCGATGGTGTTCCAGGTCGGGTTCGATCTCATCGTGCAGCCGGCGCTCACCACCAAGAACGACACGTTTGACGCGGCCTATGAAATTCCGTTCTCCGGCAATGGCACCGTACAGCTCGAGGGCAACAAGTTCACGGTGGGTGGAACTCTGGCAACAGAGCCGCATCCTCTGAAGACACTGGGCTCGAGCATTGGAGTGTCGGCGATTCTGGTCGCGGTTCAGGCGCCACGAATCGGGCTTGGCATCGGGGTGTTTGGCGCCTCGAGCGTGATGTACATCGATCTCGTGAGCTCGGCGACCATCACCTCCGGCGGACAACTCGGGCTTCTGCCTTGCAAGCAATATCAACTGGTCGCGTCGATCAACGCCGGTGTCGACACCAAGATTGCTTTCGATTTGCCCGGCTGGGCGAAATTCCTCAACGGCCCGCTCAACGAGAAACTCAAGGAGGCTAACCAGGCCGCTTCGTTGCGCGAACAGATCTTCAAGAAGGAGTGGTATCGCGTGGAACCCGACATGCCCGTATGCCGGCCGAAAGCCGGGTGAGCGCCATGCGACACACCCTCGGCATCTTCCCGTTGCTGCTCGCCTGTGCGAGCACGCAGGCGGCCACGGATCTGAACATCGCGCCGGGTTTCATCACCACCTCGGTGATTCACGACGAGATCGACTACGAAGGCATCAACGTCCTGCAGCAGCTCGACGCCACCGGACTGAAACGCGTGGTGCGCTGGTCGCAGGACGATGCGAGCGCGCCGGGCGGCAGGAAGGTGCATTCGGCCACGTTCGTGACACGGTCGGAGGATCTCGAATCCGCACCGCGCATGGTCACGGTGTGGATCAGCGGCGATCCGGAAACGATGCCCGGCGCCACGCAGGGTATGCTGTCGCGGGCAGTTTGGCGCGCGCTCGCGGGCAAGGGCGAATCGCCGATCGTGCTCGGCGCCGCGCGCGCCACGCACGCGGGCGAACTGTTAGGCGGCATGCTCACGGGCCGCAAGTATTACCGCGGCACGCTGCGCCGCCTGGAAAGAACCACCGTGCCTTTCAAGGTGATCGTCAACGGCCAGAACACGACGTTGCCGGCCATTCACGTGAAAGGCGCGGTGGCCGTGGGCAACGACTCGGGCACCGCCGAGCTGTGGATACTCGATGACGAACGGTTGCCCACACTGTTGCGCTGGGAAATCCTCGGCTCGAGCCTCAGCGTCGTTCGCATCGACACGCCGCCCGCCGCAAAGACCGGCGCCGGTTCCGCCGGTGGCATCGACATCGGCAAGGGTTTGTCCGGCGCCAGCTGCCACTCCGAACTGCACGGTGTCTATTTCGCGTCGGGCAGCGCGCAGTTGTTGCCCGAGTCGCGGCCGGCGCTCGAAGGTATCGCGGCGTTGCTCAACCAGCATGCCGATTGGTCCGTGGTCGTCGAAGGTCACACGGACAACCTCGGCAGCGCGGAGTCGAACCTCAAGCTGTCGCGCGATCGCGCGGCGGCAGTTCGCGATGCCCTGGTCGCCCACTACAAGGTCGCCGCGCAGCGTCTGAGTGCCGCCGGGTTCGGGCTGACGCGCCCGATTGAAACCAATGCCACCGTCGAGGGCCGCGCGCGCAATCGTCGCGTGGAGCTCTCGCGCAAATGCAACTAGGAGTCCGTATGTCGCGAACACCATGGTTCACGCTGCTCGTCGCCTGTGCCGCCGTCGCCGGCTGCAGCAAGCACGAAGACGCCAGCAATGACACCGGAGCGCTACCCGAACATTCCGCCACCGAGGAAAGCAGTTTCGAGGGTGACGGTGGCGATCCGTGCAGCCTGTTGGAACCTCGCGAAGTCGAGGCCGCCATCGGCAAGCTCGCCGTTCCCCCCTATCGCGAAGGCATGAACGGGCCGGAGGCCACAGGCGGCAAATGCGTCTATCTCACGCAGGATTTCCGCCGGCTGGTGCTCGACGTGACCTGGACCGACGGCGCCTCGGTCATGAAGATGCTCGGCATGCCGGCGGCGATCGCCGACCAGGCAAAGATGCGCGGCAAACTACCGCTGCCCGATGGCGTCACGCTCACCGGCGAGTGGGACGAAGCCAAGGCGCTGAGCTGCTGCGAGATTGACGCTTTGCGCGGCGACGCCGTGGTCGGCATCAACTTCATGGGCACCGATCTCTCGACGGCCCAGGGCACCGAGCTGCTCAACGCCGCGCTGCGCCGACTCGAGGCGCCCCTCAAGATCGTGGCCGGCGCCGCCGGTGTCGCGGCCGCCGCGCAACGCGAAGAATCGCGCGCTGGTCGCCCCAAGCCTGTGCCAGCCTGCACCTTGATCACGGCCGCGGACGCGGCTGCGCTGATTGGCCCGGTGGACACGCTGCCCGAAGACAACGAGCAGAAGTGCGAGTACCGGTCGAAGACGCAGCCAAAGCTGATCAGCTTTTCCGTGAGCTGGGAACGCGGGTATCAGAACTTCCGCTCGGACCGGGATCTCGGCAACAAGGTCGTCAGCGGATTGTTAGGTGGCGACGCCAAGGCGCCCGAGGCGACTGCTGCGGCTGCCGCTGCCGCGCAATACCCAGGCCCCTGGGAGAAGGCGGATGTGGTGGTCCTGGATTTCGCCGCGGTGCGCGGCGACGTGCTCATGAAAATCGACATCCGTGGTACCAGCCTGGACAACGCGAAGGCGCTCCTGGCCACGGCCATGAATCGCATCGCCTGGCCGCCCAAGGCCCCCTAGCTAGCGAATCCGCACTCTCACGGGCCGCGAAGCTCGCCGGGCGGCTGCGTGCGTCTGCGAAAGCCGATCGCGACCAGCACGATGGCGGCGCCGAGCATGCCCCCGAGATGCGCGAAATGCGCGACGCCCTGGCTCGTGCCGAAGACGCCGCTCGCGAGCTCGATGAGGGCGTAGCCGGCGACCATCACCCATGCCTTGAGCGCAAACGGAATCGGGATGATGTACACCCGGTTGTGCGGGAACAGCGCCGCGAACGCCAGCAGCACGCCGAACACGCCGCCCGAGGCGCCGACCGTCGGCGCGACGCCGTTGTCGATCGTCAGGGTGACGAACACCAACTGGACGAGTGCCGCGGAAATGACCGACGCGAAATAGAGCCAGAGAAACAGCCGCGCGCCGAGCACGCGCTCGACCATGCCGCCGAACATGTAGAGCGCCCACATGTTGAGTGCAACGTGCGCCACGCCACCGTGCAGGAACGCGGAGGTGACGAGTTGCCAGGGCTCGAACGCCACCACGCCGATTTCAGGATAAAGGTGCTGCCCGACCGGCCACAGCGCGAAATGCGTCAGCAGCTCATCGGCCGCGAGCTGCTGAAAGCCGAATACGACCACATTGACGAGCAGCAGCAGCCGGACGATAGAGGTCATTGCTAGGGTCGCTTCGCGTATTCCGCGTCGAAGCGTGCTTCGAGCCGCGGATGAACGCCACGCATCCGGTCGACGACTTGTTTGGCCCAGTCGAAGTACTCGCGCTTGCGTTCGAGCGACCACCCCGCGGGCGGCGCGCCATCGATGTCGCTCACATTGGATATCTTGTCGGCGATCTTCACGAGTTTGGCTTGCCGGCTGATCTTGGCGGCCTTGTCGATCTGCGCCTGCTTGCGTTCGAGCTTGCTCAGCGTCTTGTCGTCGGAACACTCCACGACGATGTTTGCAATTTCATGACCGAACACGATTTCGATCTCATCGTGCGTGGTGTTGGTATCTTCGATCGTGTCGTGCAGCAGCGCGGCCGCCAGCACGATGGGATCTTCGATGTCCGCCTGCACGAGAATGTAGGCGAGCTGGATCGGATGATTGATGTACGGCGACGCTTCAGCGTCCTTGCGACGGCCGTTGCGATGCTTCTCGGCTGCGAACGCGGCGGCGCGCAGCACCAGTTCCATATGGGTCGGCATGGGTCGCTAATTTACGGGCTCTACTCCGAAAGGGATAGGCCACTCCCTTCCGCATTAGTCCCGCTTCGTGCCTCACCCGGTCCATGTGCCGGCGAACGCATCCGAGGAGTATGTGCAACACAACCTGAAGGGAGATTCCCCCGTGCATACCGCTCCGAAAATCTCGCTCGCCCCGCTCGCCGCCCTCTTGTCACTGACAGTGCTGGTCGCCTGTGCACGCAACGAAGCTGCCGAAGCGCCCTCGGCGCCGCCTCCCGTGCAGGCCGCCAAAGTGGTGTCGAAATCGGTTACCGAGTTCGATGAATTCACCGGCCGTTTTGAAGCCGTTGAAAGGGTGGAAGTCCGCCCGCGCGTTTCCGGTTACGTGACCGCCACGCGCTTTGCGCAGGGTCACGAGGTCAAGAAGGGCGACATTCTTTACGTGATCGATGCCCGCCCCTACCAGGCGACTCTCAAGCACGCACAGGCGGAGCTCACGCGCGCCAAGACGCAGCTGGCGCTGGCCAAGTCCGAGGGCGAACGCGCCGGCCGGCTGGTCGCGGCACGCGCCATTTCGCAGGAAGAGTTCGACGCCCGCACTTCGGGCAACGAGCAGGCCGCCGCCAATCTGCAGGCTGCTGAAGCGGCCGTGGATTCCGCCGCTCTCGATCTTTCATTCACCGAAGTGCGGGCCCCGATCTCGGGGCTCGTGGGCCGCGCGGAAATCACCGCCGGCAATCTGGTCGCGGCCGGTCAGACGCTTCTGACGACCGTAGTGTCGATCGATCCTATCTACGTGTCTTTCGACGGCGACGAACAGGTGTATCTCAAGAACGTCGGCATGGAATTGCGCGGCGAGCTCAAGAGCCAGCGCAACGCAAACAACCCGATCTGGGCCGGCCTCGCCGACGAACAGGGCCATCCGCATGAAGGCGTCATGGTGTTCCTTGACAACGAACTCGATCCCAACACCGGCACGATTCACGCGCGCGGCCTGTTCAGGAATCCGGAGCGCCGCTTTACCCCCGGCATGTTCGCGCGCGTGAAACTGATTGGCAGCGGCAAGTACGACGCGCTGCTCATCAACGACAGCGCCATCGGTACCGACCAGAGCGTGAAATTCGTCCTGCGCATCGGTGAAGGCAACAAGATCGAATACACGCCGGTCAAGTTGGGCCCGCTCATCGACGGCCTACGCGTGGTGCGCGAGGGACTGAAAGAGAACGACGTCATCGTGGTCAAGGGACTGCAGCAGGTGCGCCCCGGCATGCCGGTGACGCCGCAGCTCGTCGCGATGGGTGAGCCGCGCCACGGCGGCCAGACCATGGTCGCCCAGAACTGAAATGGGGTCAGACCCCATTTGCTAGCAAATGGGGTCTGACCCCATTTAGCAATCAAACGATTCTTTAGCGAGAAGCCCATGAAATTTTCGAGCTACTTCATCGACAGGCCGGTGTTCGCATCGGTCCTGTCGGCTTTTATCCTCATCGCGGGCGCCATCTCGCTGTTCAAACTACCCATCAGTGAATACCCGGAGGTCGTACCGCCTTCGGTGGTGGTGCGTGCCGCCTATCCCGGCGCCAACCCCAAGGTCATCTCTGAAACCGTCGCCGCTCCGCTCGAGCAGGAAATCGTCGGCGTCGAAAACATGCTCTACATGTCGTCGCAGGCGACCCTGGACGGCTCGCTGGCAGTGACCGTTACGTTTCGAATCGGCACGGACATCGATCGCGCCCAGGTGCAGGTTCAGAATCGCGTGGCCCAGGCGCTGCCGCGGCTGCCGGAAGAAGTGCGTGCCATCGGCGTCTCCACGCTCAAGAGCTCGCCATCGTTCCTCATGGTGGTGCACCTGACGTCTCCGGACGGACGCTACGACTCCTTGTATCTGCGCAATTACGCCACGCTGAACATCCGCGACACCCTCGCCCGCCTGAACGGCGTGGGCGACGTGCGCGTATTCGGCGCCGGCGACTACGCCATGCGCGTGTGGCTCGATCCGCAGAAAATGGCCGCGCGCGATCTGACTACCGGTGACGTAGTCGGCGCCATCCGCGAGCAGAACGTGCAGGTGGCGGCGGGCCAGATCGGCGCCCCGCCCGCGGCCGGTGCCGAATTCCAGCTGGCGCTCAATGCGCAAGGCCGCCTCGGCAGCGAGGAGGAATTCGGCGAGGTGGTCGTCAAGACCGGCCAGAGCGGTGAAGTCGTGCGACTGCGCGATGTCGCGCGCCTCGAACTCGGCGCCGCGACCTACGCCACGCAGTCGTTGCTCGGCAATGAAAATGCCGTGGCAATTCCGGTCTTCCAGGCGCCAGGTTCGAACGCGCTCGAGCTCTCCAACAAGGTTCGCGCCGACATGGAGACCCTGAAGAAGAGTTTCCCCCAGGGCATGGACTACAAGATCATCTACGACCCGACGCAGTTCGTGCGCCAGTCGATCGACGCGGTGTTTCACACCTTGTTAGAAGCCGTGGCGCTGGTCGTGCTGGTGGTCATCCTGTTCCTGCAGACCTGGAGAGCGTCGATCATTCCGCTGGTCGCGGTACCCGTGTCGGTCATCGGCACGTTCGCGGTCCTGCACGCACTCGGGTTCTCCATCAACACGCTGTCGCTCTTCGGCCTGGTGCTCGCCATCGGCATCGTGGTGGACGATTCCATCGTGGTGGTGGAAAACGTCGAGCGGCACATCGCCAATGGTCAGAAACCGCTCGAGGCCACCAAGAGCGCGATGAGCGAGGTGAGCCGCCCCATCATCGCCATCACACTGGTGTTGTGCGCGGTGTTCATCCCGGTGGCGTTCGTCGAAGGCCTCACGGGGCAGTTCTATCGCCAGTTCGCGTTGACGATCGCGATCTCCACCGTGATCTCGGCGTTCAACTCGCTGACCTTGTCGCCGGCCCTGGCCGCATTGCTGCTGAAGCCGCATGACGCCACGCCGGACGCCCTGACGCGTGGCATGGACAAAGTGTTTGGACGCTTCTTCGCGCGCTTCAACAAACTGTTCACGAAGTCGAGCGATGCCTATTCGCGCGGCGCGGCGCGGACCGTCAAACGCGCGCCCATCGCCATCGCGGTGTACGCAGGCCTGGTGGCGCTCACGGTGTTCGGGTTCTACAAGACTCCGGTCGGCTTCATTCCGCAGCAGGACAAGCTGTATCTGGTCGGCATCGTGCAGCTGCCACCGGCGTCGTCGATCGATCGCACCGCCGCGGTGGTGCGTCGCATGGGCGAGATCGCCAAGCAGGAGCCGGGCGTGCTCGACTCGGTGCAGTTCACCGGCATGTCGGCCAATGGATTCGCCGCACAGTCGAGCGCGGCGCTGGTGTTCTTTCCGCTCAAGGACTTCGATGAGCGCAAGGGTCTCACCGCCGGGCAGATTGCCGGCGCGCTCAATCAGAAGTTCGCCTCCATCCAGGACGCCTACATCGCCGTGTTCCCGCCGCCGCCGGTGATCGGTCTGGGCACCTTGGGTGGCTTCAAACTGAACGTCGAGGACCGCCAGAACCGCGGCGCCGAGGCGCTGTACGGCGCCGTGCAGGGTGCGCTGCAGAAAGCCTGGGCCGATCCGTCGCTGGCGGGGGTGTTCTCGAGCTACCAGATCAACGTGCCGCAATTGGACGTGAACGTGGATCGTCTCAAGGCCAAGCGCCAGGGCGTGAAGCTGTCCGACGTGTTCCAGACTCTTCAAGTGAACCTGGGGTCTCTCTATGTCAATGACTTCAACCGATTTGGTCGTACTTACCGTGTGGTGGCGCAGGCGGATGCGCCGTTCCGTTCTCAAGTGGATGACATTCTTTCACTTAAGACGCGCAACTCCGCTGGCGAGATGGTCCCACTCGGCTCACTCGTCTCCGTAAAGGAATCGTTTGGTCCGGACATCGTCGAGCGTTTCAACAGTTACTCGAGCGCCGACATCAATGGCGGGCCGTCGCCCGGTCACAGCTCGGGCGAAGCACAGGCAACCATCTCGAAGATTCTCGACGAGAACCTCCCAGCTGGCATGACGTACTAG
>JBDTSV010000096.1:0-3952 GCA_039930985.1 Pseudomonadota bacterium
TCGGATTGCCGGTGATTACCGATACGCTGCGGCCGGGCACCTTCCCGGCCGCCACGTATCGCCGTACAACGCAAACTCGTCTTACGCAACCTGCTTTTCCATGCCGGATGTCGTACAGCGAGCGGCTTCGCAGTTCCCGGCGGAATCATCTCGTCGGCGCCGGTTCCCGGTTTAGACTGCCAGCCGATGAATTTTCCCATTCCCGCCTTCCTCGGCATCGCCTACGGCCTTTCGGAAGCCGGCCTCGCCTACGTCAAACACTCGCGCGACGACAGCGTCGATGCCGACCGGGCGACGCTGCGCATTCTGTGGATCACCATCGTGGTGTCCGTGACGGCCGGGATCCTCGCCTCCACCCATCTGCCGCGCGCCGAAATGCCCGCGGCGGGCGCCGTCTTCTGGCTCGGGTGCGCGCTGTTTGCGCTGGGCCTCACCCTGCGCTGGTATTCCATCATCTATCTCGGCCGATTCTTCACGGTGAACGTGGCCATTCATTCCGCGCACGAGATCATCGACACCGGACCGTATAAGCGCATCCGTCATCCGTCGTACACGGGCGCGTTGCTGGCGTTCCTGGGCTTAGGGTTGAGCCTGACGAACTGGGTATCGCTGGCGCTGGTGATGCTGCCGATTTTCCTGGCATTCAGCCGGCGCATCTCGATAGAGGAAACTGCTCTGTCCAGCGCGCTCGGTTCGCCCTACATCAACTACATGAGGCGCACCAAGCGCCTGGCGCCGTTCATCTACTAGAAAGCGAGGAATGTCCCCGCGTTCATGGGGCGTCGGAAACCCGGGTGGCCACGCGGCGGGAGGCATAGTTTGACGCGCCGAAGTTGCCCCACTGCGCGAACGAGACGATGTCGTAGACGCGGTACGGCGGCAGCGCGCCTTCGGTGATCAGCGGAGACGGGTCGCAGGTCACCGTGACGATAAAGTCTCGCAGCGCACCCTGGGTGAGAGTGAAACTGGTCGGATTCAGCAATCCAGGGCAACTCGCGTTGACCAGCGCGCGATACGCACCCCACTCGCTTCCGGCGCGCCGCCGTCTGCGCCCAAGAGCATCGCGAATTTCGTGGTGGCACCCCATTCGTTCCGCGCCTTTGTGATGCACTGAACCCGGGAACCCCTGCCCGGCACCGCCTTCCCTACCAGACGTGGGTGATCACGCGCCGCGACGCGTAGTCCAGCGCGCCGAAATTGCTCCACTGCGCAAATGAGTTGATCTCGTAGACGATCGACGGCCCCGCCGACTGTTGTGTGCAGGTCACCGTGACGCGAAAACCGCCGAGCGCCGCCTGGTTGAAAATAACGGTGGTGCTGGCGGCACAGACCCCCTGCTTCAGCACGCGATACGCGCCCCACTCGCTACCCGCGTGCGCCGCGGCCTGCGCACGATCCGTCTGCAATTGCAGGTTTGCCGCAGCGCCGGTCGCCGTACCCACGGTGACGGCGAACGCCGCCAGCGACGCGATGACCGTGATGAGGAATATCGCCACCACCAGCGACATGCCACGCTGCCGAATGCGCCGGATCACGGCGCGTACTCCCCGTGTACGCTGTGCAGCAGCGTCACGGTATCGCCATTGCGCATGGTCGTGAGGCGCACGGCGGCCGTCTGCGTCGCGGTGCTGCGAGCGGTACTGTCCATCGGGGAGGTTTCGAAATTGCAGCTGGTGAGTCCGGAAGTCACCAATTCACCCACCGCACCGACGGCGGTGAATTTCGCCGGCGTATCGTACGAAGTCTGATTCGCCGCGACTGGATAGTTGGCATAGCGACGCAACGTCCCGAGAGTTTCATCGCACAGATAGGTAACCGGCCCCTCGACGAAATAGATGCGCTGCTTCAACGAATCCGTCGTGAACGCCGGCGCCGGATTCGCGGAGACGTGGTTTTCACCGGTGGCAAGATCCGGCACCACGCCCAGGGTCGTCGCGGCGGATGTCATTGAACCGCTGAACGCGTAGGCGTTCGCTGCCGCCGTCCCGAGATTGTTCACCGAAAGATAACGCGGCACACCAATGCCGCGATACACACCCCCGGTGTCGAACGTCGAGGTCGATGGCAGGACTTTGTACCGTCCTACATCGAGCACGGTGAGCATCTCCATCGCCACATAGGCGCCATTGCGGCGTGCGCGCAGGCTGTTGGGCAATGCGGCACGCAGGTCGGTTTCCATGCGCGGCCAGGCGCCGGACGTATCCGCAATCAGCGCGGCGCGGCGCGAATGTGTTTCATACGCGCCCAGCGGCGCGCCGATGAACATCGCCGCGAAGACCACCACGATCGCGCTGATGGTGATGGCGACGACCAGCTCGATCAGCGTGAAGCCGCGCGCCTTCATCAATAGTTCGCCCGGTACCCGGTCGCGACCACGAAACTCGCGTTGCCATAACCGACGGTCACGTCGACGCGCCACACCTCCGCGGCCGGCAAGGCGCCGAGCGTGCCCGACACCACGCTCACGCGCACGTTGAAATTTCCCGCCGCGTTGCCGAATTCATCCGTCGCCACCACCGTGCTGAGGCCGTCGTAGTCACTGACATTGTCGTACAGCGCGCGCGACGCCTCGACGCCGCCCCCATTCGGATCCGCGAAGCTCTTGCCGGTGATCTCATTCAGATAGGCATCGGCGATGGATTGCGCCTGAGCCTGCAGTATGGAGGTGTTGCCCGTGCCATTCAGATAGGCGAGCGTGCCCATCAAAGCGACTCCCGCAATCGCGATGACAACGATCGAAACGACGAGCTCGACCAGCGTGACGCCGAGCTGGCGATGAGGGGCGAACCGCCTCATGGTCCCTGCACCAGGCCCGAGGCCGCCACGGTGATGGTCTGCGGTCCCAGGTTGATCGTGAACGGTCCGCCGGCCACTGCACCATCGGAGGAAAATACGAAGGTGCGATTCGCGGCGAGCACGACACCCGTGGGTTGCAGCTCGGAAAGGTTTGCGCCATTGCCGCGCCGCACCGGTGTGCTCCACGCGCCGGCCGCCGCGCAATGCGTGCCCGCCACCGCATGCTGCAAGGCCGTGTAGCCCGCGGCAATGATGGTGAATTGCACGTCGCAACCGCTGGCCCGCGCCACGGCGCGCGCCTGGCGCAACGAGGCGGCAATGCTATCGGCATAACCGCGCTCGGCAAAAGGCGTCACCGCGGGCATGCGTGGCAGCATGACCGCGGCGAGTATCGTGATGATCGTAATCGACGCAATCAGCTCGATCAGCGTGAAGCCGCGGCAGTCCCTGCGATGCACGCGCACGCCTTCACGCCTCCAACTCAGACTTCAGCTCAACACACGGTACGCAGGTTGAGGTTGATCGCGCCCTCGGTGCCGGAACTCATCACGGTGGCGTTGTACGTCAACGTGGGCGGCGTCACGACACCAGCGGCAAGCGTGGCGGCGTTATAGATCACCCTGCAGGTGGCCGCGGTCGCGCCGGTCTTCGTGAAGGTGCTTCCGACCACCGTGAAGCCCTCGGTGCTCTGTACGAGCGAGGCGATGCTGGCGGCGTTCGGATAGGTATTCGTGAAGGTGACGGGGGCGCCATTGATGGTGATGATGGTCGCGGCGGTGCCGCAGTTCTGCGCCATGCAGACGCCGTGCGCCATCTGCGCCGCGCTTTGCAACGTGCCGCCCATGCTCTTGAGCGCCGCGATGCGCGCTTCCTTCTCGAGGCCCATGAATTTCGGCAGTGCCACCGCGGCCAGGATGCCGAGAATGACGATGACGACGATCAGTTCCACCATGGTGAAACCGGCTTGAATTCTGTTTTTCACAATACTTCTCCTCTCGAACTATGGGACCCGACTAATGCGCTGTATCGGCCGCAGTGGACACGGTCTTTACGCGAAACCCTTAAAACGTGCGGCGGTTATCAATATCCTCGGCTCCCGCGGGCATAACGCATTTCACTCAGTGCTGGCCCGCCTGGCTGATGACTTCCCACAGCG
>JBDTSV010000097.1:0-4379 GCA_039930985.1 Pseudomonadota bacterium
TCGAACAGCGCCGCGATCTCGGGGAGGAATCCGAGCCTGCGGTTCTGCGCGAGCAGGGCCACGAAGTTGCGGCCGTACTCGTCGAGCTGGTCGCCGACGACGCCGCTCACGAACTCGGAGAGCTGCGCTGCCGTCACGTGCGGACTGCCGAGCAGCGCATGCACACGCGGATCGGCAACCACTTCGGCGGCACGAACCAGACTCGTCGACGTTGCCGCCAGCGTGTTTCCCTTACGCGCCAGCGCGAAGATGGCCTTCGCGTAGGGACGGGCGGTGGTGGTGCGTTCAGCCATGGTTCCTACAGCTTCGCCGCAAGTTGATCGAGCAGCTCGCCGTGAGTCTTGGCGTCGATCTCTTTCTCGAGCACGCGCTTGGCGCCGGCAACAGCGAGGCTTACCACCTGGCCGCGCAATGCATCACGCGCACGATTGCTTTCGAGATCGATCTGCGACTTGGCGCTGGCCATCGCCTTCTCGCCTTCGAGACCCGCAGCCTTGCGCGCTTCGTCGATGATCTGGCTCGCCTGCGTGCGCGCCTGCGATTCGATCGCAAGCGCCCGGGTGCGGGCTTCCTTGATCACTTCGTCGGCGCGGTTCTTTGCTTCGGCAAGATCTTGTTGTCCTTGCTCTGCAGCGGCGAGTCCGGCGGCGATTCGTTTCTCGCGTTCCTGCATCCTGCTGACGATGTACGGCCAGGCAAACGACATCGTTGCCCAGACCAGCAAGAGGAACACGATCATCTGAACGATGAGTGTTGCGTTTATGTTCACGCGAGTCTCCCGCGAACCGTCAGGTGCTTACTTGGCAGCGGCTTCTGCAACGGTCGTGATCGCGTTCAGGAACGGATTCGCGAACGTGAAGAAGAGCGCGAAGCCGATACCGATCATCGCGACCGCGTCGAGCAGGCCGGCGACGATGAACATCTTCACCTGCAGCGCCGGGGTCAGTTCCGGCTGGCGTGCGGCGCCTTCCAGGAATTTTCCGCCGAGCAGACCGAAGCCGATGGCGGTACCCAGAGCGCCCATGCCGAAGATGATGCCGACGGCGAGAGCGGTGAGACCTTGAATGTGAGCAATTTCAGCAATGTGTTCCATTTTTCCTCCAACCTAAACCTTGATGACTAACAACCGATCAATGATGCGTTTCGTGTGCTTGGGCAAGATAGACGACCGTCAGCACAGTAAAGATGAATGCCTGCAGTGGAACGACCAGGAAGTGGAAGATTCCCCATGCGAAACCGAGAAAGATTTGCGCGAACGCGGCGCCCACGCCGCCGAACGTCGTGATTGCGAAGCTGCCGCCGAGAACCGCGAGCAACAGGAAGATCATTTCGCCGGCGTACAAATTGCCGAACAAACGCAAGCCGAGCGAGACAGGACGGGCCAGATGCTCGACGACGTTCAACAACAGGTTGAACGGAAACATGTAGGGGCCAAACGGATGGGTCAGCAACTCTTTCGCGAAGCCACCAGCGCCTTTGATCTTCACGCTGTAGAACATGACCAACAGGAAGACCGAAATGGACATGCCGAGTGTGATGTTGAGGTCGGTGCTGGGAACGATCTTCGAGTGCTCGAGGCCGAGCGGCTTCGCGACGAAGCCGGGCAGGTCGACCGGCACGAGATCCATCAGATTAAAGAAGAAAATCCAGCAGAAGATGGTGAACGCGAGCGGGGCGATCAGCTTGCTCGTGCCGTGGAAGGTGTCGCGCACCTGTTCGTCGATGATCTCGAGCCACCACTCGAGCAGGCTCTGGAATCCTTTCGGTACACCGTCGGTGCCCCGACGCGCCACGATCATGACGAGAACGAAAAACACGAGCGCAAGGAGCACCGAGAAAAAAATGGTGTCGAGATTGAACGTCCAGAACCCATGACCGTATTGCAGGTTGGTCAAATGGTGAACGATGTATTCGTTCGGAGTCGGGCCGCTGCCTGCGTGTTCTGCTGCCATCTCTTCTTCTATTCCTATCGCTTCGCCGCGGTCGCGGTGCCCGCAAGCGGGGGCAGCGCATTCGCGAGCGCAATCCAGTACACGAACAACGTGGCGATGTAGGCGCCGAACAGGGCGGCAAACGAAACCTTCATCGACACGAAAACAATCACAAACAGCGTGACCGTCACGGCCAGCTTCGTGGCTTCACCCACATAGAAGGCGCGCGCCACCCGTTCAGCGGCCGCGCCCGCTGGCGCCGCGAAACCAATGAGCGCGAGCGCGGCACTGGCGAGGGCCGAAATGCCTCCGCCCGCGAGCGCGCTGAGTCCTGCCGTACGGCCCCACACCGCGAAGCAAATAGCCGCGGCCACAACGGTGACGACGACCTGGCCGAGCACTACGCTCGCTGCCAGTCGCCTCGCTTGGGGCAACTCAAGGGTGACCACGACACTCCTACTGCAAGTCGACAACTTTCGAGCATGAAACCGGGCCCGCGACGGTCGCAGGCAAAATCAACGATGTTCGAAAATTGTGTGGCTTGGCAACGACTTACGTGTGCCTTGGCCAGGGGCGCGCATTATATACGCCGACCCCCCGCCCTTCAACAAAAATGCCGGCTATTTCCTGGGGTTTTTTACGTAAAGACGCCGGATGCGCAGGTGACTCGCGGTCGTGCGAAGCGCGAACCATCCATTCACGTAAGGCACCGCGTCTTCGAGCAGGAATAGTCGCTCGCCGTCACGCAAGTACTCGATGCGCGAGCCATCGGCGATCAGCGTGATGGTCTGCCTGCGGTTCGCAACCAGCATGGCCTCGGCCCGCGACAGGTCGTGTTCGGGGAGCATGGGCCGGTTCACCGGATCACCGATGTAGCGGCGGAAACGCGTGGTGGTATTGCGGTTGCCGCCGAGCCCGACGTAGTAAGTCCGCAGGTCGTTGTACTCGGCGAACGCGCCGCTGCGCCGGTGCGCGAACACCGGCTGTTGGTCGTCGACATTGTTCGCCATCCAGAAGACGTTGAGGTCACTGACCCGGTCGTTCGGCCCGCCCGCGGCGACGGCCGTGGCTTCGAACTCGATACGAACCGGCCCTTCGAGGCGCGGTTTGAACCACAGCGTCACGCCGGCGGGTACGTCGATGTCGAGAACGCCCTTTGCGGCAGTGATGCGGCCGGGCTTTTCGGCCTCGATGTGCCATTGATCGAGCCCATGGCGAAAATCGTCAGCAGGGCCGGTGGCGCAACCGGCCAGTGCCAGCAGCAGCGCGCTAACGAATGTGCGCGAGGATGCCGTCGAGCTCATCTAATGAGTGGTAGCTGACGACGACCTTGCCGCGGCCCGAGCCGGTATGCTGGATCGATACCGGCGCGCCGAGTTTTTCCGACAAATCGTCCTGCAGGCGCTGCACATTGGGATCGAGGCCCTTGGTCTCTTTCGGAGCCGAGCCGCCCGCCGCCCGGGCCAGCGTGCTGCGAACCAGCGCCTCGGTCTCGCGCACCGACAGGCCTTTCTTCGCTACCAGAGCGCCGACTTCGACCTGCTGACGGCGCTGGGTCAGGCCCAGCAATGCGCGCGCGTGCCCCATCTCGAGTTCGCGGCGCTCGAGGTAGCCCGTGATTTCCGGCGCGAGCTCGAGCAGGCGCAGGAGATTGGACACGGCGGCACGTGAGCGCCCCACGGCGTCGGCCGCCTGCTGATGAGTGATGCCGAACTCGTTGATGAGCCGTTCGAGCGCGCGCGCTTCTTCGAGCGGATTGAGGTCTTCGCGCTGGATGTTCTCGATGAGCGCCATCGCGATGGCGGCTTCATCGGGCACGCGGCGAATGACGGCGGGCACGGTGGCGAGACCGGCGATCTGCGCCGCGCGCCAACGGCGTTCGCCGGCGATGATTTCGTAGCGCTGCGATTCGCCTGGCGCCGCGCCATCCACGGCACGCACGACAATGGGCTGGATGATTCCCTGCGACTTGATGGACGCCGCCAGCTCTTCGAGCGATTCCTGGCGCATGTCCACGCGCGGCTGGTACTTGCCCCGCTGCAGCAGGTCGAGCGGCAGGTTGGCGAGTTCGTCACCGGGGAGTTTCGCGGGCGGCGCAGAAGCTCCCGGCCCGCCGGATGCGGACGCAGGCTCGGGCCGCTTGGACATCTGGCCGAGCAATGCCTCGAGGCCGCGACCCATGACCGGTTTCTTCTGGCTCATGGCGCCGGATGATAAACGCTAATTCAGCGGATGTTCGCCGTCCGCAGGGGCTTCCGCCTGGGGTACGACATGCGCATCGTTGGCCGCGTCGTCGTCCTTGCGCAGCATTTCGCCGGCGAGCGCCAGATAAGCCAGCGCACCGCGCGAATCCTTGTCGTGCTGCAGCGCTGGCTTGCCGAACGAGGGAGCCTCGGCCAGGCGCACGTTGCGCGGCACGATGGTGCGGAACACCTTGTCGCCGAAATG
>JBDTSV010000098.1:0-12792 GCA_039930985.1 Pseudomonadota bacterium
GCTGCGCGGCGGCGTCGGAGGGCAACGCAGCAACCACGGCAACCGGTACCTGGCCGTCGGCCACGACGGTGGCCGGCGTCTGGTAACGTTTGGCTTCGTAGGTGAAGAAGAAGTGCAGCTTGTCTTCGATGATGGGGCCGCCGAACGCGAGCCCGTATTCTTTGGTCTCCGACTCCGTCTTGATGCCGCTGGCGTGCTCGCCCGGGGTCCTGGCGCGCCAGTTGTCCTGCGAATAGGTGCCGAATGCCTGGCCCTCGAAACTGTTGGTGCCCGACTTGGTGAGGGCGGTGATGGCCGCGCTCGAGAGCTGGTCGTATTCCGCTTTGTAGTTAGAGGTGATGACCTTGTATTCACCGATGGCCAGCTGCGGGAACGGATTGCCCTGCGTATCGCCGGCCTGACCGCTGACGCCGGAGCGCACGTAGCCCTTCTGGCCGACGCCGTCGATGTAGACGTTGACGCCGTTGTCGTTCTGGGCGCCGCCGTGGATGGCGGTCTTGCCCTGCGAGTCGACTTCGAACACGACACCGGGGACGGTGTCGGCGAACTCGAGGAAGTTGCGGGTCATCTGCGGCACGGTTTCGATTTGCGCCTGCGAGACGGTGGCGCCAACTTCGGAGGTCCGGACTTCATTGAGCCGGCGGCCCGTGACCGTCACTTCCTGCAGCGGCGCTTCGGGTGCTTCGGCGGCACCGCTTCCTGCCGTGAGATCGAGCGTCGCAGTGGAAGCGACCGACAACGTGACGACCGTTTCCGTGCCGGGTCCCGCATCGACTCGATAGGTGCCGGGAGGAAGGCCGACGAGCGTATAGCTGCCGTCGCTGCCCGCATGGGTGCGCCGTGTTGCGCCGGTGGCCACGTTTTTCGCGGTGACGTCGGTATCGGCGGGGGCTTTGCCACGTAGCGTTGCGTCGGCGCTTTGGGTCCAACCGGCGGTTGGTGCGGCCAGCGCCGCGGCGATGGCCACGCTCAGTCGCGTGCGTTTCCCGAAAATGGTCCTCATGCGATGCCCCTCCATAGTTCTGTTCGCGCGAGATACACCGCGGTTTTCACATACCGTCGCGAAAACCTGTTTGCGATGTGGATGCGAATCTAGCACGCTGGTCGCGTGTGGTTTAAATGACTCACGCGAGCATGGGCGTGCTAACAAACGCGTGTTAGTCAAAAGTTTTTAATCTCGTGTAGGAAAACATGACGACGCGAATCTGGATCTGGCTGATGCCCGTATTGGCGGCGACCGCCGTGTACGGTTGCGCGACACGTGCGCCGTGGCCGCACGCTGCGGGGCAGCACGCCGTGCGCTTCGAGCGCTCGGTGCGTGAAACAGTCGCCGGCAGAATGCTGCTGTACCTGCCGCGCAACTTCCGTTCGGACTCCGGCAAGAAGTATCCGCTGCTCGTCTTCCTGCACGGCTCCGGCGAGATCGGCGTGGACATCGAGCTCATCAAGAAACACGGACCGCCACAGTGGCTTGAAACCCGCACCGATTTCCCGTTCATCGTCGCGTCGCCGCAATCGCCTTTGCCCGAGGTGCGTGGCTTCGATCCACACATGCTCGATGCAATGCTCGATGAGTTGTTAGAGCGGCTGCCCATCGATCGCGACCGCGTATATCTCACCGGCCTGAGCCTCGGCGGCATCTGGAGCTACGGCTGGGCGGCGCTGCGGCCGGAACGGTTCGCTGCAATAGTGCCGATGTCGGGAAGGTGGGATACCGAAGACGCCTGCAGGCTGAAGGATGTGCCGGTGTGGGCGTTTCATGGCGAGCTCGACGACGCCGTGCCGCTGGCGGGCGACAGCGCCATGGTCGACGCGGTCAATCGGTGCGGCGGCCAGGCGAAACTCACCGTGTTCCCGGGCGAGGGCCACGAGATCTGGGAGCACGCCTACGCGGACCCCGCGCTGTATGCGTGGTTGCTTGCGCAGCGTCGCGCGAAGCGCTAGTTGTCGATGGTGAACGTGCCGTTGAGTCCCTGGCTCGAGTCGGTGCCGAGCATGACTTCATACACGCCGCGCTCGAGCACGGGGCGATTGTCAGCCCCAATGATGGCGAGTTCCTTCGCCGGAACCTTGAACTCGACGATCTGCGATTCGCCGGCTCGCAGATGCACACGTCGATACGCCACCAGCTTCTTGCCGGTTACCGCGCCAGCCACGCGTGGCCGCACGTAAAGCTGCGGAACCTCGTCGCCGTCGCGCGAGCCACTGTTGGCGACGCGCACCTTGATCGTCAGATCTTTTCCGGCGGCGATGCTCGTGGGAATCTGCAGCCCATCGAGCGAGAAGCGGCTGTAGCTCAGGCCGAAGCCGAACGGAAACAGCGGCGCGTCGGGTTCGTCGAGCCAGTGCGCCTTGTAGTCGCCGCGTTCGGGAATGTTCGGGCGGCCGTTCGGCCGGTCGTAATGATGAATGGGCAGCTGGCCTACGTTGCGTGGCCAGGTCATGGATTCCTTGCCGCCCGGGTTGTAGTCGCCGAACAGCACGTCGGCGAGCGCATGACCGCCTTCGGTGCCGGGGAAGAACGCGTGCACCAATGCACCGGCGTGTTCGGCGAGCAAGGGAACGGCGAGTGCGCGCCCGGTGATGAGAACCACCACCACTGGTTTGCCGGTGCCGAGCAGCGCATCGACCAGTGACTGCTGCTTGCCCGGTAGATCGAGATGCGCGCGATTCATGGCTTCGCCGCTCATGCTTTCGCGCTCACCGACCACCGCGACGATGAGATCGTTGTTCTGCGCGCTGGCGACCGCGGCCGCAATGCGCGCGTCGTCGCCATCGGCCGCCTTGCCACGAGAATCGAGACCGGTTCCTTCGGCGTAGCTCACGACGATGGCGCCGCTGGCCGAGGCCGCACGTTCGCGAATCGCCTGCAGCACGCTCACCACGTCTTTGGGATTGCCGCGCGCGTGCCATGGACCTAACAGGTCGTTCTGCGCGTCGGCCAGCGGCCCGGTGACGAGGATGCGTTTCGCGGTCGGTGCCAGCGGCAACAGGTGCGCGTCATTCGCGAGCAAGACGATGGATTTGCGCGCGACCTCGCGCGCGGCGGCGCGATTTTCCTTCGACAACTGCACCCGCTGCTGCAGATCCTCGGGAACATAGGGCTTCTCGAACAGTCCGAGCCGGCGCTTGAACGCCAGCGCACGCAGCACTTCCCGGTCGATTTCCGCGACGCGTACGCGGCCCGTTTTCACGGCGCGCTCGAGCTGCGCATAGTAGACGCCATCTTCCATGTCCACGGTCATCGTGCCATTGCGCAGCGCCTGCACCGCGGCTTCGAGATCGTCCGCCGCCGTGCCGTGATTGCGCATTTCCGTGATGCCGGCGTAGTCGGACACCAGCAGGCCGTTGAAGCCGAGCTCGCCGCGCAGCACGTCCTGGAGCATGTGTTTGTTAGCCGACATCGGCACGCCGCCCGGACCCGTGGTGAACGCGGGCATTACCGATGGCGCGCCAGCCGCGACACCGGCCGCGAACGGCGGCAGGTGCAGCTCGCGGATCGTTCGCTCGGTGAGATCGACGTAGGCGTAATCCTTGCCGCCCTGCACGGCGCCGTAACCGAGGTAGTGCTTGAGGCAGCTCGCGACGCCGAAATCCGCCGGCGCGGGATTGCCGGGCAGGCCCGCGAGCGACTGGTGAAATCCGTGGATGGTCGCGACCGCGTAGTCGCTGCTCACCAGTGGCGATTCGCCGAATGTCTCGACCACGCGTCCCCAGCGCGGATCGACCGGATGGTCGACCATCGGCGCGAACGTCCAGCGTTGACCGTGTGAATAGCCTTCGAGGCCCGCGATGCCGGCGACCACGCGCGCATCCGCGGGATCGAACGTGGCCGCGAGTCCGAGCGGCACGGGAAATACGGTCCAGTAGCCATGGATGATGTCGGTGGCGAACACCACGGGAATGCCGAGCCGCGACTCCTTCACGGCGATGCGCTGGATGCGATTGGCATCCGCGGTCGACCATTCGAACGCCGCCATCTGGAAGCCGATGCCTTCGCGCGCCAGCTCCTCGGCGGACTTGTTAGGCCGCCCGGCGGAGTCGGGGCCGGTCATGGTGCCTTTACTGAGCAGCATGAGCTGATTGATCTTCTCCGGGAGTGTCATGCGCGCCAGCAAAGCCACATCGCGCGCGTCCGTTCCAACCGGAGCGTCGGCTTCGCACCGGGCCGGTTGCAGCGTGGCCAGCGTGATCGATGCCATGAGAGCGAATGCAACACGGCCGGCAAATCTGCGCGTGTTTGTCTGGCAACGATTCGACATTCAATACTCCGGCGGTGGGTGTGCTCGCCGCGATTGTAAGGTGCGCGGCGCTCGACCGATTTATTGCCGTGCGCACGCCGGCTTTCTCCCGCATGGGACGTCGCCCTGAGCCTACAGCGCGAACTGGCGGGAAACGCGCATCGTCGTGGCCACAATGTAAGGAGACGCCATGGCCAGTCGATACGGAGCCAAAGCGCAGACGAAGGTGAAACGCGCCATGCACGAACGCAAGGAAGGCACGTTGCGCAGTGGCAGCTCGGGCAAGAAAGTGACGAGCCGGAAGCAGGCGATCGCGATTGGTTTGTCGGAGGCGCGACGCGCGGGCGGCAAGGTGCCATCGCGCGCCGCCAGCGGCCGGCGAAGAACCGCGAAAAAGAAGTAGCGCGGATCCCGGAGTCAGCGTGCCGCAGCATCGCGATTGAACTTCGCGGTGCTTGGGCTTTCTACATTTGCACAGCGTGCTTACAAGAAACCCGTTTGAACGGGTTGCCGCCAGCACAGTTTCTGCCGCGCCCATCGGGTTTCGGGGCTACTATTCGCCGCCGATCCTGTGCCGCGAATGCGCACATCCGGCCGGACCCGACTCTCAAGACGTCGGGAAGTGCTTGAAAAGAATGAGAAAGCGACCTGGTGCCCGGAAGAGGACTCGAACCTCCACGGTGTTACCCGCTAGTACCTGAAACTAGTGCGTCTACCAATTCCGCCACCCGGGCGGGCGCGAAGAGCGGCGAAAGGTACGCACCACTTGGAAAGCTGTCAATCGAAGGCCAGTCGTTTTGAACGAAGGGCCACATCTGAAATGGAAAAGATTCTTTGAAACGTCGTCAAGACAAGGCGCGCGGGCGCCATGAAAACTCCCGCAACCAAACCAATGGTCCGCGTCGCGGCGGTCACGCCGCTTCGAAGCCCACCGGTCCCAGCACGATGGGGCAGGTCGTCGAAGGCGTCGTGAGCGCCAATCGCGCGGGCTTCGGCTTCGTGCGCGTCGAGGGTCAGGAAGACGCCGTGTTCCTGCCGCCACCGCAGATGGCGGGCGTCATGCACGGCGACCGCGTGCGCGTTTCTGTCGAGCGCGGCCGCGACGGCCGCTATTCCGGCAGGCTCGAAAAAATCCTCGAACATGCCACCAAGGCTTTCGTGGGCACGCTCGAAGTCCACGGGCGCACCGCCTTCGTGACTTCGGCCGACCGCCGTATCGGCATGCGTTGCATGGTGCCGCCGGAAGAATTGAACGAAGCCCGGCATGGCGACTGGGTGATTGCGGCCATGACGCGGTACGCGGGCTCAGGCTCGACTCCGCAGGCCCGCATCGTCAAGCGTCTCGATCCGGAAAAGCCGGTGGAGCTCGCCTGCGAAGCCGCCATCGCGCGCTTCGGTTTGCCGCAGGAGTTTTCTCCCGAGGCGGTTCGCGAAGCGGAGGCGTACGGAAAGGAAGTGGACGCCAGCGAATCCTCACGGCGCGTCGATCTTCGCAACCTGCCGCTCGTCACCATCGACGGCGAAGACGCCAAGGACTTCGATGACGCCGTGTATTGCGAACCGCACGCCAAGGGCTTCCGCCTCATCGTTGCGATCGCCGACGTCAGCTACTACGTGCGACGCGGTACGGCGCTCGATGCGAGCGCGCGCGAGCGCGGCACCAGCGTGTACTTCCCCACGCGTGTAATCCCGATGCTGCCATTCGCGCTGTCGAACGTGCTGTGCTCGTTGCAGCCGAAAGTCGACCGCCTGTGTTTTGCGGCGGACATGATTGTCTCCAAGGCCGGCATCCTGCTCGAATCGACGTTTTATCCGGCGGTGATGCGTTCCGCGGCACGGCTTACCTACGACCAGGCCTTCGCCGCGCTGATAGAAGGCAAGCCCGAGGCGCGCGCCGAACTCGGGCCCCTCGTCGACAAACTACTTCCGCTCGTGGACGTGTACCACGCGCTGCTCAAGGCGCGCCACAAACGCGGCGCGCTCGAGTTCGATGCCGCCGAAGCGGAGTTCGACTTCGACGCCGCCGGCCGGATCCAGCGCGTGTACATGTACCAGCGCAACGAGGCGCACAAGCTCATAGAGGAGTGCATGATCCTCGCCAACGTCGCGGTGGCGCGCGAACTCGAGTTGCGGCGCATCGGCACGTTGTACCGCGTGCATGGAACTCCCGAGGAAAGGAAACTCACCCTGCTGCTGGAGACGCTCAATGCGCTCGGCATCGCCGCGGAATTCCCGGAAGAAGTCAGTCCGCGCGATTTCCGCGCCATCACCGACCGGCTGGGTCACGACGAACAGCGGCCGTTCATCGAGTCGCTGATCGTCCGATCGATGATGCAGGCGGTGTACCAGCCGCAAAACATCGGGCACTTTGGTCTTGCGCTCAAGCACTACGCGCATTTCACCTCGCCGATCCGCCGCTATCCCGACCTGGTCGTGCATCGCTGCCTGCGTGCGATGCTGTCGGATTCGGATCCGTACGGCATGCGCTACGACGGCGGGCAACTGGCGCTGGCGGGTAGCGAGCTCACTCTGCTCGAGAAACGCGCCGATGAATCCGATCGTTACGTCAACGCGTGGCTCAAGTGTGTCTACCTGCGCGATCGCATCGGGCAGACCTTCGAAGGTCTCATCACTACCGTGGTGGAGTTCGGCGCGTTCGTGCAGCTCACCGCGGTCGGCACCGATGGGCTGCTGCACCTCGACAACCTGCGCGACGACGAATACATCATGGAGCCGGGTGGCCGCGCCTGGGTGGGCCGGGCCAACAAGCGGCGGCTGTCGCTCGGCGCGCGCGTACACGTCATCGTGACCAGCGTGAATCCAATCGAGGGACTGGTGGATTTGTCGCTCGTGTCGTTGGACACACCGGGCAGGATCGGTCCGCAGAAGTCACCGCATCGTTCCTCGAAGCCGCGAGGCAAGGGCAGGTCGTGAGCGAGAAGGTCTACGGCCTGCACGCGGTTCGGGCGTTGCTCACACGCCATGCCGAGCGAGTCACGGAGGTCACGATCGCCGAAGCGCGCGGTGATCCGCGCGTGATCGAGATCCAGGCTCTGGCGCAGAAGGCCGGCAAGCCGGTGAAGCGCGCGCCGCCCGCGGCTTTCAAGACAATGTTTGGTGACGCCGTGCACCAGGGCGTGTACGTCAATGTGCTGCCCCTTCCCCTGTGGCGCGAGGAAGAGCTGATCGCGGGCATCACCGCGCGTCTCGAGGCTGCCGATGGCCGCCCGCCATTCGTGCTGGTGCTCGACGGCGTACAGGATCCTCACAACCTTGGCGCCTGCCTGCGCACCGCGGATGCGTGCGGAGCACTGGCGGTCGTGATTCCCAAGGATCGCGCCGTACAGATGACCGCGACCGTGCGCAAAGTCGCGGCCGGCGCCGCGGAAACCACGCCGATCGCCGTGGTCACCAACCTGGCGCGTACGCTGCGGCTCCTCAAAGACGCGGGACTGTGGATCGTGGGTGCGGACGCCGAGGCGCCGAAACTCGCGCATGAGACCGATCTTGCCGGGCCGATTGCACTGGTCATGGGTGCCGAAGGCACAGGGCTGCGCCAGCTGACGCGCGAGACGTGCGACCTGACCGTGCGACTGCCCCAGCAGGGCGCCGTCGAGAGCCTGAATGTGTCGGTGGCCTCGGGAATGTTGCTGTATGAGGCCCTGCGCCAGCGTCTGGTCGGAAAGAAGCCCTGCTAGCCGTCTAAGTGCTTGAAACGGCTTGCCATTGCCGGAGCGCTTGAGTATTCTTCGCGCCCGTTTTGAGCCGGGCGAAGCCTG
This sequence comes from Pseudomonadota bacterium, assembly GCA_039930985.1. Classification (GTDB taxonomy): domain Bacteria; phylum Pseudomonadota; class Gammaproteobacteria; order Steroidobacterales; family Steroidobacteraceae; genus CADEED01. The sequence continues at coordinate 8,021 of JBDTSV010000098.1, forward strand.
CAAAGGTTTCGGCCGGTTCTCCTTGCCACATCGTCAACCTCAGGCGGGTGGCTAACATCCTTAAGGAGAAATTCATTGAGGCACTATGAAATCGTGTTCCTGGTCCATCCGGACCAGAGCGAACAAGTCCCGGCCATGGTCGAGCGCTACCGCGGAATGATTTCCACGGGCGGCGGCAACGTGCATCGCTTCGAAGACTGGGGCCGTCGTCAACTGACCTTCCCGATCTCGAAGGTCCACAAAGCCCATTACGTGCTGCTCAACGTCGAGTGCGACCAGAACACTCTGACCGAGCTCACCGGTGCATTCCGTTTCTCGGATGCGGTGCTGCGTCACCTCGTCGTGAACATGGACGAAGCCGTGACCGAACCTTCCCCGATGGCGAAGGCCGCGCAGGAAGAGAAGGAAGGCGGCCCGCGCAGGAGCCGTGACGATTCGCCGTTCGGCAGCGATGACGATGACATGGGAGTAAACGCGTAATGAAAGACGATAAACCGCGTCGTAGTGGTCCAGGTGGCGGTGGTGGTGGCGGCGGTGGAAACCGCTCGTTCTCGCGCCGTCGCAAGTTCTGCCGTTTCACCGCTGAAGGCGTGAAGCAGATCGACTACAAGGATCTGGGCACGTTGAAGCAGTACATCACCGAGACCGGCAAGATCGTTCCGAGCCGCATCACCGGCACGAAAGCGTTCTACCAGCGCCAGCTCTCGTCGGCGATCAAGCGTGCGCGTTACCTCGCGCTGCTGCCGTACACAGATCAGCACTGAGATTCATCATGGACGTCATTCTGCTCACCAAAGTTGCCAATCTCGGCACCATCGGCGATCGCGTCAAAGTGAAGTCTGGCTACGGCCGGAACTTCCTGCTGCCGAAAGGCAAGGCGACGCTCGCCACTCCCGATAACGTCAAAAGGTTCGAGGCGCGTCGCGCCGAACTCGAGAAGGCTGCGCGCGAACAGTTCCAGGACGCCGAGAGCCGCCAGGCCGCGTTCAAGGAATTCAAGCTGCAGATCACCGCCAAGGCCGGCACCGAAGGCAAGCTCTTCGGCTCGATCGGCACAGCGGACATCGCCGAGGCGTGCACCAAGGCCGGCCACAAGGTTGCGCGCGCGGAAGTGCGCCTGCCGACCGGCCCGCTGCGTACGGTCGGCGATCACACGATCACCCTGCATCTGCACACGGACATCGACGTCCAGCTGCCGGTCGTGATCACCGCGGAAGACTAAGCAAAGACTTTCAATTGCTTGCGAACGGCGCCCCTTCTCCGTTGAAGGTGCGCCGTTTTTATTTGTGCGTAATTCCTTTTTCATCGCGCCCAAAAGAGGGGACACTGTTCCCCGCATCCGGGGAGCCACATGTCCAGCACGCCGAAATTCCGTCGCGAGTCGCAAGGGCCGAGCGATCTGCGCGCACCCCCGCATTCCATCGAGGCGGAGCAGGCGGTGCTTGGCGGGCTCATGCTCGATCGTGCCGCGTGGGACAACGTTGGTGACGTCGTGGTGGCGGACTATTTCTTCCGCCCCGACCACATGCTCATTTTCGAGAGCATCGCCGCGCTCGCGGGCGAGGCGCAGCCTTGCGATCCGGTCACGGTCTCAGAACATCTGCAGCGCCTCGGCAAGCTGAATGATGTTGGCGGGCTCGCATATCTCGGCACGCTGACGCGCGACACGCCGGGCGCCGCCAACGTGCGCGCCTACGCCGAGATAGTCAAAGAGCGCGCGCTGCTGCGCGAACTGGTCAGTGCCGGCGGCGAAATCGCGGGCTCGGTGTGGAGCGAAGAGGGCGAGAGCGCGCGCGACCTGGTCGAAAGAGCGGAGCGGCGCATATTCGCCATCGCCGAGGGCTCGAGCCGCGGCAAAGGATACGTGAGCGCAAAGCAGGCGCTGCCCGCGCTCGTCGATCAGATCGACGATCTGTACAACAATCCCAATAAGCCGCGCGGCCTGCCCACCGGATTCATCGATTTCGATTCCAAGACCGGCGGTCTTCGCGGCGGCGACCTGCTGATCATCGCCGGCCGGCCGTCGATGGGTAAGACTACGCTGGCCATCAACATTGCCGAGCACGCGGCGTTGAAAGAAGGCGTACGCGCGTCGGTGGCCATCTTCTCGCTGGAAATGCCCGCCGATCAGCTGTTGACGCGCATGTTGTCGTCGGTGGGCAGCGTGCATCTCGGCAACATCCGCAGCGGCAAGCTTTCCGAGGACGACTGGCCGCGCATCACTGGCGCCACCAAGCAGCTGCAGGATTCGAGAATCTTCATCGACGACACGCCGGCGCTCACGCCAACGGAGCTTCGCGCGCGCGCGCGCCGGATCAAGCGCGAACATGGGCTGGACCTCATCGTGGTCGACTACCTGCAGCTCATGTCCGTGCCGGGTACCAAGGAAAATCGCGCCACGGAAATCTCCGAGATCTCGCGCGGCCTGAAGGCGCTCGCCAAGGAAATCCACTGCCCGGTGATCGCGCTGTCGCAGTTGAATCGCGGTGTGGAGCAGCGCGAAAACAAGCGTCCGGTCATGTCCGATCTTCGTGAATCCGGTGCCATTGAGCAGGACGCCGACATGATCCTGCTGATCTACCGCGAAGAGGTCTACAACAAGGAGACGCCGAAGAAGGGCGTCGCCGACATCGACCTCGCCAAGCACCGTAACGGCGAAACCGGCGATATCCGTCTCACCTTCCGCGGTCAGTTCGCGCGATTCGAAAACTACGCCGATCCGGCGTACGGCGAAGGAATCATGCGTTGATCCGGTTGATTCGCGCGCTGGTCGATTCGGCGGCGCTGCGCCACAACCTCGGTACGATCCGCGCGTATGCGCCGGGCGCGAAGGTCATGGCGGTCGTGAAAGCGAATGCCTACGGTCACGGTCTGGTGGCGACCGCGCTGGCGCTGGCCGACGCCGACAGCTTCGCGGTGGCGCGTCTCGAGGAAGGTTTGGCGCTGCGCAGTGCCGGCGTGCGTGCTCCCATCGTACTGCTCGAAGGCGTGTTCAGCGCCGAGCAGCTTGCCGAGGCCGCCCAGCAGCGCTTCGAGCTTGTCGTGCACGATCCGCTGCAACTCAAGTTGTTGGAGGCGCACCGCGGCGCAGAGCAATTCGTCATCTGGATCAAGATGGATACCGGGATGAACCGGCTCGGTTTCCGGCCGGAAGCATTTGCCGACGCACTCGGTCGGCTGCGCGCACTGCAAGTCCCGCCGCTGGAACTTCGGGTGATGACGCATCTGGCGCGCGCCGATGAACGCACCGAAGCGATGACGACCGAACAGGTGACGACGTTCGAGCGGACGCTGGCACAAGCGGAACCCGCCGGCAGAAGGCGCCTTGCGACCAGCATCGGAAACTCAGCCGGGACACTCGGCTGGCCACGTGCGCACGGTGACTGGGTCCGCCCGGGACTTGCGCTCTACGGAGTCTCGCCGTTTCAGGGCGAGACGGCCGAAAAGCACGGGCTGAAACCAGCGATGGCCCTCGAAACGACCGTGCTCACGGTGCGCGACGTGAAGCGCGGTGAAAGCGTTGGCTACGCGGCGGCGTGGCGTGCCGGGCGCGACAGCTCGATCGCGATTCTCGCGGCGGGTTATGGCGACGGTCTGCCGCGCCATTTGAACAACGGTACGCCCGTGCTCATTGCCGGCATGCGTTATCCGTTGGTTGGCCGCGTTTCAATGGACATGATCGCCGTGGACGTCACCGGAGGCCCGAAGATCACCACGGGCAATCGCGCCGTCATCTGGGGTGCGGGTCTACCCGTCGAGGAAATCGCGGTTCACGCGCAGACCATTCCCTATGAACTGCTGTGCGGCGTCAGCCAACGCGTGCCGATCGAGCTGAAATGACGGGGTCTGACCCCGTTTCAGAAAAAAGGCCATGACCTGCTTTCAGGTCTGGCCCTTTTTGCTAGCAAATGGGGTCTGACCCCATTCTCGGCTAAACCTCGAAGAAACCCATCTTCACGCCGGCGAGCTGGATAACGTCGTTGTCGGTGAGCCGGCGTGCCTGGCTGCCAATGGCAGTGCCGTTGACCAGCGGAAAGTTGTTAGGCGTATCGCTGTCCACGTGCACGATGAAGAATCCGTCCTGGCGACGCGTGATCGCGGCCACCTGGATGCCCGGACGTCCGAGCGTGGTCAGTGCCTTGTTCAACTCGAGCTCGCGACCTGCGAACGATCCCGACAGCACCTGCAGCTTGGCTTTCTTGACCGGCGTCTTGCCGTCGATTCCCTTGCGCATGCCGCTGGCGGAAAGATCCGCGGAAACCTTCTCGGCCACGTCCTTTGCCGCACGCATTTTCTCGGCAGCGGGGCGCGACGACGGTTGGATGACCATCGTCTTTTCGAATTCGTCCTGGGCTTCGTCGTCTTCGACGAAACGCAGCTGGTGATGGCCCACCGTGACCACGTCGCCGTGCTGCATCGCATGCTTCTTGATGAGCTTGCCGTTGACGTAGGTGCCGTTGGTGCTGTTCAAGTCCTCGAGGAACGAATCGTTGAGGATGTTGATGATGAGCGAATGATGACCCGACACCGCCGAGTTATCGATGCGGATGTCGTTATCGGGGAGGCGGCCAATGGTGTACCGCTCCTTGTTCATGTTGTATTCGGCGAGGACCTGGTTATCCAGGCTTAAGACCAGACGTGCCATTGTTTTCGTCCCTTAACTAAACCAGCCAAGAAGTTTGTCCATCACCCCGCGACTCGCGGGGAACGCTTCGTTCGCCTGCGCGAGCACCACCGAGACGTTGTCACGACCACCGTTCTCGTTGGCTAAC
>JBDTSV010000099.1:0-6061 GCA_039930985.1 Pseudomonadota bacterium
GCATAACCCGTGATCCGTGCGCTCACGATCGCGGCGTCCTGCAGGGAGTGTTCGTTCTGTGCCAGCTCGAGTTCGAAAGAGAACACCGAGCCCGCGCCCGGATTGCTTCTGACCTCGAGGCGGCCGGCCATCGCTTCCAGCAGGCGACGCGTGATGGTCAGCCCCAGTCCCGTGCCTTCGATGCGGCGGCGATGTTCGCCGCTGCGTTCGAAGGGCTCGAACAGCCGATCGAGGTCCTGCGGCGCGATGCCGACGCCCGAGTCCTCGATTTCACAGTGCAACACGATTCCGCGATCCTTTGGCCGACAATCGGCGCGAAATTTCACGCCGCCGCTTTCAGTGAACTTCACGGCATTGCCGAGCAGGTTGAGCAGCACCTGGCGCAGCGCACGTTCGTCGCCGGTGACGCGGGCGGGCAGACCAGCGGCCGGCAGATACTCGAACCGCAGACCCGCCTGGCGCGCCCGTACCCCCGAGATGTCGGCCACGTGCATGAGCAGCTCCGGCAAATCGAAGACGCCGGTCTGCAGTTCCATGCGCCCGGCTTCGATCTTGGCGAGATCGAGCAGGTCGTTGATGAGCGTGAGCAGGTGTTCACCCGATCGCTCGATGACCGCCACGCTCTCCTGGTGATCGGCTGTGAGCGTCTGGTCCCGCCGCAGTAGTTGGGCGTAGCCGAGGATGCCATTGAGTGGCGTGCGCAGCTCGTGGCTCATGTGCGCGAGGAACGTGCTCTTGGCGAGGTTGGCGGTCTCGGCGAACTGCTTCGCGTTGGCGAGCTGCTCCTCCATTTCGAGGCGCGTTGCCAGTTCGCGCCGCAGTTGCGCGTTGGCTTTCTGCAGAGCCTCGTTTACCGCTTCGAGTTCACGATCGTTGTTGCGTCGCTCGATCTCGGTGGCGGCGCGCGTCGAGAAAATCCGCAAGATGCCGCGATCCGCCTCGTTCCAGTCGCGCTCCTTGCTGTCGATGACGGCCAGATGGCCGTGCACCTTGCCGGCGGCGCCGACCAGCGGAATGGCCAGGTAGCTCTGCGCACCAATCTTCTCCAGCGCTTCGCGCTCGACTGGAAACTTCTCGGCGACGCGGCTCTGGAAGGCGACGATCTCCCCATCGAGCACGCACTCGCAGGGCGAACCTGCCAACGGATACTGAAACGGATCGGCGAAGGCGTCGTTGCAGAAGAATGCCAGCACGTCGGCGCAGTAATTGGCGTGATCGAACTCGGAAACGAAGGCGCAGTGCGCTCCCAGCGACTGCGCCAGCGTTCGCACCAGCTGCGGAAAGAATTCTTTGCCGGTGTGCGCGGCGACGCTCTCATCGAGTGCGCGCAGAAGCTTCAGACTTTGCGTGTCAGGCATGAAAACCCCCTTGAGAAAGACCGCGCCCGCCACCCCTGGCGGGCGCGCGAGTCGTCAGCGAATCAATGCGCCGGCACCGCGGCGGTTCGAATCAGCGGTCGGCAGCGCTGCGCCGAGCGCTTCTCCAGCAGCGAGTCGAGTGAGATCGGGCCGGCGCCGCAGAGGATGAGCACCGCGGCCATGTAGCCCCACAATACATGCTGGGCGAGCGCGGCTTCGAAGCCCTCGCTCCCGAGCACGTGCCAGTAGGAAATGACCGCCATGGCGTTCACGGCGAAGAGTCCGAGCGCCCCCAGTCGTGAGAAGAGGCCAAGCACCAGCAGTGTCGGGAAAACGAGTTCACCGCTGGCGCCAACGACGGCTGCGAGATAGGGCGGCAACACCGGCACGTGGTACTCGCTGCGGAACAGCTCGAGCGTCACGTCCCAGGAGGTGACCTTGAGCCAGCCTGACTTCCAGAATTGCCAGCTCACATACAGGCGCGTGCCGAGCAGCGGCAGCGGACGCAGGTGATCCAGACCGCGGCCGATGGCTGCGTGCAGGTTGACGAAATCGAGCAGCTTGTTCATGAAAGTCTCCGCGGTATTTAGTTAGTCATCGAGGACGATGCGCGCGAACGCGCCGGCCAGCATCAGTGAGCGCAACGCGCGCCCGAGGTCGAATTGGGGGTCGGCGGCGAGCGAGGCGTCGGTCGCAAGGCCGAGCGGGGTACGGCGCGCGAGCATGCGCGCGAAAGTGAAGTCGGTCGGCGTGAGCTTCACGAATTCGAGTTCGTTGGCGCGCCGGCGCACGAGCAGATACTCGCCGCCAGAATCGAGGTCGATGCTTTCAGGCGCGGCGTCCGGCTGATTGCTCTGCCAGATGCGCAGGATCGGATAGCGCGATTCGACCAGGCGCGTCGCCGGTGAGGACTCAAAATACAGGTCCGGATACCGATGCGCGGGAACCTGCGCGAGGGCGGCGGTGGTCGCGAGCTCGCAATCCGGTGCAATGGCTACGCACTGCAGCGCCCACTCGAGCGCGGCGATATCCGGTAGCCAGGCGTATTCGCCAGCCGCGAAACGGGCGCGCAGAAACTCCGCGAACGGCGTACCGACGGGCGTGAGATCGCCGCAACGGGACGGGTGCTGCGACTGAAAGTCGAGCGCGGTCCGCCGGAAGAAGTCCGCGCCGACCAGCCGCTCGACCACCGGAAATTCGAGTGCCAGGGTCTTGATGAATCCTTCGCGCAGATTGTTGCGGTAAACGCCGAGACGCGCGCTGGCTGAAAGGATGCCGTCATCGAGGTGGTCGCTGACGATGGCGTCGTTGTTCTCGTAGAGCGCAGCGACGAAACGAAGTTGCAGCTCACGCAGCGAGAGCATGTGATTCTCCGGCGATGCGATCGGCGTGATGGGCCTCGTCGACCAGCACCTCGAGTGCCGGGAGATCGATGTCCCACTCGATGAGTGTGGGCACGCGGCCGAAGCGTGCCACCGCCGCGGCATACAGCGCCCAGACGTCGTCGCAGACCCGCGCGTTGTGCGTATCGACCAGTAGCTGGTGGCCGTCGAGCATGCGCGTGCTATGGCCAGCGAGATGGATTTCTTCGACCGCATTGCGCGGCAACGCCGCAAGATAGTCGAGCGCATCGAAACCATGATTGCGCGCGCCCACATAGATATTGTTGATGTCGAGCAGGATCCCGCCGCCGGTTTCGCGGGCGAGCGCGGCGAGAAAGTCCCATTCGGTCATCTGCGAGTCGCGAAACGTGAGGTAGCTCGAGACGTTTTCGATCAGCAGGCGCCGGCCGAGAGCCTCCTGCGCGCAGGCGATGCGGCTCACCAGGTGGCGCAAGGCTTCTCGCGTGTAGGGCAGCGGCAGCAGGTCGTTGGTGTGGCGGCCGCCCGCCATGCCCCAACAAAGATGTTCGGAGACGAGCACGGGCTCGTAGCGCCTGATGGCGAGCTTCAAGTGCGCCAGGTGCTCGCGATCGAGCGGGTCGGTGGCGCCGAGCGACAGCCCGACGCCATGCAGGCTCAGCGGATAGTCAGCGCGGATCGCATCCAGCGCGGAATGCGCGGTGCCCGCAGGCGCGAAATAATTTTCACTGTGAACCTCGAGCCAGCCCACGGCAGGTGAGGTGGCGAGCACGGCAGCATGGTGTTCGGCCCGCAGACCGATGCCCGCACTCGCGGGCATCGATCGCGGATCCGTCACGCTCGGGGCGTGCTTCTGCATCGTCCGCGCCTTACTACTTGGCGGGAGCGGTGACGCTGCCACCGACGAGGCGTTCGCAGGTGCCTTTCGGAACCTTGACCCACTCGTTGGCATCGCCGGATTTGCTGCCCTGTCCAGCGCATGCGTGCTTCGCGCCGGCGCAATCGTTCTTGCCGGCCTTGGCAACGCCGTAGCACTTTTCCGTGCTGGCATCGTCAGCGGCCGATGCCGTCACCGCGCCGAACGCGAGCAGGCTGCCGAGAGCGGCGGTGATCAGGGTCGTCTTCGTGTTCATCATGTGCTCCTAAAGTTGTTTGATGGTCTGCGACCCTGCCCATTGGCACGGCCCGCGCTAAACAGAGAGCAACTGTCGTGCCAGCTGCCGCCTTTCAAGGTAATCAAGAGGTTGGATAGTGACGGTGGCATCGCCACCATCATTGCGGCCTTGCGGCCACCAATTGTGGTGGCACGCTCGCCGCCCGTTGCGGGCGCTACCCGTGACGAACGATAGGAGCTTCGGTTTTGTTCACGTCGAGACAGATGAGCATCGAGCCGAAGCGGCGCGACGCGGCTTCGGTGAAACCGTATTCGAGCGGTGCCTGCGCCGGCGCGCGGTACGTGCCTAACAACTTGTCCCACACCGGCCAGTCGGCGTAGTTGCCCGCGTGCTGGCCGAATTCATGGTGGCGCTGGTGGGCCTCGGGACGCTGCATGAACCACTCCAGCCAACGCGGCGTACGAATGTTCAGGTGCTGGATCAATTCCGCGACCGCGGCATACAGGCGGACCAGCGCCGCCGCCGCAGGTTGAAGTCCCAGCACGCCCAGCAATACGGCGAGCGTCAGCACGATCTGCGCCAAGACGTCGAAGGGATGTGCGACTGCGAAGCCGGCGGCGTCCACGCGGCGAGGGCTGTGATGGAGCTGGTGCAGTCCGCGCCACATGACATCGAAGCGATGTTCGCTGCGGTGATACCAGTAGTAAACGAAAGTCCAGACGAGAAAACCCAACACGAAGCCGCCGCCGACGCCTAACTTGTAGCCGGGGATGAGGCTATGCGCCGCCACCCACTCCACCGGCAGATATAGCGGCAGCACAACGTTGATGACGCCATTGAGCGCGAAGAAGGCCACGCCGAGCAATCGCCACAGACGGCGTCTGGGTTGTGACTCGCGCGGCCAGATGGCTTCCAGCAACATGCCGAGCAGGAATGCTGCGGCGAGAATGGGACCGACTGCGTCTTCGATGGACATCTGGGCTCCCTCCGACTTGAGGCATAGACCCAGGGCCAGGGCGAAATATTGCAAGGCGGGTCGCTCTAGAATCCAGATTCTTTCCGATCGAAGGACGTGTCATGAGTAAAGCTGGATGTCTGGCGCGGCTGGCCTTGGTGTGGATCTCCGTCCCGGCATTGGCGGACGTCGCCTCAAACGTTGAAGCAATGTGTCCCGATGCGATGCGCGAAGTGGAGGAACTCCAGTCTGGACTGAAGACACCCAAGTTGGGGAATGCGACGAGGCCCGCGCTTCGTCAAAACCTGCTGCTCATGGCAAGACAGGATCAGGAGGTGAGGGCATTCACCACTTCTTCCGGGTGGCAATTCGATCTGGGCAGCCCGCCAGCGATGCTGATGCGTGCGGTGGACGCCGCCAACCTCAGGCGTCTGAAGCACATCGTGCATCAGGACGGATTTCCCACGGCGAAGATGGTGGGGCTCGACGGAGTGGGTGCCGCGTGGCTGCTGGCGGTGCACGCAGCCAGCGATCCGGATTTCCAGGGGAAGGTGCTGTCGTTGACCACCGGGCACGTGCGCCGAGGCGAAGTTCGCAGCGATCAAGTGGCCCTGCTCACCGACGATTGGCTCGCGGGCCGTGGCAAGCCACAGCGGTACGGCACTAACTTCGGAATGCGCGACGGGGAGCTGAAACCGCGGCCGATGGAAGACGAAGCGAATGTCGACAAACGTCGCCGGAAGGTCGGCCTCGGAACTCTCGCGAATTACACCTGCATCCTGCGTGCGATGTCCGGATCAGCCGCCACACCATGAGCTCGCGATGCGAGCGGGAACGCCGCCGATATTCCCTGGTCGTATACTGACCCTATGAACGAAAACCTCAAATACGGCGCCGCCGCAGTGGTGGTAGTTGGCCTGTCGGTTGGTGGCGGCCTTTATCTGTCGCGAAACGATCGGCTACCGCCGCCTGCGACGCCGGTCGCCGCGAAGCCGGTGCCGCCAGCACCGCCGCCGCCCGAAGAGCCGGCCATCAAGCATCCGCTGCCGCCGTCGGAAACGCCGGAGCCGCTGCCGTCGCTCAATGAAAGCGACCAGCCGATGCAGAACGCGCTTGCAAGCCTGATCGGCAAGGAGTCGGTCGAGCGGTTCATCATCACGAAAGATCTGGTTCGCCACATCGTCGTGACCGTCGACAATCTGCCGGAACCGAAAGTGGCCGAGCGCATTCGTCCGGTCAAATCAGTGCCCGGCATGTTTGCGATCGGCGGCT
>JBDTSV010000100.1:0-14470 GCA_039930985.1 Pseudomonadota bacterium
TCTCCCAATCGGTGATCTCGCGCAGCTCGTTGATCTTGATCACCAGGTCGTCCGGGCCGGTCCAGTCCGGGTGCCGCGATGCCGAGCGCTGGTCGACTCCGGGCGGCAGCGTGCGCATGGCCGCGACGCGCGGATTGACCTTCTGCCCCAACAACATGCCGCCGCCACCGGGCTTCGCCCCCTGCCCGATCACGATCTCGATGGCATCCGCCTTGCGCACGTCGTCGGGATTGAAACCGTAGCGCGACGGCAGGCACTGGTACACCAGCGTCTTGCTGCTCTCGCGCTCCTCGCGTGTCATGCCGCCGTCGCCCGTGGTCGTGGAAGTGCCCAGCGCCGTCGCCGCGCGGCCCAGCGCCTCCTTCACGCGCGCCGACAACGCGCCGAAGCTCATGCCGGCGATGGTGATGGGAGTGGCGAGCTCGATGGGTTTGGTGGCGAAGCGCGTGCCCAGCACCGTGCGCGTCGAGCACTTCTCGCGATAGCCTTCGAGCGGGTAACGCGACAGCGACGCGCCGAGAAACACCAGGTCGTCGAACGACGGCAGGTGGCGCTTGGCGCCAAGGCCGCGGATTTCATAGAGCCCGGTGGCCGAGGCGCGCTGGATGTAGTCGATGACGCGCCGGTCGTAACCGGCGGACTCTTCGCGGGAGATTTTCTCGTTCATGGCGCCCTCAATATTCCTGATTCGCGTCGCTGTTCCAGTGGTACAGGCTCTTGGCCGACGCGACGCGCCGGAATTTCATCGGGTCGTGATCGAGCCCGGCACGGCCTAACAACTCGCCCACCGCGGAATAATCCGCTTCGGTCATGGGCTCGAAGCGCGCGTCGGCGCCCAGCGAGCGCACCGTGCCGCGCACGTAGATCACGGCTTCATACAGCGAGTCGCCGAGCGCATCGCCGGCGTCACCGCAGATCACCATGCGTCCGGCCTGGGCCATGAACGCGGAGAAGCTGCCGACGCTGCCGCCGACGACAATGTCACCCCCCTTGAGCGAAATGCCGCAACGCAGTGCCGCATCGCCGAGGATCACCAGCAAACCGCCATGCGCGGATGCGCCGGCCGCGGTCGAGGCAAATCCTTCGACGCGGATGGTGCCCGACATCATGTTCTCGCCAACCCCGGGGCCGGCGTTGCCGTGCACGGTGATCTTCGCCTGCATGTTCATGCCGCCGGCGTAGTAGCCGGCGTGGCCGTCGATGGCGACATCCAGCGGCGCCGTGAGACCGGCAGCGATGGAGTGCGCGCCATCGGCATTGAGAATTTTCACGCCCTTTACGCCGGCGGCGACCGCATCGCGATGCAGGAAGCGATTGACCTCGCGCAGCGTGGTCGTTGCCAGATCGAAAACCTTCACGACTTCCACGAGTACACCTGTTCGGGCAAGGGCTCGAAGACGTTGGCGTGGCGCACGCCGGGCAGATGCGCGAGTGAACGGAACTCCGAGGCGATGGCCACGTAGTCGTCGGTCTCGGCGACCACCGCCGGCTTGCAGGCGAACGCATCGCGCACGATGAGCATTTCCCGGTCCGTGCCCATGAGAAACGTGAAGAAGCCGTCGAGCTCGGAGAAACCCCGCTGGACCGCGGTAGTAAGGTCGTCGCCCTCGCGCATGCGCCACTCGAAGAAGCGGCACGCAGCCTCGGTGTCGTTGTCGGTGACGAATTTGATGCCGAGCGGCTCGAGCTTCTTGCGCACCAGGTGTGGATTCGACAACGACCCGTTGTGTACCAGGCAGAAATCCTGGCCCGCGGTGAAGGGATGCGCGTGCGCCGGCGTGACCGCGGATTCGGTGGCCATGCGCGTGTGCGCCACGACATGCGTGCCAGTCACTTCTTTCAGCTTGTAACGCTCGACGATGTCCGCGGGCGCGCCAATGTCCTTGTACAGATCGATCGATCGCCCCACGGACAGCACATAAATCTGCGGCCACGTCTCGGCCACCCAGCGCCGGACGCCCTCCGGGGCCGCATCCGTCAGCATCACCGCGTGGCGGCGAGTGGGGTGCAACCTGTTGCGGCCCGGCCAGGCGGAATCCATCTGGCTCTCGAACAGCTTCCAATCAGGCTTGCCCTCGCCCCAGAACAGCGACAGCTTGCGAAGCTTGTCTTTTACCGGCTCGCCAAACACGGCGACTCCGGCGGAATCGGGGCCGCGGCTGGTCATTCCGACCAGCATGGGCGTCATGAGCTCGCCCAAACTCCCGCGGAGTTTTGGATTCTTCAACAGCAATCCAACGATGCCGCACATCAGAAGAACTCCAGGTAACGCTCGGTCTCCCAATCGGAGACGTGGCGCGCGTATTCGGTCCACTCCATGCGCTTGAGCTTGATGAACTCATTGGCAAGATCCGCGCCGAGCCCGGCCTTGATCACTTCATCGCCTTCCAGCGCGCCGATCGCCTCGAGCAGGTTCTGCGGCAACAGGCCTATCTTCTTCTCGCGCAGCTGCGCTTCGCTGAGTTCGTACATGTTGAGATTGGTGGGTTCGCCCGGGTCGAGCTTGCGTTCGATTCCATCGAGACCCGCCGCCACGACGGCGGCGAGCGCGAGATAGGGATTGCAACCCGAGTCCGGCAGGCGCAGCTCGAGCCGCCCACCCGGAATGCGCACGCAGGCGGTGCGGTTGTTGTCGCCGTAGGCCACATAGGCCGGAGCCCAGGTGGCGCCCGACAGCGCGCGTCCCACGACGAGTCGTTTGTACGAATTCACCGTGGGAGCACATACCGCCGCCAACGCCCGGGCGTGCGACAACACGCCTCCCAGAAATTGATAGGCCAGCGTCGAAAGCCTCAGGCCGCGCCGGTCGGTCTTGTCCTCGAACAGATTCTTCTGCTGGTCGTTGCCCAGCGAAATGTGGAAATGCGCGCCGCTGCCGGTCCGGTTGGAAAACGGCTTGGGCATGAACGTGGCGATCATGCCGTGCTTGCGCGCGATTTCGCTGGCCGCCATTTTGACGAAGGTGAAATTGTCGGCGGACTTGAGCGCGTCCGCATACGTGAAGTTCACCTCGAACTGGCCGTTCGCATCCTCGTGATCGATCTGGTAGACGTCGATGCCCACCGCTCGCAAGGCGAGCGTGATGTCGTCGAGCACCGCGCTGGCGCGGCTCAACCCCTTGTAGTCGTAACAGGGTTTGTCGAGCGTATCAGTGCTGTCGAACGGACCAAGCCTTCCCGACGAATCACGGCCTAACAACATGAACTCGGGTTCGATGCCCACGTACATGGTGATGCCGAGTTTGGCCAACCGCGCGAGCTGCGTCTGCAATGCGACGCGTGAGCAGTATGGATAGGGCTTGCCCTTGACGGTGCCGTTGCACACCAGGCGCGCGTAACCCGGCATCCACGGAATTGGCGTGAGCGTCGACAGATCGCCTATCGCCATGTAGTCGGGCCCATCCGGCCCCATGCCGAGGCCCCAGAGCGCGAAGCCCGCGAAGCCCGCGCCGTCGGTGAGCACCATTTCCAGGTGCTCCACCGGCACGGCTTTGGCCTTGGCGGCGCCGTGAATGTCGACAAATTGCGCCAGCACGAATTTGATTTCGTGCTTGGCGAACAGTGCTTGGGCTTGGGCGGCGTTCATGGAGATCTCCCCGGTATTTTCTGTACGACTGCTTCGAGCGTTTCCCACAGGTACGGCCCGAAGCTCGGGTCGCACCAGATTCGATAGATGGCGCCGTCGTCGAGCGACAGCTGCGGCAGCACCAGCACGCCGACACTGGCCATGAGCGTCATCACCACCGGCCGTTGCGCCGCTTCGAGCGCCGCGAAATTGACGTTGCACACCTGTGCCAGCACGTCGGCGACAGCTTCGCCGCCGAGCACGAGGGCCGAATCCTCTCGCAGCACTGGATAGGCGCCGGCGAAATCGCCGGCAGTGAGTTGTTCGAGCGCCGTAATGCCGGCGGCTTCACCGCGCTCTTCGATGAAAAACTCGGTGGTTCCCAGGCGGCCGACCACGTTCCAGGAGTCGTCGCGGTCCTGGGCGCGCAGCGGCGCCCACGAGTTGGCGCGTGGCGGCACGCTCAGCCCCAATTGTTTGAGCGCGTCGGCCGCTCGCGGACCTTTCACGCCGAACCGACGTTCGGGAAGCGCTTCGGCGAGCCACGCGGCATCGCGACGGCTCATACCGCCCCCACGAACGGGGTGCGCACCACGCGCGCCGCGACCTGGCGTCCATCGGCGGCGCGGATCACGAGGTTGGATCCCGGCTCGCTCAAATGCGGTGCTGCCATGGCAAGCCCGATCGTGCGCCCGAGCGTCGGCGAGTGCGCCACGCTGGTCACGCGCCCGGCGATGTTGCCGTTCTGGATCAGCAGGTTCGCCTCGGTCACGGTTGCATCCTGCGGCGCCTGCCCGGCGCTGATCTCGAACCCGACCAGCTTCTGGCGCGCTCCGCGCCGCACATGAATGCGCAGGCTGCGCTGACCGACGAAGAACGGCTTGCCCATGCGCACCGCCCAGCCGAGCCCCGCCTCGAACGGATTGGTCAGCGCGTCGGTATCCTGCGCGACGATGGCGTGGCCCTTTTCGAGCCGCAGTACACGCTGCGCTTCGACGCCGAACGGACGGACGCCACTCGCCGGCGCCATCAACGCATCCCACACGCGCTGCGCCGACCGGTACGGCACATGAATCTCGAAACCCAACGCGGAAACAAATCCCGCACGCAGCACGCGCGCCGCAACGCCCGCCACCCTGCCTTCGCGCACCGCGAGAAACGGGAACGCGGTTTCCGACAAGTCGATGTCGGTGAGCGTTTGCAGCACCTCGCGGCTCGCGGGACCGGCGAGGTTGAACGCGGCACGATGTCCCGTGCCGTTGACGAACGCGCAGTCCATGCGCCAGCGCGCATTCCACAGCAGCAGTTCGCGGTACACGTTTGCCGCGCCGCTGGTGGTCGTCGTGAAGTAGTAGCGATGTTCGCCGAGGCGCGCGATCACGCCGTCGTCGCGCACGATGCCGCTCTCATCGAGCAGCAAGCCATAGCGAGTCATGCCGATGCGCAGGTCGGAGAAGCTGCCCGCATACACGCGGTCGAGAAAGGCGCCGGCGTCGGGACCTGCGATCTCGATCTTGCCGAGCGTGGACACGTCGATGAGGCCGGCGTGTTCACGCACGGCGCGAACCTCGCGCCCGATGCAGTCGGAGCGCGAGGCGTCGCCGTCGTGGTAATACTCGGGCCGCTGCCATCCGCCCACCGTCATGAACTTCGCATCGAGAGCCGCGTGCCGGTCGTGGACGGCGCCGTACCGCTCGGGATGGAAGCCCATGCCGGCCAGCTGCTTGAGCGGTACCGGGTGATAGAACGGCCGCTGCGTGGTCAGCGCGGAGTCGGCAACCGAAGAACCGCGCGCGCGCATGAGAATTCGCGCGCCATGCAGATTCGAATGTTTGCCCTGCGACGGACCCATGCCGAGAGTGCTGAAGCGTTTGAGCAGCTCCGTGCTGTCGAAGCCTTCCTGCGCGCTGTTCAGCAGGTCTTTAACCTGGATGTCCTCATCAAGGTCGACGAAGTCGCGCGCGCGCGGGTGCTGGAAGACCGGATACGGATGCGACACCTGTCGTGAATTTTCAGGGCGGGGAATCCGTGCGCCCTGGTGACCGCCGCGCGCGTGCGCCGCCGCCTCGGCCCCGGCGTCGCGGCCGTCCTGACGGCGGGCCGCATAATCGTAGATGCCATTCACGCGACCCGCCGCGAATACGCCGGCCGGTAGTTTGACTGGCAAGTGTTGTTGCAGGGCCACGTCGTATGGCAGCGTGGCGCCGGCCTGCGCCAGCAATGCGGCCGCCGGCGCGAAACCCACGCTCATGAGCACGGCATCGCAGGCGATGGTTTCAAGGGAACCCGGCCGCGCGTCGTCGCCGACGATGCGCACGCGCAGCGCACGCACCGCACCGCCCCGGCCGGCGAGCGCCTCCTGCGGAACGACGCCCGCGACGCAACGCAGGTCTCCCAATCCATGCGCGTCGCCGCCAAAGCCGGCCCGCACATCGAGTACCGCCGTGACGGCAATGTTCAAGGCGCGCAGCGCGCGCGCCAGTTCGTAGCCCTCGCGGTTCGCCGTGAGGATGACCACGCGTTTACCGGGTGCGATGCCGTAGCGATGCACCAGCCGCTGCGCGGCCGAGCCTAACAACACGCCGGGAAGGTCGTTGTTGCGGAACACCGCCGGCTGCTCGAGCACCCCCGTGGCGCACACCACCGCGCCAGCGCGAACCTTGGTCATGCGGGTGGGTTCCACCAGCGCCACCCAATGATCGGCGTAGTAGCCGGTGGCGCAGGTCGACAGCAGTACCTCGATGCCGGGCGTCGCGGCGACGCGTGCAACCAATCCTTCGAGCTCGCCCTGCGACGCGCCACTCCACGGGCCGCAGCCGCCCGCTTTCGCATTCTCGTCCACCAGCAGTACGCGCGCGCCGGCATCCGCGGCCGACAACGCCGCGGCCAGACCGCTCGGTCCCGCGCCGATCACCAGCACGTCGCAGAAGGCGTACCGCTTCGCGGTTCGTTGGCGCGGCGCGCCGGCGGAAATTCTGCCGAGCCCCGACATCGCGCGGATACGCTGCTCCCAGCGCGGAAACTTTCGGCCGTGGAACGCCTTGTAGTAGAAGCCCACCGGCAGAAACGGTGCCAGCCACTCGACGAACCGGCCGCGGTCGCGCTCGAGGCCACCGGTGGTGTTCACCGCGGCGACGCGCATGCCGGCGGCGAGCGGTGTCACGTCACCGCGCACGTTGGCGATGTCGCCCACCTGGAACAGGTTGTTAGCGTCATGATTCGCCAGCGAGAAGATGCCGCGACGCCGGTGATACTTGAAGCTGCGGCCCAACGTCATCACGCCCGACGCCGCCAGCGCCGAGGAGATGCTGTCGCCGGCGAAACCCGTGTACGACTTCCCTTCGAATTCGAACGCGAGCTCGGCCAATCGGTCGATCCATTCACCGGGCACGGCCCGCAGGCGGTACATCACGCTCCCGCCCGTGCGGCCAATTCCGCGGCATCGTAGGTGGCGAGAATTTCATCGCGCGCCGTATCGCGTTCGGCGATGAACCAGTAGCCCGACGGTGTGTGGCACCACCACTCGCGCTTCACGCCCGGCACGCTGGCGCGGTTGTAGAGATACGCCGTCCACTCGGCGTCCGTGCACGTGGCCGCGTCCGGTGGCTGGCGCACTTCACCCGCGCTCACGAACTCGAGCAGCGGGCGCGGTCCATTGAGTGGGCAGCGAATCAGCTTCATCAGTGCCCCACCGATGCGGCGCCCTTCTCGCCCGTGAGCTCGAAGCGAGCGAATCGCTGCAGCGAAAACCCGGTAATGAGCGGATGCGCGATTCCGGTGGCTACCGTCTGCGCCATGGTTTTTCCCGCGATCGGCGTGGCCTTGAATCCCCACGTGCCCCAGCCCGCATCGAGAAAGAATCCTTCGCACGGCGTGAGACCCATGATGGGTGAGAAATCCGGCGTCATGTCGGCCATGCCGGCCCATTGCCGGTTCACTTTCACTTCTGAAAGGAACGGAAACAGGTCGAGCATGTGCACCGCGAGGCCTTCGGCGAAATCCAGCGTCGAGCGCGTGGAATGCAGCTCGTGCGGATCGAGCGACGCGCCCATCACCAGCTCGCCGCGCGCGCTCTGCGACACGTAGGCATGCAGCGAGCTCGACACGATGATGGGATCGAGCCAGGGCTTGAGCGGCTCGCTCACCATCGCCTGCAAGGGATGAATGACCAGCGGCGAATCGAGCCCGATGAGCTTGAGCACTCGCGGTGTACTTCCGGCGACGGCGCACAGCACACGTTTCGTTGCAATGTTGCCGCGCGAGGTGCGCACGCCCGCGACCGCGCCATCGCCTACGTCAATCCCGAGAACCTCGGTGTTCTGGTGGATTTCCGCGCCTTGACGATCGGCGCCACGCGCGTATCCCCAGGCGACGGCGTCATGCCGGGCGATCGCGCCCGGCTCGTGATACAGCGCGCCCAGGATGGGCGTGTGCCCGCCGCAATCCAGGTCGATCTGCGGCACCCGCTTCTTCACGAACGCGGCGTCGACAACCTCGGAACGCACGCCGAAATGTTTGTTGACCTCGGCGCGCCAGCGCGCGGTGCGCAGGTCCGCGTCCGAGTGTGCCAGCGTGAAATGCCCGCGCTGAGAATAGAACAGGTTGAAGTCGAATTCTTCGGCGAGCCCGGCCCAGAGCGCGAGGCTGGCGTCGTAGAACTTCACGCCCTCGGGCGTGAGGTAGTTCGAGCGGATGATGGTGGTGTTGCGCCCCGTATTGCCGCCGCCGAGATAGCCCTTTTCGAGCACGGCAATGTCGCGAATGCCATGATCGCGCGCCAGGTAGTACGCGGCGGCGAGCCCGTGCCCGCCGGCGCCGATGATGACGACTTCGTAGCCATCCTTGAGGCGCGCCGGCTCGCGGAACATGCGCGGTTCCGGATGGGCGCGGCCCAGCAACGAACGAGCGGCGAACTTCAGCAGGCGATGGGGCATCGAAACGCGAGTTGCATGAGAGTAAATTACGTTGCACACGGATAACATACCGCGCGCGGCCAGCGCAAGAGATAAGGAGTGGGGTTATGGCAAAAGCAGCGGGACCCGAAAGCGTGGCGCGCCAGATCGGCGCAACCGTGCGGCGGCTGCGCAGCTCGATGGGGCTCACGCTCGGCGAAGTCGCCCGGCGCTCGAACGTCAGTGCCGGAATGTTGAGCCGGCTGGAAAACGGCGATGTTTCTCCGAGCCTGGAAACACTGGCCGCCCTCACCGCCGCGCTGGGCGTTCCACTGGGTACGCTCTTTGGCGACATCGGCAAACCGCGAGGCGGTGCGCAACACGTGCCGCGCGGCGAAGGTCTCGAGGTCGTGCGCCGTGGCACGAAGCGCGGCCACACCTACCATCTGTTGGCGGCGGATCGCGGACCGCGACGGGCTTTCGAGCCTTTCCTCGTCACACTCAATGACAAGAGCGAAGTTTTCCCCGGCTTCGAGCACCCCGGCACGGAGTTCATCTATTTACTGGAAGGCTCGCTCACTTACCGTCATGGCGATGAAACGCATCTGCTCAAAGCCGGCGATGCGCTGACGTTCGCGGGCACGGTGCCGCACGGCCCGGAGAAGTTGTTGAAGACGCCGATCCGCATGTTGTCCATCATCATCTATGCCGATGGGACTACGGCCGAGCACGCGTTAGGTGCGTGACCCGCCACGAATTGCGTTACGCTGCGGTAAGTTGATGATTAAAAGAATTTAATCTGGCGCTCGGGTTGAGGGGGTCGGAGTTGAACACAGCGAGCGCTATTGCCGCAGCAACCGGTGGCGCAGCGGCCCCGGGGGTCAAACACCCTCCAGGTCCGAAAGGGCTTCCGGTCATCGGATGCCTGCTGCCCTTTCTGAAAAATCCCATGGAAGCGCTCACTAGCATCGCGCGCAACTACGGCGGGCTCGCGCGCGTCCCGATCCGCGGCAAGTATCTCTACGTGCTCTCCGATCCGGAGATGCTCAAGGAAATGCTGATCACGCATCGCGCGAAGTACATGAAGAATATCCGCTACCGCCACATCCAGTCGCTGGTGGGACAGGGGTTGCTGCTGAGCGAGGCGGCCGAGTGGCGCCGCCAGCGCGTGATCACGCAGCCAGCCTTCAAGCCAGAGGCCATCGATGCGTCGGTGGTCTGGATGGGCCAGCACATCGATCGCTTCCTCGATCGCTGGAATGCGCGCGCGGATCGACAAGAAGTGTTCGACGTCGAACCGGAATTCAACCGGCTGGCGCAACTGCTCTCCGGCCGCTACCTGTTAGGCGAGCCGTTCGCGGACATCGCCGATGAGTTCTGCGAAGTCGCCGCCGCCGTCAAGAAGCACTGGCCGCAGGCGCCGCGCAATATCGTGCGCGCCTTCATCCCGCACTCCAAGGCACTGATTGCGCGTTTCGACGCGGCCATCGCCGCGCTCGACGCCTGTATCTTCGGCTTCATCCATAAGAATCGCGCCACGGACTTCGAAGGCTGCGGAGTGCTCAAGCGCATCGTCACCACCAGCCGCGCCGAGGGCAACGAATTCGACGACAAGTCGCTGCGCGACCAGATCGCGACGCTGTTCTTCGCGGGCCACGAAACCTCGGCCACCGGCCTGTGCTGGATTCACTGGGCGCTGTCGCGCCATCCGGCGGTTCGTGTGCAGATGCACGAGGAAATTCGCGCCGTGCTCGGTGGCCGGCTGGCCGCCGCCGCCGAGGTACACCAGCTGCAGTACACCGGCCAGGTCATCGACGAATCGCTGCGTCTGCACTCGCCTATCCACTCCATCTCGCGCGTGGCCATGGAAGACAACACCGTCGGCGGCTTCCATGTTCCCAAAGGCGCCACGGTGGCCATTTCGATGTATGCCATTCACCGCCTCGCGCATCTGTATCCGAATCCAGAGGTTTTCGATCCCACGCGCTTCGAGCCGGAGAAGGTGGCGGCACGCCATCGCTTCGCGTATCTGCCGTTCGCTGCGGGGCATCGCAATTGCATCGGTGCAGGCCAGGCGCTGGTCGAACTCAAGCTCATCGTGGCGCGCATCGCGCAGCGCTTCGACCTCGAACTCGCGCCGGGTCAGAAGGTGGAGCCCGCGCCGGGCACCACCATGTTCCCGCGCTATGGCATGAAGATGAGAATCCGCCACGCGCAAGGCCCGCGGTGAACGCGCCGGCCGATTCGCGCAGCGAACAGGCGCGCCAGTTCTACAACGCCGCCGCCAGCGCGTCCCGGGACTTCGCCTTCATGAACTACGGCTTCGCGCCCTTGTCGGCGGAGCTCGCCGGCAGCGCGGAACCGGAGAAATATTGCCTGCAGCTCTATCGCCACCTGTTGGGCGGCGCGGACCTGCGGGGCAAGAAGGTGGTGGAAGTGAGCTGCGGTCGCGGCGGCGGCGCGGCGCACGTCGCCTCCACCTACCTGCCGGCGAGTTATCTCGGCATCGACATCAGCGAACGAAACCTGGGTCTGGCCACGCAGCGCTTCGCGAAAGTGCCAGCATTGACTTTCCAGGCCGGCAACGCCGAAGCGCTGCCGCTGCCCGAGGCGGCCTGCGACGCGCTGCTCAACGTCGAGGCATCGCATCTGTACGACAATCCCGCGCGCTTTTTTGCCGAAGCGTTTCGCGTGTTGAAGAAGGGTGGAATATTTTTCCACGTGGACCTGGCGTGGAAGGACAAAGATCCGCCGGCCATGATCGCCGCGGCCGGGTTCAAGATCGCCTCGGTGGAAGACATCACGAACAACGTGGTGCAGGCGCTCGACCTCGACAGCGTGCGGCGCGAAGCCATCGTCATGAGCTTTCCGGAAAACATGCGCAACGATTTCCGCGACTGGTCCGGCGTGCAGGACTTCCGCGCCTACAACCGGCTCAAGACCGGCGAGTGGATCTACCGGATCACGCGCGCCGAAAAGTAGCAGCGACGCCAGGCCGGAGTTCAGGCTTGGGCAATCTCGGCGCGCAAGGCGGCAAGTTCCACTGGCTTGACGAGATAGGCATCGAATCCAGCTTCGACACCCTTGGTCACATCCTGCTCGCCGCCGTAGCCGGACATTGCCACCAGCCGAATCGAGTTGCCGCGCTGCTGGCGAATTGCCCGCGCGACATCGTAGCCGCTCATGCCCGGAAGTCCGATGTCGATGAATGCCACCGACACTTCGCTGTGTCTGACGATCAGCAGCAGGCCGCCCGATCCGTCCGCGGCCTCGTGCACGTGATGGCCTTCGAACTCGAGCAGCATGCGCAGGGTCACGCGCGCATCTTCATTGTCTTCGACCAGCGCCACGCCTTTTCGCGTCGCGGCGCTTGCCACACACTCGGGCGCGCTGTGCACCTGGGGTGCGTCGATCGATGGAAAGCGAATGGTGAAAGTCGCGCCCATCGCGCGCCCCGCACTCTTGGCCTGCGCCGTGCCGCCGTGCAGCTCCGAAAGGCGACGCACCAGCGTCAATCCTATGCCGAGACCACCTTGCGACCGATCAATGCCGCGCTCGCCCTGCACGAACAAGTCGAAGACCCGCGGCAACAGCTCGGGTTCGAGACCGATGCCAGTGTCCGCGACCACGAACACTGCTTGGGCGCCGTCTCGCCGCGTGCGTAAAGAGATGGTGCCGCCCGCGGGCGTGTACTTGACCGCGTTGGTCAGCAGGTTGCCGACGATCTGATCGATACGCGTTGCGTCGGCGAAAATCCACACCGGGTCGAGCGACAGGTCGAGCGTGTGCTCACCGAGGCGGCCGGTGTTTCGAAGCGCCGCGACCGCACTGGCCACGGCGGCGCCGAGGTCGAGCGGTGCGCGCGTCAGCGAAATCTTGCCGAGAATCACGCGCCCCGCATCCAGCAGGTCATCGGTCATGCGCGCCAGATGACGCGACTGGCGGGTGATGATGGCGGTGGCGGTGGCCACGCTTGCATCGAGCTGGTGGCGTTGCCGGTCGATGATTTGCGAGGCATTGGTGATCGCGGCCAGCGGATTGCGCAGCTCATGCGCCAGCATCGCCAGGAATTCATCTTTGGCCTTGCTGGCGCTCTCGGCCGCAAGACGCGCCTGATGCTCGCGCTGGAATGATGCGGCGCGTTCGTCGTGGGCTTTCGCGAGCGCCACCGCGACGCGACGCACCACGCCGAGCCGCGTGACGGGAATCGAAGGCGCGTCACCGCGGCCGACGCGCGCGGCGCTGTCCTCGAGCTCGCGTATCGGCTTCACGATCGTGCGTCCGACCAGCATCGCCACGATCAACCCCAGCAAGATGGACAGCGCCACCGCGCCGCCGAACAGAAGATAGGTGCGCGACACGGGAGCATCGACGAAGCGCATCGGGATACCTACTGCGCTCACCCAGCCCGAAAACGCCGAACGACGGTACACCGTGTACACCGGAATGCCCTCGAGCGTCTCCGTGGTCATGTTGCCGCGATCGTGTCCGGCGGCCAGCGCTTTCATCAGGCTGCCCGAGGCCGGCTTTCCGACCGCGGTCTCCTGGTTCAGCGAGCGCGCCACGACATTGAAATTCCGGTCGAGGATGGCGATGACGCCCTGCCCCGCCACATTTTGCAGATCGAGCATCTTGAGGAATGAATCCGGCCGCACCACGGCGGCGATGACGAATCGAACTTTTTGCTGGCGCACGAAGGGCACGAATACGGCGACCGCGGAAGTTTTCAGTACCGGTGCATAGACCATCTGGCCGACGACCGGCGCGCGCGTGCGCATGGTTTCCAGTACCAGCTCGCGCGGCGAAACTTCAGCCAACGGCTGGTCGTCGGGTACGCGCGCGTTCACGTACTCGCGGTCCGCGTCGAGGACGATCACGTTGAGCCAGCTCGAACGCCGCCCCAACAACTCCAGGGCTTCTTCGCGAACACCCGCGAAATCGCCGCGCACCAGGCGTGGACTGGCCGCCAGGGCGTCGAGCGCTGCGATCGTGCTCTTGAGCTCGGCATCGGCCGCGCTAATGAGCGCGAGCATGGTGTCTTCGCTCACGCGGAGCAGTCGGTCGCGCTGTTCGTGCGCGTTGGTGATCAGCAATGCAAAGGAAATAATGGCGACCGGAATTGCGCTCGCGACCGCCACCAGGAACACACGGCGCTCGAGCGTTCCCAATGCCAGGCGGCGGAGCCCGATGGCATTCAGCAAACTGGGCTTGTCACCGGTTTTCGGCACACCCGGTTCTTTCTCTTTTCATGCGCGGCCATGCGACATTCTGGGTACGCGACGCTCGCCCCGACACCGTGAACGACGCCGTTACGAGCGCGGACGATTCCTACATGGCCCGCTTGAAGAGAAGACCCGTGCTGACGCCCAGCAACAGCCCGGTGAAGTGAGAGACGTTGCCCGGCGGGTTCGCCGGTGAAATCGCCCAGACCATGCCGAGCACCAGCCAGCCGAGCAGGATCGCCGCAATAGTTAGCCAGGCTGCACGGCGGATCGGCGGCGGATTCGGCAGGAGGAATCCGAGGAACGCGTAGTCCACGCCCGAGATGCCGATCTGCGGGCGTCCTGACGACCAGAGTTCGAGGCCGGTCGGCAGCACCAGCCAGAGCAGCAGTGCGAGTGCAAACCACGAATGCCCGAGCCGTCGTTCAACCGCGGTGCCCAGAAACAGGGCTACGCCCAGGTTCGGCAGCAGGTGGTGCCAGCTCGAGTGAAGCAGCGTCGCCGGAACCACGAGTAGCCAGAAAGGTGCGGCACGGAAAGCATCCGCGGAGTGCAGCGCACGCCACGGGGGATCGAGCGGTGATTGCGTGAGACTCGCGATCGACAGAGCGGCCGAAATCACGCAGAAGATGAGCGCGAGGAACGGAAATGAGGCGGAACGTTTTGCTGGCTCTTTAATGGGACGCAGCTTGCCAGAAGCTGAGTCGGCGCACCCCTACCCCTATCCAACACGCCTTCCGATCGTCCGCGGCACGAGCCAGCGGCAAAATGCCCCTGAAATCACGAAAAAGG
>JBDTSV010000101.1:0-5730 GCA_039930985.1 Pseudomonadota bacterium
CCTTCACTCAGATCGCAGTCGATGCGAGTTGATGGCGAAGCTGACTTGCTCAACCACCAATAAGGGGATTGTTCGTTATGAAGAGTGCGATTATCAAGGTTGCTGCCGTTGCAGCGTTCACAGTGTTGGCCGGCTGCCAGGACCTCAAGCCTCTGCAAGCCGACGTCGACAATCTCAAACAGCAGGTGAGCCGCCTCACCGCCGATCTCGCCGCTGCCAAGAGCTCGGCTGACGCTGCGAATGCCGCCGCTCAGTCTGCTTCGTCGACCGCGAGCGGTGCACAGAGCGCTGCCAACCAGGCGTTGGCCGCCGCGCAAGCTTCGCAGTCCTGCTGCGATGCCACCAACGAGAAGATCGACCGCATGTTCCGTCGCTCGATCTCGAAGTAAGAGCTGATCTTCTTCTCCGGAAGAAATTTGCTCTGTAAGAACGCCGCGCTCTGCGCGGCGTTTTTTTTGGGGCTCGCGGTCACGCGAGCGGCAGTCGCGGCGCCGCAGAACTTCCTGTTTGCCGACTCGGGCGAGCTCCGCCAGCTCGCCTCGCTGATACAGCGGCCCGACATCGCCGGCGTGCAGGTCGTCTACAGCTGGAAGTCGCTCGAAACGGCGAAAGACCAGTATGACTTTTCGCGCATCGAAGCAGATCTGCGCTATCTCGAAGGACTGGATCGCAAACTTTTCATCCAGATCCAGGATCGATTCTTCGAGATCCATGACCGGAACGTACCGCGATACCTGTTGGAAGAACCGCTGTACGGTGGCGGGCTCGTACCGCAGGTCGACAACCCCGGCGAAAACCAGCCCGAGGGCCGTGGCTGGGTCACGCAGCAGTGGAATCCTGGGGTTCGAGATCGCTTTCAGAAGCTGCTGGCGGCGCTCGCGAAGAAATTCGACGGGCGCGTGTTCGGCCTCAATCTGCCGGAGACGGCGGCGAGCCTCGACATCGAACGAGATACCACCGGGTTCACCTGCGACAAATATTTCGCCGCCGAAATCGAAAATATCGAGTTCGCGAGAAAGGCTTTTCGCAGATCACACGTCGTGCAGTACGCGAACTTCTGGCCGTGCGAATGGAACAACGACCACGAGTTCATGGCGCGCATTTTCGCGTTGGCCGAGGCGCACGGGATCGGACTCGGCGGCCCGGACATCGTGCCCAACAAGAAACCTCAGATGAAGAATTCGTACCCGTTCTTTCATCAATACAAAGGGCGCCTGAGTCTGGTCGCAATGGCGGTCCAGGAGCCGACGCTGACCTACACCAACCCGGATACCCATCGCCCTTTCACGCGCGATGAGTTCGTCTCGTTCGCGGAGAACTATCTCGGCGTGGACGTCATCTTCTGGAGCACCGCGACACCGTGGCTCGAGCGCGCGCCCTGAGCGGGCGCGCAGAATCTCAGCGAACGCCGCGAAGATAGCGGGCGGCCTTGGCGGGCTCGCCGGCTGCCAGGGAACTTGCCGGGCTCGCGGGCACCACCCGTGAAGCAACCACCGGAGGAACCGCCTGTCCGGTATCACGCAACCAGTCCTGCGCCAGACCAGCGAGTTTTGCATCGCCATGCGTCAGCGCACCGGCGATGGTTTGTCTCTCGAGTTCCGGATCCTTGAGGAACAACGCAAGTTCGAAGCGCTGACCCGTAATGGTTAGATAGGCATGCCACAATGCCGAGGCACGCCTCAACCGATCTGCGGTGCTATTCATGACGGTCATGGAACGTTACTCCACGCTCTCTCCGTGAGTACTGACGTCGAGACCCGCGGCCTCGGCTTCCTCGCTGACACGGAGTCCGATGGTGACTGAAATCAGCATCAGCAAGATCAGGCTCACGACCAGCGCGTATGCCGCGCAGGCGCCGATGCCGATGAGCTGCGCAGTGATGCTTCCTTCGACTCCGCCGATGGCGACCGAAGCGAACACCCCTGTCAGCACAGCGCCGACGACACCGCCGACGGCGTGAATGCCGAAGGCGTCGAGCGAATCGTCGTAACCAATCCAGGACTTGAGACCCACCACCGCGCCAAAGCACGCGAGGCTTGCGGCCACACCGATGACCAGCGCCGCGCCGATGCCGACGTAGCCGGCGGCCGGAGTGATCGCCACGAGTCCGGCGATCGCACCCGAGGCGATACCGAGCACGCTGGCCTTGCCGCGCGCCGCCCATTCGATGGCCATCCAGGTGAGCGCGGCCGTGGCGGCGGCGCAATGAGTATTGGCAAATGCCAGTCCCGCACGACCGTCAGCCGACAGCGCCGAGCCGGCGTTGAATCCGAACCAGCCCACCCACAGCAACGCAGCGCCGGTAATGGTCAGCGCGAGGTTGTGCGGGAAGATGGGATCGGTCCCATAACCTTTACGTTCGCCCAGCATGATCACGCAGGCG
Source organism: Pseudomonadota bacterium (assembly GCA_039930985.1). Classification (GTDB taxonomy): domain Bacteria; phylum Pseudomonadota; class Gammaproteobacteria; order Steroidobacterales; family Steroidobacteraceae; genus CADEED01. The sequence goes on from JBDTSV010000101.1 coordinate 2,384, forward strand.
AGACCGGTGACTCCAGCGTTGATGTGCACCACGGTGCCGCCGGCGAAGTCGAGTACGCCGAGTGAAGCCAGCCAGCCATCCGGCGACCAGACCCAGTGCGCCATTGGTACGTAGACGCACAGCGACCAGAGCGCCATGAACACCAGCATAGAAGAAAATTTGATGCGTTCGGCAAACGCTCCGGTGATCAGCGCGGGCGTGATGATCGCGAACATCATCTGGAACATCATGAAAACGGATTCGGGAATCGTCTGCGCCAGATGGCTGACCGAAACCTGGCCGCCCTTCGCATAGAAGAGCCCCTCGAGCGCGAAGCGCGTCGTTCCGCCTAACCACGGCGAATCTTCGGTAAACGCCAGGCTGTAGCCGATCACGACCCACAGCACGGTGACCAGACAAGCGATGGCGAAGCTCTGCGCCATGGTCGACAGCAGGTTTTTCTTGCGCACCATGCCGCCGTAGAAGAGCGCGAGGCCCGGCAGCGTCATGAGCAATACGAGAGCCGTGGAAGTCAGCATCCAGGCGGTATCGCCGGTGCTGATCTGGCTTGCATCGACGAGATACGGCGCGGTATGCGTCGCCGTTTCCGGCGCCGACTGCGCGAACGCGGGCGCGGTGAAGGCCGTCAGGCCCGCGAGGATTCCAGGGGTTTTGCCACTCATGGCCGGCATTCTGGCCTATGGCAAATCCTAGGACTTTGCGAGCGACACCATCATTTCACTGGCCGAATGTGCGCTGGGTCAAACAAATAGAATCTCGCGCATTTCCGGCCCGATGCAGGCACCACCTCAGTGCGGCGAGGGTTTGAGCCAGAAGCGGATCGTGGTGCCCTGCCCGACCGCGGCCTGGGCTTCGATCTCCCCGCCGTGCCGTTTCACGATTCGATACACCGTCGCCAGGCCGAGGCCGTATCCCATGAACTCATCTTGTCTATGCAGTCGCGTGAACGGCTTGAACAGGCGATCGGCGTGCGCCATGTCGAATCCGGCGCCGTTGTCGGCCACGCAAACCCAGCGCGTTCCGTCACGCTCTTCTGTGTAACAGCGCACCACGGGCTTCTCGGTATGGCTGGTGTATTTCCACGCGTTGCCGAGCAGCGTCCGCAGTACGGTCATCATCAGACGCACATCGCCCCACACACTCATGCCGTCTTCGCCCTGGAAATCGACCGCGCGTTCGTCTTTTCCGTGGCGCAATTCGTAGGTGACGAGTTCGATCAGCGTTGAAAGATCCAGGTTCTCGCAGTTCATTTCCGCGCGCCCGGAGCGCGACAGCGTGAGCAGGCCATCGATCAAGCCATCCATGCGATCGCTGGCCTTGAGAATCTCCTTGAGAAAGCCGCGACCTTCTTCATTCAACACCGCGCCGCATTCGTCTTCGAGTGCATCGGCGAATCCTTTGAGAATGCGTAGCGGCCCGCGCAGGTCGTGGCCGGCAACCGACATGAAGGATTCGAGCTCCTTGTTGTTCGCCGCGATTGCGTCCTCGAACTCAGTCAGGTCCTCGAGCGTCACCAGAAGAGTGGCGTCGGCTCCCGCGGCGAGCGGCGCGAGATGTACGCGCGCGATGAAATTGCTGGCGTCCGGTCGGCGCACCGCTACGCGCGCGTGGTGCGTGAGTCCACGGAGTTCGGCGAGTCCGCGCCCCAGCTCCGGGAAGAACCCGACCATGGCACCGCCGACCAGCGCCGGCACGTCACAGCGGAACAAACGCTGCGCGGCGCCATTGGCGGCCGCAACGAAGCCGCTGCGAGTCAAGAGCAGCGAGGGCACCGGGTGCAGGTCGAACAGTTCGCCCGCCCCACCCGTGTCGGGTGCCAGGCCGGTGAGGATTTTTTCAACAAGTGTCGTCATGGTTCGCGTGTCGCACTAGAGAATCGGCATTCCGGAGGGAGTCTGGATAGGGCCGCCCGAAAACTTTGTGCGCGGGCGCGCAAAACCTCTTCCCGTAGGGTTTAGCCGGAGGTTTCCGTGCCGATATGTGATGCGGGTCAGAAGACGCGGCAATGTCGTGCCGGACCCTAAGGAAATCGCTACTAGGGCCGATATGACAACGTGTGGCGTAGTGCCGGGATGTGCGCGCCACTCTCGTGGATAGTTATCCCGTCACTTGCTGGTAAACGCGCCGATGAGCACAAACGAATTCGATATCAGGAACATCCGGTTGTTGTTAGTCGAGGACAACCCGGCCGACGCCCGCGTGGTCGAGCGACATCTTCGGGATGCAGGACTCAACCAGGTCACCAGTGACTGGGTTCAGACCGCGGGCGAGGCGATCCAACGTCTGCAGACGGTCGAATACGACCTAGTGCTGCTCGACCTTGGACTGCCGGACGCCACTGGCCTGCAGGCACTGCGCGCCCTGCGCGCAGTCGCGGACCTCACGCCCATCATCGTGCTGACCGGTTCCGACGACTACAAGCAGGGACTGATGGCCGTGCGCGAAGGCGCGCAGGACTATCTAGAGAAGCGCCGCGTCAATGCCGGCATGCTCTCACGCATCGTTTCCTACTCGGTGGAGCGCAACAATTTTCACCGCGACCTGGTGCGCGCCACGCGCCGCTACCAGGACCTGTTCAACAACGTGCCGGTCGCGCTGTTCACGGCCGACCACGATGGAACACTCAAAACCGCCAATGCCGCCTGCGTGAAGCTCCTTTCGTGCCAGGGAATTCCGCTCGACAAGGTCAACTTCCTCGACATGCTGTTCGAGCCGGGCAAGCGTGCGCACTTCCTCGACCTGATGTCACGGCAGCGCATGGTCGAAGGCTGGGAAACCACCATCCAGGACTGCAAGGCCAACAAGCTGCACGTCTTGATCAACACCGCGCCTTTGTACGACGCCTCGCAGGCCATCAATGGCTGGGAAGGTTGCATCGCCGACATTTCGATGCTCAAGCAGACTCTCGAAGAGCGCGATCGCCTCGAAGACAACTTGCGCCAGGCGCAGAAGCTCGAAGCCATCGGCCAGCTGGCCGCCGGCATCGCGCACGAGATCAATACGCCGACTCAGTACGTGGGCGACAACCTGCGCTTCCTCAAGGAGTCATTCGGAGAGTTGCAAACGCTGCTCGGTGAACTCGTGACGATCGGTGGGCATCCCGCCGACAAGCTCCTGGGCGAGGCCGACTTCGACTACCTGAAGGAGGAAATCCCGCGCGCGCTGAACCAGTCGCTCGAAGGCGTGGATCGCGTCGCCAAGATCGTGCGCGCCATGAAGGAGTTCTCGCATCCGGCACGCGAGAAGACCGCCACCGATCTCAATCGCGCGATCCAGAGCACCATCACCGTTGCCAGCAACGAATGGAAATACGTGGCGGAAATCGAAATGGACCTCGATGCCAACCT
>JBDTSV010000102.1:0-17254 GCA_039930985.1 Pseudomonadota bacterium
CCACGACACCGCGCCACCGATGTAACCACCACCCGAAACCGTCGACATGTAGTCGAATTGATCGAAACAGGTCTCGGTCGAATCCGCGCGCACGTTCCCCGGCTTTTCGTTCAGGAAGGTCTGAATGACCCCGAGCGCGAACGACGCCGAACGTATGCCGCCGCCGGAAATTGCCAGCGCCGACCCGCAGGGATCGGCTAGGTCGGCCCTGGCGCAAGGTAGTTTGAGGGATTCGCGTTCCTGGAGCAGGATGTGATCGAAGATGTTGATGTCGTCGGCAGCGCCGCCGGCGTCCGCCCGGTCGTCGCTCATGCGCCCTTCCACGCCTGCACCTCGGTCAATTCAGTTTCACGCGTACAAGGGTCGGGCGGATTCACGCACTTCGGACGACTCGCCACGGTGTAGTGAAAGAGATCGTCCTGCTTGGGCTCGCGCGGACGATTGTGAATCGGATCGAAGTTTTCGCTGATCTTGCCGTCAACGTTGCAGCGCGTGCAGCTCGTGCCGATGCCGTCGGCGGCCATCGGCAACCCGCTGGCGATGGCCTTGCGCAACATCCAGCGCAACGTGATGTCGTTGAGAGCATGGTTGTCGTTGCCGCCACCGACATCGGAGTGCACGCCGCGGAACCACACTTCGCAACCACCCTTCACGCGTGTCGGCCGGAAGGCCTGGCGCGCTTCATCGAGCGCCAGCGCGTGGTAGCAGAACTTCACGCCTTTCGACAGGCCGAGCTTGTAGCCGAGGTTGATGCGGTTGAAGTTGAAGCCGAGATTGATGGGAATGCCGAACGCGGCAACCACGTCAAACACGCCGAGGAATCGGACCGGCGGCTTCTCGAGCACGTCATTGACCTTGACGCCATCGTCGGCGAGCACATTGGCGAAGTGCACCGACAACGCCGCGCCGCGGCTGAAACCCACGATGTCGATGTCGCGATCGCCGGCCGCAAATTGCCTGGCGACGTCGCGTTTCGCTTCCTCGATGCGCTCGTGGCCACCGACGCCGAAAGCCCCGCCGAAGAACTTGCCCAGTGTGCCGTGCTTGGTCCCCACGCCCTTGTAGAAGAACTTGGGTCCGGCGTAGAGATCCTTGAAGCGCACGACATTGGTGTTCCGGTCGTACTCACCGGCATCCTTTTCCGAGTTCCATGTACCGTCGAACGCATATAGCGCCATGGCGACCGCCTCCCAGCAGTGGCCGCAAATGTACCCGGTGTTACGTTCAATTGCGCGAGGCGGCGCATGCACCTCGCTTCGGGACTGTGAAGATTTACCGCTATTGAGCGACCAGCATGTCGCAGATGGTGGCGGGATCGACGGGTTTCACCAAATGCATATCGAATCCGGCTTCGCGCGAACGGCGCCGGTCGATGTCCTGTCCCCAGCCCGTGAGCGCCACCAGCACCGCACCGCGCCCCCAGCTCTCGGCGCGGATACGTCTTGCTACCTCGCAACCATCGAGCTTGGGCATCCCCACGTCGAGCACGACGATCTCGGGCTTGCGAATGCCGGCGATGGCCAGCGCTTCTTCGCCATCGGAAGCACAATGCACCTCGTGGCCCTCGAGCCGCAGCATCAGCGCCAGGCTCTCGAGTGCGTCCTGGTTATCGTCGGCAATGAGGATATTGCGGCGGACGGGTGCCAGCGGTTCAGCTGTCCGGGCAGATTGCGTTGCATCACGAGCGGCCGGCTCGGACACGAACAGTGGCAATCGCACCGTGAACTCACTGCCCTGATCGATGCCGTCGCTGGCCACGCCGATGTCGCCGCCATGCAACTCGACCAACGCGCGCACCAGTGCGAGGCCGATGCCCAGCCCACCGCCGGTGGTATTGGCGCGCTCGCTCGGAATCTGCGTAAACAATTCGAAAATCCGCGGCATGGATTCCCTGGAGATGCCGATGCCGCTGTCGCTCACGCAGATCTCCGCCTTGCCGTCACGAGCGCGTGTGGTCAGGACGATGCGACCGCCCTCGCCGGTGTACTTCGCGGCGTTGTGCAGGAGATTGCCGACCACCTGCGACAACCGCACCGGGTCGCCGCGCACCACCGGCGCAGACTCGACGGCGGCGATCTCCAGACTCTGCTTCTTCTGCTCGAGCAGCGGCTGCACCGTTTCGACCGCGGCGGCAACGATGTCGGCCACGTTGACGCGCTCGGAGACCAGCACGATCTTCCCGCGCGCGATGCGCGAGACGTCGAGCAGATCGTCGACCAGGCGGATCATGTGCTTGAGCTGCCGCTCGATGACGCCGCGCGACCAGATGATCTTCGGGTCCTGCGTCTCGCCCAACATGAGCATGTGCGAGGCATTGCGCAGCGGCGACAGCGGATTGCGCAGCTCATGCGACAGCATGGCGAGAAACTCATCGCGCTTGATCACCGCTTCCTTGAGCAGATTTTCGGCACGGGTGCGCTCGCGAATCTCGCTCTCGAGCGACAGATTGGAGCGCGACAGCTCGTCGTTGGCCTTTTGCAGATGTCCATTGAGTTCTTCGAGCTGGCGGGTCTTCTCGGATTGCAGCGCGCTGTTGGCGTCGGCCAGCTGCTGGTTTGATTCCGCCAGCTCGCGATTGACCGCCTGCAGTTCGCGCCGCTTCGCATACAGCTCCACCAGCACGGCGACCTTGCTGCGCAGGATCTCCGGGATCACCGGGATATAGACATAGTCGATGGCGCCGGCCTGGTAGCCCTTGAGGCGGTCGAACTCCGTCACGTGGACGCCAGTCACGAAGATGATCGGGATGGCTTCGAACCGCGGATGATCGTGGATCAACGCCGCGGTTTCGAAACCATCCATGCCCGGCATCTTCACGTCGAGCAGCACGACGGCGAAGTCCTGCTTCATGAGTGCTTCGAGCGCATCGAGGCCGGATTTGACCGCCACCAGGTTGTGGCCCAGCGGCTCGAGAATGGCGCGATAAGTCAGCAGCCGGGCCGGCTGATCGTCGACCATGAGGATGTTTGCCGATACCGCGCCCATCATGGCTGCAACCACATGCGCACCAGTGACAACAGCTGGCCGGTATTCACGGGCTTGGCGACGTAGTCGGAGGCGCCGGCCTGCAGGCACTTTTCGCGATCGCCCTTCATGGCCTTGGCGGTCAGCGCGATGATCGGCAGCATGCGAAACGCCGGGATCTCGCGGATGCGCCGCATCGTCTCGTAGCCATCCATCTCCGGCATCATGACGTCGGTCAGGATCAGCGACAGGTCCGGGTTGCTGTCCAGTAGTTTGATGGCATCCTGGCCGTTGGTGGCCGTGATGACATTCATGCCATGCCGCTCGAGCAGGCTGTTGAGCGCGAAAATGTTGCGCACGTCGTCGTCGACCACCAGCACCTTGCGGTCGCGCAACGGCTCGTCGCTGTCGTGCAGCTTCTCGATCATGCGCTGCTTGGCTTCGGGCAGATCGGTGACCTTGCGATGCAGGAACAGCGCGGTTTCGTCGAGCAGGCGCTCGGGACTCTGCACGCCCTTGAGCACGATGCTCTTGGCACGCTGGCGCAGCTCCGCTTCCTCCTCGTGGGTGAGCTCGCGGCCGGTGAACACCACGATCGGAATCTCGCGCAGCCGTTCGTCGCGCTGTATCTCGGTCAGCAATTCGAAACCGGTCACGTCGGGCAATTTCAGATCGAGGATCATGCAGTCGAACTTCTTCTCACGCAGCAGCTCGAGCGCGCGGCCACCGGTGGCGGCCGATGTGATACGGATGTCGTCCGCGCCGATCAGCGCGGCGATGCTCATCTGTTCGGCAGAATCGTCCTCGACCACCAGCAGCTCGCGCACGCGCGGCGCGATGAAATCCTGGATACGCGTGAATACCGACTGCAGCCCTTCGACACTCGAAGGCTTGGTCATGAACGAGAACGCGCCGCGTTCGAGGCCGTACTGCCGCTCCTCTTCCACGGTGAGCACCTGCACGGGAATGTGCCGCGTCGCCGCGTCGTGCTTGAGCTGGTTGAGCACCGTCCAACCCAGCATGTCGGGCAGGAACACATCGAGCGTGACGGCGCTCGGCTGGAATTTCCGCGCGAGCGACAAGGCGTCCCCGCCATTTTGCGCCACCAGCGCCTTGAAGCCCTTGCCGCGCGCGGCTTCGAGCAGCATCTTGGCGTACCGCGGCTCGTCTTCGACGATGAGCACGGTGGTGTCACCGTCTTCTATGCTCTCGCGGTCGTCCGCGACGCGCTCGGCGTGCTGCAGCGGCAACACCGGCACCGGCAGCGCCGCCGACGGCTGCTTGACGAACGTCGGTGCCGCGCCACGGCCGTAGGCCGCGCCCTGGTAGGCGAGCGGTAGATAGAGTGTGAACGTGCTGCCCCCGCCGGGTGAGCTCTTGAGGCGGATCTCGCCGCCCAGCAGGTGCGCGAGCTCTCGCGAGATCGCAAGACCCAGACCGGTGCCGCCGTACTTGCGCGCCGTGCCGGCATCCGCCTGCTGAAACGCCTCGAAGATGATCTTCTGTTTCTCGGGCGAGATGCCGATGCCGGTATCGGTGACCGCAAATTCGACCACGCTCTTGGCGTGCGACAACACCGGATGATCGGCGCTCCAGCCGAGCATCGCCGGACCCACGTGCAGGCGCACGCTGCCCTGCGCCGTGAACTTGATGGCATTCGACAGCAGGTTCTTGACGATCTGCATGAGCCGCTTGCCGTCGGTCACCATCTCGCGGCCCAGGCGCGGATCGAAGTCGGTGGTGAACGTGAGATGGCGCGACTCGGCTTCGTGGCGGAAGTTGCGGTCGATGGTCTCGCGCAATTGCGAGAACGCGAGTTCCTCGCTTTCCACCGTCACCGTGCCCGACTCGATTTTCGACAGGTCGAGGATGTCGCTGATGAGATTCAGCAGATCGGTACCGGCAGCGTGAATGGTCTTGGCGAATTCCACCTGCCGCCCGGACAGGTTTTTCTCCGGGTTCTCCGACAGCTGCTGGCCGAGGATCAGGATGCTGTTGAGCGGCGTGCGCAGCTCGTGTGACATGTTGGCGAGGAACTCGGTCTTGTAGCGCGAAGTCAGCGCGAGCTCGGCAGCCTTTTCTTCGAGCGCCTTGCGGGCCTGCTCGATTTCCTGGTTCTTGCGCTCCACTTCCGCGTTCTGCTCGGCGAGCAGCCGCGCCTTGGTGGCCATCTCTTCGTTGGTCTGCTGCAGCTCGACCTGCTGCGTCTGCAGTTCGCCGGCGAGCTCCTGCGACTGCTTGAGCAGGCCTTCGGTGCGCATCGTGGCTTCGATGGTGTTGAGCACCACGCCGATGGAACCGGTGAGCTGCTCCAGGAACGCCAGATGCGAGGCGGTGAATTCGTACAGCGAGGCCAGTTCGATGACGGCCTTGATCTCGCCTTCGTACAGCACCGGCAGCACGATCACGTTGCGCGGCTGCGCTTCCATGAGACCGCTGTTCAGGCGCAGCGAATCCTGTGGAATGCGCGCCAGCAACAGGCGCTGGCGCTGCACGGCGCATTCGCCCACGAATCCTTCGCCGAAGCGGTAGCGCCGCGGCTCGGAGGACTCACGCACGTCGGCGTAGCTCGCGAGCTGCTTGAGATAGCGTTGACCACTGTCGTAGTCGACGATGTAGATGACGCCCTGGTGCGCGTTGACCAGCGGCGCGAATTCGGCCAGCAGGGTTTCGCCGAGCGTCACCAGATCGCGCTGGCCCTGCATCATGCGGCTGAACTTCGCGAGGTTGGTCTTGAGCCAGTCCTGCTCGGTGTTGCGATCCGTCGTGTGACGGAGGTTGTGGATCATCGCGTTGATGTTGTCCTTGAGTTCGGACACTTCGCCGCGCGCTTCCACCTGAATGGACCGTGTCAGGTCGCCCTTGGTCACCGCGGTGGCCACCTCGGCGATGGCGCGCACCTGGGTAGTAAGGTTGGCCGCCAGCATGTTCACGTTGGCGACGAGGTCTTTCCACGTGCCGGACGCGCCGGCCACGTGCGCCTGGCCGCCGAGGCGGCCTTCCACACCCACCTCGCGCGCCACCGAGGTCACCTGGTCGGCGAAGATCGCGAGCGTGCCGGTCATGGAATTGATGGTCTCGCCGAGCGCCGCGACCTCGCCTTTCGATTCCACGGTGAGACGCTGACGCAGGTCGCCGGTGGCGACCGCGGTCACCACCTTGACGATACCGCGCACCTGCTCGGTCAGGTTGTTAGCCATGACATTGACGTTCTCGGTGAGCTCCTTCCACACGCCGGAAACGTCTTTCACGTTCGCCTGGCCACCGAGCTTGCCTTCCGTGCCTACATCGCGCGCCACGCGCGTCACTTCGGCGGCGAAAGAGTTGAGCTGGTCCACCATCGTATTGATGGTTTCCTTGAGCTGCAGGATTTCGCCGCGCACTTCCACCGTGATCTTGCGCGATAAATCGCCGCGCGCCACGGCCGTGGTCACTTCGGCGATGTTGCGCACCTGGCTGGTGAGGTTGGTGGCCATGGCATTCACCGAGTCGGTGAGATCCTTCCATGTGCCGGCCACGCCCGTGACCGTCGCCTGGCCACCGAGCTTGCCTTCCGTGCCTACTTCGCGCGCCACGCGCGTCACTTCGGCCGCGAAGCCGTTCAACTGGTCCACCATCGTGTTGATGGTTTCCTTGAGCAGCAGGATTTCCCCGCGCACGTCCACCGTGATCTTGCGGGACAGGTCGCCCCTCGCGACCGCGGTCGTGACCTCGGCGATGTTCCGAACCTGGTTGGTGAGGTTGGATGCCATCGAGTTCACGTTGTCGGTGAGATCCTTCCACACGCCCGACACGCCGGTCACCTCGGCCTGACCGCCGAGCTTTCCTTCTGTGCCGACCTCGCGCGCCACGCGCGTCACTTCGGAGGCGAACGATCGCAGCTGGTCGACCATCGTGTTGATGGCTTCCTTCAACTGCAGGATTTCCCCACGCACGTCCACCGTGATCTTGCGCGACAGGTCGCCGTTGGCGACCGCGGTGGTCACCTCGGCAATGTTGCGCACCTGGCCGGTCAGATTGCCGGCCATGCTGTTGACGTTGTCGGTGAGATCTTTCCAGGTACCGGCGATGCCGGGCACGATGGCCTGGCCGCCCAACTTTCCTTCCGTGCCGACCTCGCGCGCCACGCGCGTCACTTCGGAGGCGAACGAACGCAGCTGGTCCACCATCGTGTTGATGGCCTCTTTCAACTGCAGGATTTCCCCACGCACGTCCACCGAGATCTTGCGCGACAGGTCGCCGTTGGCGACGGCAATGGTGACTTCGGAGATGTTGCGCACCTGGCCGGTGAGGTTCGCGGCCATCGAATTCACGTTGTCGGTGAGATCTTTCCACACGCCGCTGGCGCCGAGCACCGCGGCCTGGCCGCCTAACTTTCCTTCCGTGCCGACCTCGCGTGCCACGCGGGTCACTTCCGAGGTGAACACGCCCATCTGCGTGATCATTTCGTTGACGACGTTCGCCGAACGCAGGAACTCGCCCTTCAGCGGGCGTCCATCGGCTTCGAGCCGCATGCTCTGCGTGAGATCGCCTTTCGCCACGGCCGTGATGGTGCGAGTCACTTCGGCGGTAGGCCATAACAGATCGTCGATGAGCGTATTGACGGAGGATTCCATCTCGCCCCAGGAACCGTTGCGCCGTTCGGCCGCGACACGGATGCGCGTCTTGCCTTCCTTGCCCACCATCTGCCCGGCGCGCTCGAGCTCGGACGCCATGCGCTGGTTGGCACTCACCATTTCGTTGAACGCGTCGGCGATTTTGCCGCCGAGACCCGTCTGATCGGTGGCCAGTCGGACACTGAAATCGCCGTCACGCACCGCCTGAAGCGCGCGCAGCAATTTCTTCAGGTCCAGCTCGGGAGCCGCGGCGTGGCCGTTGCTCCCATTGCCGTTCACCCCCTTCGATTTGCTGTCCTGAGGGGTGCGACGGCGCCCCGCCGGAGTGCGCCCGCGTGCGGAAATGTCCATGGATTGCCCGATTACCTACGAGTGCGTAAGAGTGTAAATGCCACCGGCGCGGGACTGCTCCATCCTCTGCTGTAGGAGGTGGCTGACACGCGGAGCTTTCAGCAGGACGCATCCGCGTCGTCCGGGGACTCAGCTTCGGATCACCAGATCCACTTTCCCTTCCCGTTTTTCCACGCTCACGCTCACCGAACCTGCATGCCGCCTCACGGTGAAGTCGACCGAAGCTTGTCCCACCGACAGGTTCTTCACGCAAATCTCCTCGAAGCCATCCGGAACCACCGGATGCGCCAGCACGATCTGCTGATCGAGCGCGTCGATGCCGATGCCAAGCACACTTTGCAGCAGCAGGAACGTGGCGCCCGCGGAAGCCGATTGCGGCGAACAGGCCACGGGGAATTGCAGCGGCGCTTCGCGACCGCGCCTTTTGAAGCCGCAGAACAGCTCCGGCAGCCGCAACAGGTCGAAGTGCCGCGCCGCTTCGAACTGGCCGTTGAGAATGCGCAGCGCGAACGCCTTGTCGTCATAGCGCGCGGCGCCCGCGGCCAGCAGCGAGTTGTCGTGCGGCCAGATGCTGCCGTTGTGATACGACATCGGGTTGTACCGCAGCTCGGTCTCCGAGACGGTGCGCACGCCCCAACCGGAGAAGAAGTGCTCGTCGCCGAACCCGGCGATCACCCGCCGCGCGCGATCGGCGTGCGCAATGCCCGTGAACAGGCAATGTCCGGGGCTGGAGGTACGTACACAGCACCGTTGTTTGTTGCCATCGAGCGCCGCGGCATAGGTTTCGATGTCGGCACACCAGAACGCCGTGTTGAACCGGGCCTGCAGCGCCTGCGCGGACTCAACCAGCGCGATGGCACGCGGCATCTCGCCGAGCGAGCGCGCGATGCGCGCCGCACCGAGGCGCGCTGAGTAGACATATCCTTGCACCTCGCACAACGCCAACGGCCCAGTCGCCGGACTTCCATCGGCGTGGAATATCGCGTCCGGGGAGCTTTTCCAGCTGCCCTGCGCGGGACCTGAGCCGCGCGGCCGGGTTTCGACGAAACCGTCGCCGTCGACGTCGCCGTAGACGTCTATCCACCGCAGCGCCGCGATGATGTTCGGCCACAACTCGCCGAGGAAATCCAGGTCGGCGGTGCGCGTGTAGTACACGCCCGCCAGCATGACGAACAATGGCGTCGTATCGACGGCGTTGTAGTCTGGCGGATAGCCAGCGTTGCGCGCTTCGTTGAGAATCTTGCCGGCCTCGGCGCCGTTGCCGCCGGTGCTGTCCACGCACTGCGTCGCGGCCAGGTGGCGCAGCACATCGCGCGCGATATCCGGCCACAGCCACACGGTTTGAAGGGCGGTGAAAATGGCATCACGCCCGAATATCGCGTCCAGCCAGGGCAGTCCCGCGGCGGGCACGCGACCCTGTGGCGTGGCCGTCAGCAGCATGCCGATGTCGGCAGCCGAGCGGCGCAGCCAGCCATTGAACGACGGTTCACTGGAAAGCACGTGGCATTTCGGACGAGTTTCGGTGCGCGCCTTCTCCTCGGCGGCGGCCAGCGAGCGAGTGTACGTGGAGATCTGCACCGGCTGCTTCGCGGTACGGCAGCCAATGGCGAGAGCGATGGTTTTCTCGCCGCGACTGCCGATTTGCAACCGGTATCGCAGGCTGTCGGAGGAGATCGCGTCGGGAGCGGTGTGGCAGTCCACCACCGTTTCGCGCAGCACCTGGTCGGCGCCGAGACAACCCTGGGTGACGCTGTCGCGCTCGACGCGTTCGAATCGCGCGCGGGCCGCGTCGACGCGGCGCTGCGCGCGCACGTCGACGATGTTTTCGAAATCGGACCCAAAGCGCAGCACCAGCTCGACCGAGATGGTGCTCAAGGCGAAGTTGCGCACGCGGAGCATTTCGTGGCAGACGCCTTCCCAGATGAAGCGCGAGCGCGTGATGTGCAGCGTGCCGCGTGGCAGTACCACGCGACCGCCCTCGCCGCGTACGTCGGCATTGGTGAGATTCATCGTCAGCAGCACGTTGTCGTCGCGCGGCGAGGCGGCGAGCAGCAGCGGCCGCAAACCTGCGACCGTCAACGTGAGCCGCGACAGGTGGCGCACGCCGCCGCGATACAAACCGGCCTCGCTGCGCGTCTCCGCATCGATGTCACCGATTTCGTTGAACAGACCGAAGCAATCGTCGTGGCGCAGCACGTGCGTGCGCTCGCCGCTCGGTACGTCGGCGGTGACTACCTGATGAAGGTCTTCGGGAATCGCCGGTTCAGAGGCCAATGGGGCGTGACCTGGTGTATTTGATGCGGGTACGCAGCACCGTGACTCCGGACACCTTCGAGTACCAATGCACGGTGGTGCATGGCTGCTTGCGACCGAAGCTGCGCGAGATCCACCCACCCTGCTCGGCTGTTCCACCGAGATGGGTCTGCACGCTCTCCAGTTCCTCGAGAGGTTCGAATACCAACTGTGTGAGGCCGGCGATCACCTTGAGGTTCTGCCCGACGCGTTCGACCTGGCAGGCTTCGGCGAAATGCCAGGCGCGCCGCGCGCGATGCTCACCGTCACAGCGCAACATGTCGGTGATTTCGATGAGCTGCCGCCGGGCGTCGAAGGCGACCTCGCGCCGGTGCACGACCGGATCGGCGAGGCGCTGATAGCCATACTGCTCGCCGACGAAGCGTTGTCGCTCGCCACTGACGTCGAACTCGATGCAGCGCGCCGACGCGTGCTGCGTCCACAAGAAGTTGCCAGCCTGCACGGATTGATCTTCACCGTCGATCCCCACTGTGTTGTGCGCCAGCGTACTGCGGAAGTAGCGGCGCCAGGACGGATCGGTGTGGTACGCATAAGTTCCCGGATCGACGAGGATCTCGCGATCGCCGATGTTGAGAATCAGCGACAGCGCGTCGGCGTGGCCGTGCGCGGCTAGGCTCAGGTAGCCGAGCGGGCCCGCGTCGACGAGCAGGCGCACTTCATCCGGGGTTTCGAAGCCCGTGCCGAGCAGGTAGTAGCCAGAATCCGCGAACTGCAGCCGCGGCCGGAAGCCTTTGCGTCCGCGCTGCTTGAGCGCCCCCAGGCGCCGCACCGCTTCCACGCCTAACAACGTGGAGGTCTTGCCGTCGAGCGCGCCGGCCTTGGCGGCCAGGTCGGGGCGGTTGAACAGCACCGCGCCGGTGGCAATCTGCGACAGGTGCGGTGAGAAACCCGGCTCCGACGCGAGCTTCACGACGTAACCGTCATCGGCGTCGCCGATCATGGGCAGGCGGCCGGCGACGTCGGTCATCGCCGCGATGAAGTCGACCATGACTTCGAGGCGACGCCAGTAGACCGGCGAAAAATCCTCGCCGCGCGCGCGTGCCGCGAGGCCAGCGATCAGCAGGAAATCGAGCACGAATGTCTGGTAGGCAAAAGCCTGCTCGCGATTGCCGCCGTCCGGCGCGTTCTGCCGATGACACTCCTGCTCGAGGATGGCACGGCAGCGCCCACCCCACTCGGTCATCTGCGGCCAGAGTGGCCATGTGGAAGCCGCCACGTAGACGCCGGCTGCTTCACCGATCAGGTGATTGTTAGCCGACGAGTAGCGCGAAAGATTTCCCACGATCATGCGGGCGTGGCTGTAGATGGACTTGAGCCAGCGCTCGCGGAACGCCACGCCTTCGGGAGTGGTGAAGAGCTTCGCACGCATGCCGCCGAGCAGTTGCCAGGTGATGCTCCAGTTGATCAGGCGGATTCCAAGCTCGAGCGGACTGATCCAGTTCGGCCCCCAACCTTCCGGGCATTGGTCGATCCACGAGTCGATCTGCGCCTGGATCGCCAGCGAGTACCGCGGATCGCCGGTCAGCGCATGCGCCTGCGCGAGCAACGGCAAGTGGAGGTGACGGTTCGGCTCCCACAGATACTTGATGTTGCCGACCTCGCGCTCGTCGCGATAGTCGATGGCGCTGGCGCGGCGCGCGCCCGCGGTCCGCTGCGTCAACGGGTCGCGATTCCATTTCGGCGGGTCGCCGAGCGCGCAGTCTTCGAGATCGAAGAAGCTGTAACGCCCGGCGAGGACGCGCTCGGCCGCGGTCGTCAGGTGCTCGGGCGCGATGGCGATGAACGGCGGCAGGAACCGCAGGTCGCGCGCGTCCTCGTCGCGCGGCGGCAACTCGTGCGACGTAAATTTCTGTGAGAGCGCGCGCAGGCTGCGCGCCACCCGGTGCGCAACTTCGGCGCCGGACATGACGCGTAGACGCTGCAGGTACCAACCAGGCTGTTGCATAGATCAGCGCGTGAACAGCGGCTCCACGCCGTGGCGGCGCAATGCATCGTGAACGGGCGGCCGGTGCACGATGAGCGGTGTCTTGCCGCGCGGCGTACGTTCGAGCCTCTGCGCGATTTCCACGGTCACGTTTACGTGGGCGGGAATACGCGCGCGCGCATTCGCTAGCAGTGTTTCGGCATCCGCGGTGGAAAACCCGTCGGTGGGCAGCACGAAAATCCGCGCCTGCTCGATTTCCTCCTGCACGACCTGGAAACGCAGCACGTTGCTGAGTTCGTTCGGCAGGCAACCGATGCCGGTGATGCGGATGGCGTTAGGACAGACCAGCAGCTCTTGTTGGCGGCCGAGCACACCCTCAAAGGTGCGCAGACCCAAAGACAGCTCGAGCAGCTCCTGCTCGTCCCAGCCCGCAGGCAATCGAATCAGATCACCGGTACGGTAGCGCACGATGGGCAAAAGGGAATTCCAGAAGGAGGTGCCGACCACTTCATAGAGCCGGTACCGGCTGTCGCGCGGCAGGGACTGGCCGTCGTAGGGAATGAACTCCACGCGCGAGTAGCCATGCTGGAAACGGTATTCGCGCGCCGCGTTGGCACAGGCGAAAGCGACACGCTCGGCCTGACCATAGTAGTCGGCCAGCTTGCAGCCGAGCATCTGTTCGACCAAGGCCCAGGCCTCGGCGCGAAATACTTCCGATGAGGTCACCACCGCGGGTATGGACAGGTGACGGCCGCTGTCGCGCAGGTAGCGGCACAGTGTCTCGAGCGCGCTCGGATAGGCGCACAACAGCTGGGGCGCGAATTTCTCCAGGGAATTGGCGATGTGCTCGACGCTGGTGTGCGTCACCGCATTCGCGCTCATGGTCATGATGCGGCCGTTGCTGATGATCTCGCACTCGGGATTGGGCGAGATCACGATGTCTCGCGGATTGTCACCGCGCAGCACCGCCGTGCGCGCCTCGCGCGCGTCGACGCCGAGCGAGCGGATCACCGAATCGATGCTCGCCTGCTCGAACACGATGGACTCGAGTGACCGCAGCACCTTGAGCGGCACGCCGCTGGTGCCGCCCGTCGTGGCGGGCGCCGACAACCATGCATTGCCGGTGACGAACGCCTGCAATCCGTGGCGCAGGCTTTCCTTCTCGAGCAGCGGCCAGCTCTGCAGACGAGCGTCGGCATTCACCGATCGGCCGTAGCCGGTACGCTGGGCCTGGGCAAGTGTGCGTCGCACCTGGCGATCGGACCACGCGAGCCGGGCCTCGAAGGTATCGCCTCCGGCCTGCTCGAGTACGTCGCGCGAACGTTCGTAGTAGAAAGGGTTGCGGCGAATCAGGCTCTGCCCGAGAACGTGCTTCTTCATCAATCCGGCGAATGAGCCCACCGCACTCATGCCGTCTCCCGCAGTTCCGCAACCGGCGCGATGCGCTGGTAGATGTCCGCCAGCCGCCGCGCGTAGGCATGCACGTCGTGAGCGCGCGCGCGATCATAGGCGCGTCTGCCGGCGGCAAGCCGCGCGGGCTCGTCGCCGATGTAAGCAGTCATTGCGGCGCGCAACTGGGCGGCATCACCGGGCGAGACCAATGAGCCCTCGGCGCCGTGAGTGAACACGTCGGGAATGCCACCCACCGGCGTCGTGATACAGGGAAGTCCGGCCGCCATGGCTTCGAGCAAGGACATCGGAACGCCCTCGGCGTACGAAGGCAACACGAACACGTCGCTCTCGGCGAGCAGCCGGTCACGTTCGTTGGCGTCTATCCACGACAGCACGCGTACGCGTTCGCCGAAAGGCTGCGCCATTTTTCGCAGACCTTCGACATCGCCATCGCCGGCCAGCACCAGCCGCGCGCGGGCGCGCACCGATTCGGGCAGCGCGGCGAACGCGTTCATGAGGTCATAGCCACCCTTGCGCCGCCCAAGACGACCGAGATGCAGGAATTGAACCTGGCCCCGCCCGGCGCGATCGGCAACCCGCGCCGGCACACGAACCGGGTTCGGCAACACCACGACCTGCGACGGCGACACCTCGCACTCCTGCACATAGAAGTCGCGCCATTGACTCGACAGGGTGATCAACAGACTGGCCTGCTGCAACGTGCGGTTGACCAGGTTGCGCAGCGGCGCGAACAGGCTGCGATGGAACTGGTCGAAGCCCGCGCCGTGTGCATGCAGGATCAGCGGTCGCCGCGCGCGTACCACCATGTTCGCGAGAATGAACTTGCGCAGCGTGCTGCCGCGCGAAGCAAAATGAATGTGCACGATGGTCGGGTCGATGCCCTGGAGCGTGCGCGACAAGGACAGCACGGCACGGGCAAACGTCCCGGCGCTGGCGAGCTTCGTGTTGTCGGTCATGGTGGCCACGTGACGAATGGAGGCGTACGGCGGTAGATAGTCGAGGATCAGCTGCTCGACCGAACTGACGCCGCCGCGTACATCGAGCGCCGGGCCCATCTGCAGGACCTTGACCCGCGCTTCGCGCGACGCCGGTGGACGCGGCGCGGGCACCGGCGACACCTCCGGCAGCAGCATGGTGGTGGGATCGGCGCTCATTGCGACACCTCACCGTGAAGCAGGCCGCGGTACGCCGCCGCCATGCCGCTCATCGAAAATCGGCTCACGGCGCGGGCGCGCGCCGCGGCGCCCATGGCCTGGCGCTTGCGCGTATCGGCATACAGCGCGGCGATAATGGCCGGCAGGCGCGCGCTGAGCTCGGTGGCCGAGACGACGTAACCTTCGACGCCATCGTCGATCATCTCGCGGGCCCCGCCGATCTCCGACAGGATTACCGGTCGGCCCATCGACATGGCCTCGAGCGCCGCATTGGAAAACGACTCCACGGCCACCGAAGGCAGTACGAACAAGTCGATCGCCGCCAGCACCGGCCGCACGTCCTCGAATTCGCCGACGAGATTCACGCGATCGGCAATTTCCAGTTCGGCGGCGCGTCGCAGCAACTGCTGGCGCAGCGGGCCGTTTCCGGCAATGACCAGATGCGCGTCGACGCGCGCCACGCGCAGGCGGCGCAGCGTCGTCAACAGCACCTCGTGATTCTTCTCGGGCGCCAGGCGCCCGACACTGCCGAGCAGCAACGCACCGGGCTTCACTCCGAGCGAGGCGCGCAGGCGCTTCGCGGCTTCGAAGGCCACGACGGGTTCGAAGTGCGCGGAATCCACACCGTTGTAAATGACCGTTGATTTCTCCGCGACCGTCGACCCCGATGCGTGCCAGAAGCGGCTTTGCGCCTGCGAGCCGTGCACCACGAGGTCGAAGCGCGCCAGCACCGATTGATAGAGGCGCTTGCGCAGATGACGTCCGCGGAACGTCGAGGTGTTCACCAGCGCGACGACGCGCGGCCGACGCGACATCAGCAGCGTGGCGCAGGCCACATACAGCGCCTGGTAGAGATTCACCGCAACGACGGTCGCTGGGCGGTCACGCACGATCATCCGCCGCAGTTGCATCACCGTGGCGAACGAAAACTTGCCGCGGCGCTCCAGCTTGGCCAGCGGAACATCGCGCCGCAGCGTTGGCTCGAGCGTGTAGGGAGCGTTGAGGCACGCCAGGTTGACCGCCACGCCCTCTTCGCGAAGCCGGTTGGCCATGCGCGCGATCTTTCGCTCCGACCCACCGACGGCAAGGCTGCTGAGCACGAACAGCACATCGCAGGCGGGCGTGGCCACCGCTGGCGTGTCCCGCGGCGTGACCAGCGTCAGCGGTTCGTTCATGGGCGATGCGAGGCAGGTAGGATTGTTCATGGCAGATCGGCTCCCTGATTGACGCCGTGAGCGGCGCCAAAACGCAGCTGCGGTGATTCTTGATTGAGTAGTTCGAGGTAACGCGCCGCGACGCCGGAGGTGTATTCGCGCAACGCGAACTCACGGGCCCGCCGGCCGAGTGCCTGGCGCTCGGGCTCGTTTTCCAGCAGATCACGCACGGCTTCGCGCATCTCGTCGAGTGTCGTCGCGACGCGGCCCAACCCCTGGCGCTTCACCAGTCCGTCTGGATCGAAGAAGGTCACCACCGGCACGCCGCGAACCCACGCCTGCAGGAAAGTGTTGGGGAACCCTTCGATGGTCGAAGTGTTGAGGAAGATCCTGGACCGCTCGAACAGCGTTCCGCTGTCGCGGTAGCGCACCGGACCCAACATCGTCACATTCGGCAGGCGTGCGGCCGCGGCCTGAACGTCATCGTAGTAAGTCTGGCCGCCGGGCATGGGGCCGCCGGCCATGGTGAGCTGCACCCCGGGCAGTTGGCGCGCCAGCTCCAGCGCGAGTTCCGGGCGCTTCAGCGCGCGCAGGTTGCTCACCCACAGTACGTCGATGTCCTTCTGGACTTTCGCAATGCCGTGCGGCACCTCGACCATCATGTTGAGGACGACACTGTCGAGCCCGTGGTGCTGCGCCAGCAGACGCGACTGGTAGTCGGTCTGCGCGGCAATGAGATCTGCGCGCTGCAATCCGAAGTTGAAAAGTTTGCGGTCGCGCCAGAACTGGATACGCCCGTGTTCGCTTTCGCAGTCGCTGTCGGAGGCGACGCGGAATATGAAATGCCGTCCGGTCGCGCGGCAGAACCACGCGGTGATGCCGGTGTTGGCGCCCGCGGGCGACTGGTAGTAAACATCCGCGTCCGCGGCCATAAGTGCCGACAGCAGCTTGGTGGCGCGCGGATGGAAAAATCGCAGGCCGCGAATTCCGCCATCGCGGGTGTGCGCCGCGATCAACTTGATGCCGTCCACGACCTTTGGCATACCCTGCCCCTCGTCGTGCACGATCATCGACACGTCGTAACCGAGGTCGCGCCAGGCATGCGCCAGCAACACGTGCTGGATGGCCTCGCCGCCGATGTACTGCGGATCGCCCTCGCCCGACAACATGCCGTAAGAGTCGAGCCCGACTATGCATATCTTGCGCGCGCTCATGAGCGCGCCACGGGCTGTGTCCATCCGTACGGATCGCGCCGCACCGCGGGCCGGGGCGCGCGCAGCTCCGCCGGCGCGGTCGCCGGGTTCTGCTGCACGCACAGCGCCATGCGCATGATGAGGCCGGCGTACATCCAGAAGTAAAACCACG
>JBDTSV010000103.1:0-6219 GCA_039930985.1 Pseudomonadota bacterium
ACCGAGGCCCACAAACTGCCAGAAACCATCGTCAGCCGCACTCAGCGCTATATTTTCCGACCGATTGATCCAGATAAAGCCATCAAACACCTACGTAGCATAGCTAAACAGGAAAATATCGAGATAACCGATGACGCGTTGGCGCTCGAAAAGCCCGCTCACGCGGTGACAATTGCGTATGCGATGGCGGCTGGTCTCAACGAGATCACCGTCGGTGAATTTGCCGAATTTGCCAAAGAGTATCCGCGCGAGAGAAAGGGATGCGAGACCTACGATGGCAACTGGCGCATGCGTGCCGACGTTAACTGGCGCAATGCCGCGCCTCAACAGAATGCGTCCTATCCAGTGGCATGCGTGAGCTGGCAGGACGCCGCCGACTATGCCGCATGGCTTTCGTTGCGCACCCACGAAACCTATCGCCTGCCAAGCGCGTCGGAGTGGGAGTACCTCGCTCGCGGCGGCACGGCGGAACTGCCGTGGTCGAACGCCACCGAAGCCTGCGCCAGCGCCAATGCCGCCGATGCCACGGCGGCGGAGCGCTATCCCGGCTGGTCGGCCTTCGCATGCCGCGACAACTTTGTGGAAGCGGCCCCGGTCGGCACCTTCGCGCCGAATGCTTTTGGATTGACCGACACGCTTGGCAATGTATTCGAATGGGTGCAGGACTGCTGG
Source organism: Pseudomonadota bacterium (assembly GCA_039930985.1). Classification (GTDB taxonomy): domain Bacteria; phylum Pseudomonadota; class Gammaproteobacteria; order Steroidobacterales; family Steroidobacteraceae; genus CADEED01. Next base: position 673 of record JBDTSV010000103.1, read on the forward strand.
CGCGACGGTTACGAGAACGCGCCCACCGATGGTTCCGCCGTGCTGGACGGCAACTGCGGTGAGCGCGAGGCGCGCGGCGGATCGTGGTTCACGACGCCGGCATTCGTGCGGCCCGGCTATCGCAATCGTTTCGAGGCGGGCTATCGCAGCAACGCGCTCGGGTTCCGCCTGATCAGGGAGATCAAGAAACAATGAACACTGCTTTCGCGCGCACCTGCTCGCTGATGGTGGCGGTCACCGCGGCGGGCTGCGTGCCCCGGCCGCCGACGATCGCGCACGTGCACCTCGGGCACGCGCTCACCGGCGTGCACGTGACGCCGGGCAAGCAAGGCTATCTACTCGTGGCCGAGAAGCAGGCCGAGGACGTGGTGGCGCTGGCGGAAAAGGCCGCGCTGAGCACTGATCTGCCGCAGCTCAAGGCGGACGTGGCCGCGGCCGTGAAGGCCACCAATTCCGAAAACGAATTCGGCCTCAAGCATTCGCTGATCATGGCGTCGAATCACATCTCGTTCGCCGCGACGTCGCCGGATGCCTCGGTCAACGTGCAGCAGGCGGCGCCCGTGTTCGCTCATGACACGGTGCGCGTGGTCGAGCGCTGCGCTTTGATCGATCTATTGGGCAAAGACGTGAGCGCCAGTACCTCCGTGGACGAAGCCAAGCTGCTGGCCGGCGAAATCGCCCTGCTCGCGAAGGCAAACCTGGATGGCGAAGACGCGGACAAAGATGGGAAGGTTGGCGGCAATCCAGCCGAGTTCGGTATGAAGCAATTGCGGGCCGAGCTCGACGGCATCATCGCCGGCGAGAGTCCACCGTATCGCACCGTGGATCAGTGGTACCTGTTCAACCTGGTACGGTTGCCGAACGGTCGGTGGGTATTCGACAAGCTCGGTCGCGGCGGCAACATCGACGGGTACCAGTAGTGCGCGGTCGCCTCTCATATATATACCTGGCGATTCTGCTGGCGGGCGCCGGGATCACCGCCACCGCCGCCGACGCGCACGACGGCGCGTTGTGCCAGAACACAACCGCGCCGGTGACCGCGGCAAAGGCGGCGCTGTCTGCAACGCCGAACTCGCTGGCGGCGCGATTCAAACTTGCCGATACGCTCATCGATTCCAATTGCTACGACGAGGCGGTGCACACGCTCGAAGACGGCGAGGCGATTCACCCGCGTAACAGCGAGTTGCAGTCAAAGCTGCGTGCCGCGCGGAGTTTCGTGAGCGAACAGGACTACTTCGCCGGCAAGGACGAGGCGGAGCTGGCGGCGAAGGTGTCGCGCAATCTCCTGCGATGTAACAAGTTGGGCGACCTGAATGCCTGCGATGAGGCGCTCAAGCTCAAACCCGACGATGTCGACATCCTGCTGAGCAAGGGCGATGCGCTCGTCAAGGCTTCGCGGCCGGCGGAAGCGGAGCAGGTATATCGCCGCGCCAGGCAAGCAGCGCCCGAGAATGCGCGAGTCGCGACGCAGCTCGCCGCCGCCCAGGCGCAGCGCCAGTCAATGTTGTCGCAGTGCCAGAAGGACAGCAGCGATGCCGCGCTGCAGGCTTGTCAGGGCGCGCTGGTGCACGGCTCTGACGATGAGTTTGCGATTCAGTCGCGCATGGGGCTGCTGTATCAACAACGCAATCAGCCGGCGCCCGCGCTGGCCGCGTACATCGCGGCGAACGCCGTGAAGCCGGGCAACCGCGGCGTCGCGCTCGGTATTGTGGCGCTCACTGATGCGAATGCCGCCAACGATGCGATGGCCTTTGCCGCGCGCGGGTCCGCATTGATCACGCTCAGCCGCGGCAAGGAGGCGCTGGCCGCGTTGCACCAGGCGCAGGTCCTCGCGCCCGCGATGCCAGATCTGCGCCTGCAGATCGCGCATGCACAGAAGCTGGCGGCCGCGGAACCCGCGCAGCGCGCCGTTGCAGACAATGCATCGCCCGTGACGCAAGTCGCGCAGACACGCACGTACTCGAACGCAGCGGAGCCCGGCCGCAGCCATTGATTTCCATTGTCAGGAAAGGACGGAAAAATGAAGTTACGAATGTTACGCCCGACGCTGATCGCCTTGCTGCTGTTGCCGACACTGTCGATGGCGCAAGAGCGCATCGGTGCCGACCAAGGCAAGTTGCTGCTGACCGCCGGTTTCAGTGATGTGGAAGGAACCGGTGGCGGTGGCCTGGTACCGTGGGCGGTGATCACCGGCTACGGCACTAACCAGAGCTGGGGTGCGAACGCGCACTACACCGATATCCGGCTGCGCGATTTCGACCTGCGGAGCATCGGATTCGCGGTCGGCGCTTTCGATCGCTTCGAGTTGTCCGCCACCCGTCACGATCTCGATGTCACTGGCACCGCGCTCAAAGGTGTCGCGGTGTCGCAGGACATCTTCGGTCTCAAGGTACGTGTGGCCGGTGATGCCGTTTATGGCCAGAACACCTGGCTGCCGCAGATTGCCGTCGGCGCCGAGATCAAGCGCCACGGCGGCATCGAGCACGCCGGCGCTCTAACCAGTCCCACGCAGCTCGGCGCGCGCGATGACGATGGCGTCGATTTTTATGTGAGTGGCACCAAGGTCTTTCTCGCCAACAGCCTGCTCGTGAACGTGACCCTGCGGCATAGCAAGGCCAATCAGCTCGGGTTGCTTGGCTTCGGCGGCGATCAGGACAGTGGCGCGTCGCTGAACTTCGAGACCACCGTGGGTTATCTGCTCACGCGCAAGCTGGCGATCGGCGGGGAATTCCGCAGCAAGTCCGACCATCTCGGTGCCGACGATGAAGGCGCGGCCTGGGACGCGTTCGTGGCCTATGCGCCGAATCGATACGTCTCGATCGTCGCGGCGTATCTCAACCTGGGAAATATTCTCGGCCCCGCCACCACGGTGAATCATGACCAGAGCGGCTCCTATGTTTCAGTCCAATTCGGGTTTTAAAGCCATGAACATCAGCAAACTACTTACGACCGCCGGCCTCGGCGCCTTCCTGGCCGTCGCGACCACCGCGCGCGCCGAAGAAACCCTGTTCGCGCAGATTGGTGGCGAAACCACGCTCAAGGCCACGGTCGACACGATGACCGACATCATGCTCGATGACGAGCGCATCAATTTCACGTTTGCGAACACTGACCTCGCCAAGTTCAAGAAGCTGCTCTACGAACAACTTTGTGAGCTTGCGGGTGGTCCGTGCAAGTACACCGGCCGCACGATGTTAGAGGCGCACAAGAAGCTCAACACCAACAACGCACAGTTCAACGCGCTGGCCGAAGATCTGTACATCGCGTTCGAAAAGCATGGCGTGCCGTATCACGTGCAGAACCGGATGGTGGCGCTGCTGGCGCCGATGCAGCCTGATGTGGTGAAGAAGGGTGGCACCGGCATCCCCGAGCCGGTTCAGGCGGCGCCGACGCCCGCGCCCGCGGCCAAGCCTTGAGCCTGATGCGGCGAAAGACGACACGGAACTGCCGGGCGCGCTGCTTGTAAGCCACTCGACGCTGTCCATACGATCCCTCCGTGAGCACGGAAGCTCATCCAAGGAGGGCGTATGTCGGTCTCAAACTCTCGGTTCCTTTCGGTGGCGGCGCTGTTGGGCGCGCTGCTGCTCACCGTCGTCGCCCGCGCCGCAACATTGCCCGGCGGGTTCGCCGAAACAAGAGTGGCGACTGGGCTAGCCAGCCCCACGACCATGGCCGTCGCGCCCGACGGGCGCATCTTCGTCTCGCAGCAAACCGGTGCTCTGCGCGTCATCAAGAACAACGTTCTGCTGGCGCAGCCGTTCGTCACGTTGAGCGTGAACTCTTCTGGCGAACGCGGGCTGCTCGGCATCGCCTTCGATCCGAATTTCGACACCAACAACTTCATCTATCTCTATTACACGACGTCGACGAGCCCGATCCACAATCGGGTGAGTCGCTTCACGGCCAACGCCGCCAATCCGGACGTGGCCGCGGCCGGCAGCGAAGTGCAGATCCTGAATCTTCCGACCCTGAGCTCGGCGACCAACCACAACGGCGGCGGGCTGCACTTCGGTACCGACGGCAAGCTCTACATCTCGGTGGGCGAGAATGCCAACAGCGCCAATGCACAGTCATTCACGACGACGCTCGGCAAGATCCTGCGCATCAACGCGGACGGCTCGATCCCCTCCGACAATCCTTTCCTGAGCCAGACCACCGGCATGAACCAGGCGATCTGGGCCCGCGGCCTGCGCAACCCGTTCACGTTCGCGGTCGATCGCACCAACGGCCGCATCCACATCAATGACGTCGGCCAGGACAGCTGGGAGGAGGTCAATCAGGCGATAGCGGGCTCCAACTATGGTTGGCCGCAGACCGAGGGCAACACGCCCTCGGGCGTCACGGGCGTGCGCTATCCGATCTACACCTATCAGAACGCGGGGTCGTTCTGCGCCATCGTCGGCGCGTCGTTCTATCGGCCGACCAGCGCCATCTTCCCGGCCGAATACGCCGGCCGCTATTTTTTCGGTGACTATTGCGGTGGCTTCATCCGCATGCTGAGCCCGCCGAACTACTCGACCGCTACGGACTTCGCCACGGGCATCAGCTCGCTGGTCGACATCCAGGCCCACCCCGACGGTTCGCTTTACTATCTCGCGCGCGGTAACGGCGGCGAGGTGTTCCGCGTGGTGTATACGGCGAACACCAGCCCGAGCATCTCGACGCAACCGGCCGATGTCACGGTCGCCGCCGGGCAGTCGGCGACCTTTTCAGTGTCGGCCTCCGGCACGGCGCCGCTGCAATATCAGTGGCAGAGAAATGGCGTGAACATCGCGGGGGCGAACTCAGCGACCTACACACTCACCACCACTGCCAATGACAACGGCGCCAGTTTCCGCGCCCTCGTCAGCAATGACTTCGGTTCGGCGACCAGCAACGCCGCGACGCTAACCGTACTCACCAACATCGCGCCGACCGGAACCATAACGGCGCCCACCAATGGCACCAGCTACCGCGGAGGGCAGACATTCACGTTCTCGGGCACCGGCACCGATGCAGAGGACGGCACGCTGCCGCCGAGCGCGTTCACCTGGCGCGTCGATTTCCACCACGACGATCACACGCATCCGTTCGTGCCCGACACGAGCGGCGTGCGCACCGGCACGTTCACCATCGCCAATCGCGGCGAGACCTCGGCGAATGTGTTTTACCGCGTTATCCTGACGGTGCGCGATTCGAGTGGCTTGACCAACACTTCGTTCGTCGACATTAGTCCGCTCACGACGGTGGTGGCGGTCGAAAGCAACGTCAGCGGCGCGCAGCTCACGCTCGACGGCGCGCCGATCACCGCTCCATTCACTTTCACCGGCGTGGAAGGGATCATCCGCACGCTCGGCGTCGTGACTCCACAGTCGACCGGCGGCAGTACCTACGATTTCGTGTCCTGGTCCGATGGCGGGCAGGCGACCCACGAGATCACGACACCGACCAACGACACCACGTTCACGGCGCTGTTCCAGCCGGCCGTAGGCACAACGCTGTTCACCGACAACTTCGAGTCGGCGCGCGGCTGGGCGCTGACCTCGGGCGCGAACACGGCGCTGCGTG
>JBDTSV010000104.1:0-11520 GCA_039930985.1 Pseudomonadota bacterium
TCGAACGCGACTACGGAGTCGTGATGCCGCGGCGCATGCAGGTCGAGTTCAGCGCACTCGTGCAGCAGCATGTGGATGCGTCCGAAGGCGAGATGACATCTCAGCAGCTCTGGGCGTTGTTCGATTCGACGTATCTCGCCGTGGATCTCGACATGGCTTATCACGGCCATCACCTCTTCGAAGAAGGTGACAAGCAGGGCATCGAAATCGAGATGACGGTCGCCGGCAGCCGCCGCAAGCTCCGCGGCATTGGCTCGGGGCCCGTCTCGGCAACGGTGAGTGCGCTCGCGCTGCCGATCCGTATCGACAACTACGAAGAGCGCGCGCTGCGCGCCGGTGCCGATGCGTCGGCGCTCGCCATCGTCGAAGCTGCACGCGAGGGTGTGGCCGGCATTCGTTACGGCGCGGGCCGCCACGCGAACATTGCGACGGCGTCGGTGCTGGCGGTGTTGTCCGCGGCACGGAGACTCGGCGTGAACGCGAAGGATCTGCGCTCGGCGTGATGGACTATCAGGCCGTGGCGGTGCGCGGCCGCCATAGCTTCCACATCCCGAGGGTTCCGCCGACGATGCAGGCCACCGCGATAAGCTGAGCCTGGGTGACCTCGTAGCCAAACAGGTTGTAGGTAGTGTTCACGCGGATGAATTCGATGAGCAGCCTTTCGGCGCCAGCGAGCGCGACGTACACCGCGAACAGCCAACCAGCTCGATGGCCATGCTTGCGCAGCCTCCAGAGCAACGCGAATGCGGCGAGCGCCATGACGACTTCGTACAAAGGCGTGGGATAGACGCCGGGCGGGGAAATGATGACGCCGGCAATGTTGCCGTCGTAGGTTTGCGCCCAGGCCCAAGTCGGCAGCCACGAAGGCTTCGACGCCAGGTCCGCGGCGATGCCCCAATCGCCGTCGCCGGCGATCTGGCAGCCAATCCTGCCCAGACCGTAACCGAGCATGAGCGCGGGTGCGCCCGCGTCGAGCAAGGTGGCGAGCGGCGCACGCTTGGAGCGGGCGTAGGCAAGGCCAGCCAGGATGCTGGCGATCAGTCCGCCGAAGATCGTGAACCCGCCGCGCGAGAACAGCATTGCCAGCGGGTGTTCCATGAATTCGCGCGGATGCTCGAGGAGATGAAACACCCGAGCACCGATGATGCCGGCGATGAAGCCGATGAAGCCCACGTTGTCCATGAAACTCGGCGGCTGCCCGGGTATCAGGCGCTTTACTTCGCGATTTGCCACCTTGAGCGAGACGAAGAATGCGATGCCGACCATCAGGCCGAACATGGGCACGGGCAAAGGAATGTTTACGCCGAACGCGCCGCGCAACACATCGCTGAGATAGGGATAGGCCATTGGGCGCGCAGTATGCCCGGGAATTCACCGCCCGAGCGAAGGACGTTTCGCGCGTGGGGGAATCTTAAGCCGCGTGGTGGCGCGGAATCGGATCCAGATTCGGTTCGACGAAGTCCGCGCGCGCCTGATCCGAGAACAGCAGGTCCGCGGAGTAGTGCGTGAGCATGATCTTGGTGTCGAGCAGCAGAGGATTGCGCGCGATGAAGTCATCGCCGCAGCTCGCCTCGGGCGAGCGATGCATGAAGTGATCGACCGCGAGAATCCAGGCGCGCGTCAGCGTGGCGTGATATTTCGCAACCGGAAGACCATGGCTGCAGAGAAAGCCGACCAGCGCAGCCCGCATGCGTTCGAGCGCCAGGCTCACATCGCTTTCGGCAAGAAAGACGTACGCCAGGCGTATGTGCGCGCGGTGCGAAAAATCCGCGGGCGCGAATGCGCCCGCTTCAAAGGCCGCACGAAATTCTCGATCGCTCGTCGACAAGTTGTGCTTCAGCATGACGGCTACCTGGCCTCGCTAACCAAACTCCCAACCCCGACAACCTCAGGCGATCAACGCCTCCGCGATCTGCACCGCGTTCAGCGCCGCGCCCTTGCGCAGCTGATCGCCGGCGACAAACAGCGCCAGCGTGCGGCCGGTCGGATCGCTCACGTCGCGGCGTATCCGGCCGACGAGCACTTCATCTTTTCCGCTCGCGTCGTGCGGCATCGGAAAATAGTTGCGCTCCATGTCGTCGACCAATCGCACTCCCGGCGCGGTCGCAAGGATAGCGCGTGCTTCGGCAACCGTCAGCGGTTCTTCGGTTTCGATGTTCAACGCAATGCAATGCGCGCGTAACACGGGAACGCGTACACAGGTGGCGGTGATGCGCAGGTCTGGCTCGCCGAAGATCTTGCGCGTCTCCTGCATTACCTTGGTCTCTTCCTCGTTGTATCCGGTCTCAGGATCCACCTTCGTGTTGTGCGAGAACACGTTGAATGCATACGGATGCGGAAGAACTTTGGGCTGGAACGCGCGGCCTTCGAGATGCGCGCGCGTGGATTCGCTGAGCTCTTCCATGGCGGCGGCACCGGCACCCGAAGCCGCCTGGTAGGTGGACAAGGTAATGCGCTTGATGCGGCGCTTCTGATGTAGCGGCCACAGAGGAGTGGCGGCAACGATGGCCACGCAGTTCGGATTCGCGATGATGCCGCTGTGCCTGAGCATCGCGCCGGCGTTGATCTCGGGAACGACCAGCGGCACGTCGGTGTTCATACGGAAGAACGAGGAATTGTCGACAACGACCGCGCCCGCCTTCACCGCGGCGGGCGCGAAGCGCTTCGACTGCGCACCGCCGGCGGAGAACAGCGCGATGTCGACGCCTTCGAGACTTTTGTCCGTGAGCTCCTGCACCTGCAGATCGGCGCCGCGGAATTTCATCGACTTGCCCACGGAACGCGCGGAGGCCAGCAGCCGTAGTTCCACCAGCGGGAACTTGCGTTGCTCGAGGCACTGCATGAGCTCCACGCCCACGGCACCGGTCGCGCCGGCGATGGCGACAACGGGGTTTCTGCGGCTACGGACGGTCTGATCGTTCGATGACATTGTTATCTACGCTCCAAATGAAAAGGCCCCGCGAAGTTTCCTGCGCGGGGCCTTGGGTGTTCCTGTTCGCGAAAGCTACGCGCAAGAATCCGAGGCCCCGGTGGGCTTGGTCTTGATCGTCGTTTTGAGTGCCTGGCGATTCATCGGGGGCGAAACATAGCGGAGAGGCAGGCCGGCGTAAAGCCAGAAAAAGGGGACAGATCTATTTTTTGCAGCAAAAAATAGATCTGTCCCCTTTTTCCGCCCATTTCTACCTACTAGTGGGCAGGCCGTGCGGGGTGATGAGGCCGTTGTACCAGGCCAGCATTAACAGAATGAAGAGCAGCACCGACAGGCCGACGCGGATGGTCAGCGCACGCGCCATTTTCTTCGAGTCGCCCGTGCCGCGAGAGAGGTGAAACAGCGCACTTCCGAGGCTGAACACGATCGCGAACAGCGTGACAATGATGAGAATCTTGATCACGTCCATAGAGGGCGCACTTTATACTCCCGGCCCCCATGCCGACCCGATTTTCCGCATTCGGAAGGGTCTTCAAGCCGTCCTGGCTCATGACCCTGCTCACCATCCTTCTGCTGGCAGCCTTTATCGGGCTTGGTCGCTGGCAGTGGCATCGCGGCGAAGCCAAACAAGCGGTGTGGGCGGAGTACGAACGCAATGCCCCGGCGAAAGAGCTGGGGAACCGCAGCCTCGACAGCGTCGATCGCTTCGCGCGCCTCGAGTTGAGCGGCGTGTTCGAACCCGAACATCAATTCCTGCTCGACAACATGTCGCACGCCGGCCAACCCGGCTACCAGGTGTTGACGCCGTTTCGTCTGACCGATGGACGGCGCGTGCTCGTGAACCGCGGCTGGGTTCCGTTCACCGGCTATCGCGATCGTCTGCCGGATGTGTCGCTGAAAGAATCGCCGCCCCGGATCACCGGGCGCATCGACGAACTGCCGAGCCCCGGTCTCGCGAGCGGTCGCGCCCCGCCGGACAACGACGCGCACTGGCCGAAACTCACCAGCTTCCCGACGCACGACGAGCTCGCGGCTGCATTCAGCACACAACTGCAGCACCGGGTATTGCTGTTAGACGCCGAAGCACCCGGCGGATACGTGCGCGAATGGACGCCTCCGGGCATGCCGCCCGACCGACACTTCTCTTATGCGATCCAGTGGTGGGGTTTTGCCGCCGTGCTGCTCGTGCTCTACTTCGGCCTCAATTTTCGCAAGGTGTCCTGATGCAAGATCCTCGCGCCCGCGGGCGGCGCACACTGCTCATCGTCGCGGCGATGTTCTTTCTGCCGGTGGCGGTGGCGTTCACTCTTTACTACGGCAAGTTGTGGCGCCCGGCGAATTCCGTGAGCATGGGCCAGCTCATCGACCCCGCGCGGCCGCTCACGGTGGCGGGGCTTCGGCACGCGGACGGCAAACCCGCCGGTGCCGATGTTTTCGCCGGCAAGTGGACACTCCTCTATATAGGCGACGGGCGCTGCGATGAAGCCTGCCGCACGGCCCTGGTCTTCGCGCGCCAGAGCCGCCTGGCCCTCAACAACGAAATGACGCGCGTTCAGCGCGTGTTCCTCGCCACCGGCAACTGCTGCGCGAATGACTATTTCGCGGCCGAACATCCAGGCCTGATTGCGTTCGACGCCTCGTCGCCCGAAGCCGCGGCGCTGCTGGCGCAGTTTCCGGAGCAGCGTGAGAGCACGCTGTTCATCATCGATCCGCTCGGCAATCTGATGATGCGCCACGACGCCAGCCACACCACCAAAGACCTGCTGAGCGATCTCAAGAAGCTGCTCAAGCTGTCGCACATCGGTTGAGGCGCCAACAAGATGCGCGCCAGACAAAATGCGTGAAGTAGTGTGGATCCGGCGTCTCGCCCTCATCGCCGCACTGCTGTGCTTCGGCGTGGTGGTGCTTGGCGGTTACACGCGCCTGTCCAACTCCGGGCTCGGCTGCCCCGACTGGCCGGGCTGCTTCGGGCACATCGCGCCCACCGGAAGCGCGGAGCATTACGCCAGCGACGCCGACGTGCGCAAGGCGTGGGTGGAGATGATCCATCGCTACTTCGCCAGTACGCTCGGACTCATCATCGTCGTGATCGCCGCGCTGTCGATCCGCGCGCGGCGCGAGCCCGGGGTGCGCGTGGTGTTCTCGCTGGTGCTGCTGGTGTTGATCGTACTGCAGGGCATGCTGGGCATGCTCACCGTCACCTGGCTGCTGAAGCCGCTGATCGTCACCGGCCACCTGGTTGGCGGGCTAACTACCTTCGCGTTGCTGCTGTGGTTGTGGCTGTCGCTGCGCGCCGAATCGCGCCCGGTCGACGGTTACTCGGTGCTCGCCGGCAACACGCTGGTGGAATCGGGGCGGAATGCACGGCTGTGGGCCGGGCTGGCACTGGGCGCGCTGTTCCTGCAGGTGGGGCTGGGAGGCTGGACGAGCAGCAACTACGCCGCGCTGGCGTGTCCGGACTTGCCACGTTGCCAGAACCAGTGGGTGCCGGAAGCGGACTACAAAGATGCCTTCGTGCTGTGGCGTGGGCTCGGCATCAACTACGCCGGCGGAGTTCTGGATCACCCGGCGCGGGTTGCCATTCATTTCTCGCATCGAGTCGGCGCGGTCGTGGCCGGCACTGCACTGCTGCTCGCCGTGCTTTTCGCGATTCGCGGGCTCGGCGCGGGGCCGCGATGGGCGGCGCTGGCGGTGCTTGCCGCGCTCGCGACGCAGATTTCCATAGGGGTTTTCATGGTGTTGCGTGCCTTCCCGCTCGAGCTCGCGGCCGCCCATAACGCCGGCGCCGCATTGCTCGTCGCGGCCACGGTGCTGCTCAACCGAAAGCTCCGGCCGGTCAGGGATTTTCGGTAAACAATTTCGGCTAAACTCCGCGCCCCTACGGATAAGCGCCTTGGCAATACCAGAACCCATCGTCGCCGCTGCCGCCACGACCCGCTGGCGCAGCTTCTATGAGCTGACCAAGCCGCGCGTGGTCATGCTCATCGTGTTCACGTCCATCGTGGGTGCGCTGCTGGCCGTGCCCGGCCTGCCGCCGCTCGATTTGCTGGTGTTCGGCAATCTGGGGGTCGGTCTCGCTGCGGCCAGCGCCGCCGTCATCAATCACGTGCTCGATGAACGCATCGACGCGCAGATGTCGCGCACCAAGCGCCGGCCGCTGCCCACGGGAAAGATGTCGTCGCACGCGGCACTGCTGTTCGCCGGCGTGCTGTGCCTATTGTCGATGTCGATCCTGGTGTTGTTGGTGAACATGCTGACCGCGGTGCTCACCTTCGCCTCGCTCATCGGCTATGCCGTGGTCTACACCGTGTGGCTCAAGCGCGCGACCTCGCAGAACATCGTCATCGGCGGTGCCGCCGGCGCCGCGCCGCCCGTGCTCGGCTGGGTGGCGGTCACGAATTCGGTCGACCCGAACGCACTGCTGCTGTTTCTCATCGTGTTCGTGTGGACGCCGCCGCATTTCTGGGCGTTGGCTATCGCGCGCAAAGATGAGTACGCGAAGGTCGGCATTCCGATGTTGCCGGTGACGCACGGAGTCGCCTTCACGCGCTTGCAGGTGTTGCTGTACACCGTGCTGCTCACCGCCGTCACCATTCTGCCGTTCGTCACGGGCATGAGCGGCCTCATCTACCTGGGTGCAGCGCTGGTGTTGAACGCCATGTTCATCTACTACGCCGCGCAGATGAAGCTGACCGAGCGCGCGCATCTGCCGATGAAGGTGTTTCGCTTTTCGATCACCTATCTCATGTGGTTGTTTGCGGCCCTGCTCGTCGACCACTATGTGCCGACCACCCAGGGCCTGCACCGGCTGATCAGTCTTTCGCCGGTCTGACGGCGTTCGAGCGTGCATTCACCGCTGACACTTCCGTCGCGCTTCAACGGCCAGTTCGGCCTGGTGTTGTACCACCAACATCACGGCGTGCTGCTGATGCGCTCGGGCGATCGCGACGATGGCGGCCCGCGGCGAATTGACCTTCTGTTTCGCGGCGTGGTGTGGATGTCGCTACCGTCGTGGTTCAGCGATTTCACGGTCGAGCAATGCCTGATCGACGAAGTGCTCGAATACATTCCGCCGAGCCATCGCGCCAAGGCGCAGTCGCGCAAGGTGTATCGCGTCGATATCGACCGTACGCCGCACTACGTGATCGCCGGCAACGTGTTCACGGCGAGCGATGACCAGTCGTACTTCGAACCATCGGCGTTGCTGCCGGAGATCGAGGTCAATCTGAAGTTCGACGCGGAGTAGATTTCGCGCGATCCGCGGTGTCGTCCAGGTACTCGCGAAGCAGCCCGCGCGCGCGGTGCAGGCGGCCTTTCACGCTCTCGCGCGTGAAACCGAGCGCAATCGCTATCTCGTCGACCGTCATCTCTTCGATGTCTCGCAGGATCACGACGTCGCGGTAGTGATCGGGCAGCGACTCGATGGCTGCCGCCAGATCGAGGCGCAGGTCCTGGTCCGAGTGCTGCGCCCGCGGCGAGTGGTCCGGGTGCTGGTCGAGCGATTGGCGCGCCTGCGCGCTGAAGCGTGCAGCCAGGCGCAGGCACTCGCGCCGTACGATGGCCAGTAGCCAACCGGAGATCGAGGTCAGCGTACGCAGCGTACCGACGCGGCGATACAGGAGCCAGAGTGTTTCCTGGACCACGTCATCGATATGTTGTGATCCCGAACAGCTGCGCCGCGCGTAACGACGGATGTCGGGCTGCGCGCAAGCCAGCAATGTGAGTATGGCGCCGTGTTCGCCGCCGCGCGCCGCCGCGATGAGCGCCAGGTCATATTTGCTGCGATACATGTCTAACTATCCGAACCGAGGCGGCGGCCCGCCAGGGCGCACAGGGGGCAGAAGCCGAAGAATCCGGTCAACATGGCGATGATGCCTGAAGCGCCCAGCGCGTAGCCGAGCGGCGACCTGCCGATTACGAATATGGCGAGGGCCATCAGCGCGAGACCCACCAGCACGCGCAGTGCCCGTTCCCAGGTGGGTACATTTTTGACGTAGAACACGACGGATCCTCAAATCGCGGGCCCGGATCGGGCGCAAGGGATAAGAGGGGGCGGGAGAGTGTTTCGGTTCGCGGTACTGATTAGAAATATTCCACGCGAATGAATGGGCACTGCTCGGAATCGCGTTGATTCTCGGCGCGGCTGTCGGGCTTTTGTCGCAGATCCAACCGGTATCCACCCCAAAGGCTCTTTCGCCGTTGTCTCGTTGCATTGGTTGCTCGATCGAGCCGGCTTGAAATGCCGGGGGCCGGACCTGGGTGAGGTCCGGCCCCTTTTGCTAGCAAATGGGGAGTGTCCCCATTTCCGTTACGGAGCGATGAAGGCATCGGTGGCGTTCGGCATGGTCGGCGTGGCGTCATCGATGCTGCGCACGAAGGTGAGCAGATCGGCCAAGTCACCGGCAGTCAGCGTGCTGGCGATCGTGGCCGGTGCCACACCGAGGCGGTGCCGCGCGGCCACGTCCTCGAGGGTGTGCGACGAGCCATCGTGGAAGTACGGGCCGGAGTAGGCCACCCCCAGCAGTGACGGGCTGTTGAAGCCACCGCCACCGAAGGGCGCAAAGCCCTGCGTGGTCTGGCCGGCGACCGCGGCGGCACCGCGCACCTCGATTGGGCTGGCCACGTTGAACGTGCCGACGTTGTCGAGCATCAGCAACGTGCCCTTGACGTCGCGCGTCACGCTAACTACCTGTGGTCCGGCGAGATTCACGCCGGCGTCGTTCTTGCCGACGCCGGTGAAGAACGCCGGGCCGACCGGATCGACCTGCAGCAGCGGGTTGTCCACGTACAAGCCCTTGGTGCGGCTCTTGGTCCACTTCGCACCGCCATGGCAGCTCGCGCAATTCGTGGTGAACAACGCGCGTCCATTGGTTTCGACGTTGGCGGCAATGGCCGGCATGATGGGCGCACGCACCGTGGCCACCCACTCGCTCATCGCGTCCAGCGAATCGCTGATGCCCTTGGTCGGGCCGTGGTTGAACACCAGCGCCGTCTTGTCGACGCCATCGACATTGGTGGCGAAGCCGACGCCGCCCTGGATGCCGCGCGCATTGTTGTTGAAGTCGGTGTTCGAACCACGCACCGCGCTCCAGTTGAGAATGCGCTGATCGTCGAGGTTGTTGCGCGCGAAGGTGCCTTCGAGCGGGATGGTCTGGCGCGGCCCGGTCTCGAAGATCCAGGTGACGTTGTCCGAGTGGCCGTCGTCGTGGCACGAAGCGCAGCTCGACCAGGCGTTGTTCGAGGCCTTGCCGCGGTTGGCCAGCGGATTGATGTCACGCAGCGCCACGTCGAACTGTCCGTCTCCGGTGTTGTCGAGCTTGTCGGGAATGCCGAGTGCCGTGAAGAACGCCAGCTTGCCGACGAGGTTGCGATGCGCCTGGGTGCCCGGAGCCGGCGGTGCGCTCGATTCGATGTCGCGCGCGATCACGCTGTCGTCGTCGAGGTTGAGCGCCGACATGGACGTGTTCAGCTCGTTGTTGACGTACGCGCGCTTGCCGGTACGCGCCATCACCACGCCGCTCGGCAGGTTGCCCGTCTGGAAACGCTTGGCGACATTGTTGGCGTCGATGGTGGTGAGCTTGCCGTCGGCGCCGATGGAGGCGCGAATCACGTAGTTGCCGCCGCGGCTGACCACCAGGAAATTCTTGCCGCGGCGGTCGGCGTCGATCGCCACGATGTCGTTGAGGAACAGCTTGTCGAGCGAAGTCGTCGGCGAGGCCGGCGCCGTTTCCTTGCCCACAAAGGTGTTGAGATTCACCGACAGCGGCGTCTCGGCATTGGTCACCGGGCTCAACACACCCACAAGCGCCTGCACGTTGTTGTTGAAGATCACCGGTGGCTCAGGCTGCGCGCCAACGTTCGGGATGTAGAGCAAGGGGCCACGCAGCAGCGCGCCGAACAGCATGTTGGGGTAAACCTTCTGTGCGACTTTGCCGATGGGGCCCGCGGTATCGATGTTCGTCGAGTTCACGTCCGGGCAGAACGTTTCCTTGGCGAGCTGGGCGGCGCCCGTACCGCTGTCGCCGAGCGGACCGCTGTTGAAATACTTGACCGTGCCGGCGAGCTCCAACGCACTGCGCGTCAGCTTGCAGAAGTTGCGGCGGTCGGCATTGAAGCCCGAGACCAGCGGCTTCAGCAGCAGGCGCGTGACCGTGGCGCCGGTGCCCGCGTTGACAATGGCCTCGCTGACGCGGAACGAGCTGACCACGCCCTGCTTGGCGTCATCGAATCCGTCGGGCCGGGCCTGGTCGATGACTTCACCGAAGAGCTGCGTGACGTACACGCGTTCGTCGTTGTCGTTCTGATCGCCGTCGTTGCTGATGGCGACCGCATAAGGGTTGCCGCCGACGTGGATGCTGGCGACGACCTCGTAGTTGGAAAGGCGCACCACCGCGACCTCACCGACCGTGTTCTGCGCGATGAACGCATAGGTGCCGTTCGGTGTCACGGCGATGCCGCGTGGCTCGACGCCGACGTTGATTGCGGCACCGATCGCCACCGGCGTCGCCGCCGTGAGGTCGATGATGCTCATCGTGCCATCGAAGGCGTTGGTGACATAGGCGTACTTGTCATCGGGCGAGACCGCGACGAAGCGCGGTTCCTTGCCCACCGGAACCTCGGCCAACAGCTGCGACGCGTCGGTGCCGTCGGTGTTGCGCACCTTGATCACCGAGACGCTGGCTTTCTGGCGGTTCACGATCACGGCGCGATTGTCGTCGCCGGTGAGCGCGATACTGCTCGAGCGCGACTGCCGGAACAGCAGCTGGTAACGCGCCAACCCTTCGTCGGCGCTGATGAGCGTGCGATTGAGCGCGGTGGCCAGGGCGGTGATGGTGGCGTCGGCGCCGAAATTCGCGGGGTTGGCGGCGAAGTCGAGCGTCTTCGTGCCGGTGACCGCGGCGGCAATGGCGGTATTGGCGGCGGTGTCGATCTGGAAACCGTCGGTGGTGTCATTGTTGGCGTCGAGCAGCGCCAGCAGGCGCAGCAGGTTCGATAGATAGACGTCGCCGTTGGCGGCCTGGATCTCGGTGAGGTTGTGCAGGCTGAAGGAGACCACACCGCTGGTGTAGGCGGGAGTGGCGCTGCCGATGGTGATGCGGTTTGTCGCGCTACCGACCAGGAAGTCGATCTTGCGGCCTTCGACGAACTGGAATTTTCCGGTGTCGTTGGTGACCGCTTCACCGGCATCCACGACCGCAAAGCGCAGGCCCGCGATCGTGTCGTCGGTGAACTGCGCGTCGCGGATCACCGCGGCGGGTGGCGGGGTGGCGGGCGGTGGTGTGTTACCTCCGCCTCCACCGTATCCACCACCGCCACAGGCGACGACCAGTGCGGTGGCCGCCGCCTGCAACAGCAGTACTCTGACAACGCGCGTCCTGCGCGAACCCTGGTTTGAATTAAACGTCCCTGTATTCATGGCTGCTCCGACAATCCGTGGAATGGCTGTGTCGGTGAATGAGTGACCGCGAATATGCCCGCGGTTTCAGTACGCGGAAAAAAGAAAAAGGCCCAGAAAGGCCTTTTTTGCGGAACCACAGACTGTTTTCCCGTTACGGGATCAGCCAGCTCAATTTCTGACGATGCGGTTGAGG
>JBDTSV010000105.1:0-19788 GCA_039930985.1 Pseudomonadota bacterium
CGACAGGACTTGGCGCTGGGCGGCGCTGTCGGCGACGACGAGAATGCTGACTCCAGCAAGGTCGGCGACGG
Organism: Pseudomonadota bacterium; assembly: GCA_039930985.1. Lineage (GTDB taxonomy): Bacteria > Pseudomonadota > Gammaproteobacteria > Steroidobacterales > Steroidobacteraceae > CADEED01. Next base: position 72 of record JBDTSV010000105.1, read on the forward strand.
GCGTGGCGACTCGGGCCGTTTCGGGGTCGACGGCAACGCGGATGGTGAACCAGAAGCTGCTGCCTTTGCCGAGCTGGCTGGAGACGCCGCACTCACCTCCCATCAGGCCGACCAGTTTGCGGGCAATCACCAGTCCGAGCCCGGTGCCGCCGCCGCGATGGTGTTCGGAATCGGCAAACTGGGTGAACGGCGTGAACAGCCGCGACAGTGTGTCCGCGTCCATTCCAATGCCGGAATCGACCATCGAGAATTCGATGCGCGCGGCGCCGGCAGCCGCGGGTTGCGCGCGCAGTGCCAGGCACACCTCACCACGATCCGTGAACTTCACGGCATTCGTGCCGAGATTGAGCAGGATCTGCGAGAGGCGCTGGCGGTCACCGGCCACGCCGTGGGGCAGTGCCGGATCCACGGAGATGGAAAAGGTCACGCCCTTGGCACGCGCCGTCGGCGCGAGCAAATGTTCGAGCTCATCGACGAGCCCGCGCAGCTCGAACGGGCTCGCGTGCAGCGCGAGACGGTCGGCTTCCATCTTCGAGAAATCGAGGATGTCGTTGATTATCCGCAGCAGTGAGTCGCCGCTCGACGCCAGGATGTCGAGCAGGCGCTTCTGCTCGCGGTTCGGCGCCATCGTTCGCAGCAGATCGGCGACGCCGATGATCCCGTTCATGGGCGTACGAATCTCATGACTCATCATCGCGAGGAACTGTGCCTTGGCGCGCGAGGCGCTCTCGGCGGCGGCGGCGTTGCGCTCGGCTCTGGCGCGGGCCTTGCGTAGTTTGTAGACGACGGCGGCCGCGAACGAACGCAGCCGGTGCGCCACCGCGCCGGCACCGATCGACAGCAGCAGCACCGCGCTGAGCGCCACCCCCAACGCTTGCCGGATGAGCGCCATGCGCGCATCGAGCGCGTCGAGAACCATGTCGATTCCGAGCATGGCCACAACGTGGCCGGCACGATCACGGATCGGCACCGCGGCGCTCAGGTAGGAATGGCCATCATCCAGGCGTGGTTCGACGTCCACGAATTCGAGGCCTTCGCGAAATGACCGCTCGTAGTCCGCATCGCGCATGGCGTACAACTTCATGATGGGGTCGGGCGCCGCGTCGTTGCCCGGAACCCGATAGTGGCTCGCCGTGTCCAGGACCCAGTAAATGCGGCCGTCGCGATAGATTCCGGTGTAGACGAACCACACATCGTGTGCGGCGCGATGCATGCGCACCAGCGGCTCGAGCAGCCGTTCGTGTTCCGCGCTCCCGGTCTGCGCTGGCGACAAGAGAGTCTTGTGGAGATCTCCGTCGACCTCGGCGGCCATCGAGCGCGCGAGCTGCAGCATTTCGCTGTGCACGGCGGCGAACTGGGCGTCGCGCGCCTTCACATAAATGATGCCGAGACCGATCGCCGACGTCACGAATGTGCAGATACCCGCGAGCCATGCGTCGCGTAACGGGTGAATCGACTTTCGGGACTTCGAATCGGCCGGCATGGGCGCGATGCTGACGCATGGCGGCGCCGACGTCGGTGAGGGAATTCGCAGCGGTTGCGACCTGCCGCAGCCCCGCGCCCGACCGGATTCGCGGGCTGCCGATTGCGTCTCAGTTTCCCGTCGGGGCGAGTAGCAGGCGAGGCGCGCTCAAAGGTTCGAAGTCACCATGACTGAGGCCGGCCCCTCAAGCGACGAACTTCTCGAGTATCAGCACGCCGATGATGCCGACGATTCCAACGATGCCTTCCATCAGCGTCCAGCTCCTGAGCGTTTCCTTCAACGTGAGGTTGAAGTATTCCTTGGCCATCCAGAAGCCGGAGTCGTTCACGTGCGAGAACATCAAACTACCGGCGCCGACCGCGAGCACCATGAGGTTGGGATTGACGTGAGCGGTGGCGACCACCGGCGCCATGAGGCTCGCGGCCGTCATGCCGGCGACCGTGGCCGAGCCGAGCGACACGCGGATCACGCCGGCGATCAGCCAGCCGAGCACCAGCGGGTCGATGGCGATGCCGGTGAGGGCCGCGGAAATGTTCTGGTCGACGCCGGTGGCGACGAACACCTCTTTCAGGGTGCCCGCACCGGCGATGATGAGCAGGATGACGGCGATGTCCTTCACCGAATTGCCATAGTCGTCCATGAGCGGCTGGATCTTCATGCCACGCGAGAGACCGAGTGTGTATGTGGCGATGGCCAGCGACACCAGCATCACGATGTTCTGGTTGGTGAAGAACTTGAGCGGCGACTGCCAGCTCTCGGGCGCGAGCGGCACGGCCATCGAACTGGCGATGAGCACCACCGGCAGCAGCGCACTCGCGAAACAGTTGAATGCGCTTGGCAGTTCACTCTCCGGCCGCAGCGGCGCCACGAAGAGCGTGATGGGGCGCGACTGCACATTGCGGAACAGCCGGGCGAATACCGGGCCGGCGATGATCATGGCCGGCAGCGCGACCATGATGCCGTAGAAGAGAGTGGTGCCGATGTCGGCGCCAAAGATCGGCAGCATGGCGGTGGGCGCGGGATGCGGCGGCAGGAACCCATGCGTCACCGACAGTGACGCGAACATGGGGATGCCGAGATAGATAGGCGGCACCTTGGTCTGCTGAACCACCGAAAACACCAGCGGCACGAGCAGTACGAAGCCCACGTTGTAGAACAGCGGGATTCCGACCAGGAACCCGGTGAACATCATGGCCCAGGTGAGATGCTTCTCGCCGAACACGCGCATGAGCACCATGGCGATCTTCTGCGCCGCACCGCTGTTCGCCACGAGCTTGCCGAACATCGCGCCGATGCACACCACAGCCAGCAACCCGCCGAGGATGTTGCCGATTCCCTTCTCGAGCACCGCCGGGACTTTTTCCATTGGGAGCCCGAGCAGGATCGCCGCCACCGACGAGGCCACCAGGAACGCCAGGAATGGCTGGATCTTGCCCCAGCTGATGAGCAGCACCAGCAGCACGATCGACGCGAATACGTAGGCGATTTCCATAGGCGTTCCCCCGCTTTCGCGTACTTACTTGCCGAAGCCGATGCCCGACACGTTGAGCCGGATGCGCGCCAGCATGTCTTTCGAGGTGAGGTACAGCGTCTTGCCGTCATCGCCGAACTTGCAGTTGGCGGTGGGTCGACCGTCGCTGATGCGACCGAGACGTTTGCCCTCTTTCGATATCACCAGGATGCCGCCAGGGCCGCTCGTGAAAATCGTCCCGTCCGCCGCGACCGTGAGCCCGTCGGGCAACCCCGGCGACTTGTCGTTCACGAGATCGGTCACGTCGGCAAACAACTTCTTGCCGGTCACGTTGCCGTTCGCATCGAGCGAATAGGCGTTGATGATGGCCTGGGTGGGTTCGGACTGCGCGACGTACAACGTCTTTTCGTCCGGCGAGAGCGCCACGCCGTTCGGGCGATGCAGTTCCTTTTCGATTGCCGTGACTTTGCCGTCTGTGCCCAGGCGGTATACGCCGTTGAACTTGATCTCGATCTGCGGCGCATCGTCGAACTTCTTGAAGCCATAAGGCGGGTCGGAGAAGAACACCACGCCGTTGCTCATGCGCGTGACGTCGTTGGGACTCGCGAATTTCTTGCCCTCGAAGCTCATCGCGACCGGCGTCTTCTTCTTCGTCTTGAGGTCCAGCTTCTGGATGCCGCGATTGCCGGTGTCGGCGATCAGGATGGCGCCGGGGCCGTCGAGCGCGAGGCCGTTCGCGCCCGCTTCGCGCCAGATGGCCGGGTCGGCGCCAGCCGCGCCCGAAGGATCGAGGAATTTCTCGAGGCCGCCCTTGTCCGACCACTTCCACATCTTGTTGCCGGGGACGTCGGTGAACAGTAGATAGCCACCGGACTTCACCCAGATCGGGCCTTCGGCCCAGCCGAAGCCTTCGGCCAGCTTCTCTATCTTCCAGTCCTTGGGGACGATGGCGTCCATCGCCGGGTCCCAGCGGTCGATGGTCGCTTCGGCGATCGTCGTCGGCGCAGGCGGCGGCGTGGCGGCACAGGCCGTGGCGGCGACGCCCAACAAAACCAGTGCGGTGACTGACAACTTTCCCATGAAATTCCCCTTCCTCAATTTGAACTGACGATGACCCGCGTGGGCAGCGCCGCGGCCGGCGCCGTGCCCGTGTGTGTTTTGGTGATCTCGAAAGAACCGTTGGCGCGCAGATCCGCGGACGACGCGCCCACCCAGAAATCGATGCGACCGGCTTCGATGAGCCACTGCCCGCGCGGGCTCCAGAACGCGAACTGCTCGGGAGTCAGGCTGAAGGTGATGCGTTTGCGCGAACCCGCGGCCAGCTCCACGCGTTTGAAGCCGCGCAACTCGAGTACCGGCCTCGCCACCGTTGCCACCGGGTCGCGTACATAGAGCTGAACCACTTCATCGCTGGCCACGTCGCCGGTATTTTCCACGGTGATCGAAATGTCGATGCGTTCGCCAGGTCCCATCGCCTGCGTGCTCTGCGCGAGATCGCTGTAGCGAAACTGGCTATAGGAAAGTCCGTGGCCGAACGCGAACTGCGGCGTGATCGGCAGATCGTGATAGCGCACGGTGTCTTTCTTGAGATCGGCATCGGCGGGGCGGCCGGTGGGATTCGCGGCATAGTTGAACGGCACCGCGCCCGTGACGCGCGGGAACGCCGCCGGCAACCGGCCCGCCGGCGAATACTTGCCAAACAAGACGTCGGCAACCGCATTGCCGCTCTCGACGCCGAGCATCCAGCTTTCGAGGATGACGGGTGCGTTATCCGCCAGCCACGACAGCGCCAGCGGCCGGCCATTCGCCAGCACCACGACCACGGGCTTGCCGGTGGCCAGTACGCGGCGCGCCAGCTCCAGCTGGCTCGCGGGAAGTTCGAGATCTGAACGGCTGCGCGATTCACCGGAGAGGTCATAGTCCTCGCCGATCACCAGCACCGTGACGTCGGCGCTCTTCACGAGCTTGAGCGCGGCGGCGATGCCGGCGAGATCGGCGGTGCGCGGATCCGTGCCCGGGGCGAACGATACTTTCAGTGTCCTGGGCGCCGCGGCCACTATTCCCTTCAGAATGGTGACGACTTCTTCCGCCTTGCCTTGCGCGCGCCAGGATCCGAGCGCCGACAATCCGTCGTCGGCCAGCGCACCGATGACGGCCACGCTGCGCAGCCTGTCCGCGTTCAGCGGCAGTAGTTTGCCGTCGTTCTTGAGCAGCACCATGGACTGACGCGCGATGGCGCGCGCCGCTTCACGATGCTCCGGCGCCAGCAGCTCACGCGCCTCGCGCTCCGGGTCGTTGTACTGCAGCGGTTTGTCGAACAACCCAAGTTGTTCCTTGACGCGCAGGATGCGCAGCACGGCTTCGTCGAGTTGTTTGAGGCGCGCGGAGTCCTTCGCCACGACGTCCTTCAGATCGTCGGCGAATACGCCACCGACCATGTCCATGTCCACCGACGCGTCGAGGGCGAGCGTGGCGGCGGCGGCGCGGTCCGCGGCCACGCCGTGATTGATGAGTTCACCGACGGCGCCCCAGTCGGATACCAGCAGGCCCTGCCAGCCCCAACGCTCGCGCAGCAGGCCGCGCAGCAGATCCTTGTTGGCGGTGGTCGGCACGCCGGCGATATCGTTGAACGCCGCCATGAACGAGCCGGCGCCGGCGCGCGCGGCGGCGTAGAACGGCGGTAGATAGACTTCCTGCAGCGTGCGCTCGGAAACATCCGCGCTGTTGTAGTCGCGGCCGCCGATGGCGGCGCCGTAGGCGCCGAAGTGCTTGGCGGTGGCCATGAGCGAGCCGGGCCGCAACCGGTTGCCGCCCTGGTAGCCGTTCACCTGCGCGACCGCCATGCGGCTGCCCAGGTAGGGGTCTTCGCCGGCGCCTTCGACTATCCGACCCCAGCGCGGATCGCGCGCGATGTCGATCATGGGCGCGAAGGTCCAGTGCAATCCCGCGGAGGTGGCCTCATCCGCCGCCACGCGCGCGGCGCGCTCGTAGCTCTCGGGTGCCCAGGTCGCGGCCAGCGCCAGCGGCACCGGGAAGATCGTGCGATAGCCATGGACCACGTCCATGGCGAACAGCAGAGGAATTCCGAGCCGCGACTCTTCGACAGCCACCTTCTGCAGTTTGGCGAGGGGCTCGGCGCCGGCCACGTGCAGGTACGAGCCCACCTGGCCAGCGCGCACGCGGTCGAGCTCTGTGTCGTCGAGTTTCGAGTTCAAAGCCTTGCTTCGGCCACCGGCACGCTGCACCAGTTGCCCGAGCTTTTCATCGAGCGTCATCTTCTTGAGCAACGCTTCGGGACGGGATTGCGCCTGCGCGACGGCATGGCCTGCGCAAGACAAAAAAGCGACGCCGAGACAGGCCACGACAATGTGGCGAGGATTGTCCAAGAAAATCTCCCCCGATGCGGACACCGGAATCTACCCGAAGCTGCTGCGTCATGCCGCTCCACTCGACTAAATCATGATGTCCGAGCTCGCGCGGCAGTAATCTCCCGCAATGAGAGCCATGAAAATGTCCATTGCCGCCGTCGCCGCGATGGCCGCAAGCCTCGCGGCGGGCGCCGAACCTGCACTCACCGCTGCGCCAACGCCCGCCACCTATCTGGCGCGACTGGCGGCGGCGCGGATTCCGGCCGAGGCGGCCGCGGTCGTCATCAAGCCACTCGACGGCGGCGCGCTCACCTGGTCGGCGAACGAGAACAAGCCGATGAATCCGGCGAGCACCATGAAGCTCGTCACGACCTATTCGGCGCTGCACTTGTTAGGTCCGGCGTTCACGTTCCGCACCGAGGTGTTGTCCGAGGCGCCGCTCATCGGCGAGACGCTACGCGGCGATCTCTACGTGCGTGGCTCCGGCGATCCCAAGCTGGTCATTGAAGACCTGTGGCTCCTGATCGATCGCCTCCGCGGCTTCGGAATCCACGAGATCCGTGGCGACCTGGTGCTCGACAAGAGCATGTTTGACCCGATCGATCACGATCCAGCGCTGTTCGATGGCGAAGAAGGCCGCGCCTACAACGTCGGGCCCGATCCACTGCTGCTCAACTTCAAGTCCATCGCGATCACCCTGGTTCCCGACAGCGTGGCCAAAGTGGCGCGCGTGGTCGTGGTTCCGGAGATCGCCGGGCTCAAGTTTCCGCGCACCGTGCCAGCCGTCGAAGGCGGCTGCGGCGACTGGCGCGCGCGTTTGCAAGCCGACATCAGCGACCCGATGAATATCCGGCTGCGCGGCTTCTATCCCCTGGCCTGTGGCGAGCGCGCCATCTACCTGGGGGCGCTCGGCCACACTAACTACTTCGCCGCGGTGTTCCGCGCGTTGTGGGAGCGGCAGGGCGGCGTGTGGACCGGCATGGTGCGCGAAGCCACCGTTCCGGCCGGCGCCAGGCTCATCGCCGCGCAGGAATCGCCACCGCTCGCCATGCTCATTCGCGACATCAACAAGTTCTCGAACAACGTGATGACCCAGCAGCTGTTCCTGACCATGGGCGCGGCCTCGGGTGAGCCGGGCAATCCGGCGCGCGGCGGTGCCGCGGTGCGCGGATTGCTGTCGGCGCGCGGCATCGACGTACCCGGCCTGGTGCTCGAAAACGGCTGCGGCCTGTCGCGCGTCGAGCGCATCACCGCGACCACGCTCGGCAACGTGCTCGGCGATGCCTGGAAGAGCCAGTGGATGCCTGAGCTGATGGCGTCTTTGCCGATCTCCGGCGTGGACGGCACCATGAAGGCGCGCAACGTGCCCCCGGGCGCGGCGCACATGAAGACCGGCATGCTGGAGGACACACGCGCCGTGGCCGGCTATGTACTGGCGGCCAGCGGCAAGCGCTACGTAGTGGTGGGAATCATCAACCACGCCAACGCCGGCCGCGGCACTTCCGCCCACGATGCGCTGATCGACTGGGTTTATAGGACTGGATAAGGCCGCAACCGCCTATAATTCGGCCCCATGTCAGTCACACCTTCACGTGTACCAGTCACGGTACTCACGGGCTTTCTTGGCTCCGGAAAAACCACGCTCCTGAACCGCATCCTTTCCGAGAAACACGGCAAGCGCATCGCGGTCATCGAGAACGAATTCGGCGAAGTCGGCGTCGATCACCAGCTGGTCATCGGCGCGGAAGAGGAACTCTTCGAGACCAACAACGGCTGCATCTGCTGCACGGTGCGCGGCGACCTCATCCGCATCCTCGGCCAGCTCATGAAGCGCCGCGATCGCTTCGACTACATCATCATCGAAACCACCGGCATGGCCGATCCGGGGCCGGTGGCGCAGACCTTTTTCCTCGACGATGAGCTGAAAAGCCAGTTTTCGCTCGACGCCATCGTGACGATGGTCGACGCCAAGTACTTCGAGCAGCACGTCGACGAGCTCAACGAGCCCGCCGAGCAAGTTGCCTTCGCCGATCTGGTGCTGCTCAACAAGACCGACCTCGTCGACGCCGCCGCGCTCGAGCGCATCGAAAGTCGCATCCGCGGCATCAATGGCACGGCGAAGATCCTGCGCACGAAAAACGCCGACGCGCCCATCGACCAGGTGCTCGACGTCGGTGCGTTCGACCTGCAGCGCGCGCTGACGGTGGATGGCTCGTTCCTCGAACCGGAATATCCGTTCGAATGGGGCGGCATCTACCAGCTCACGCCCGGCGACTATCTACTCAAGACGGCCGGCCAACACGATCATTCCGCCCACGCGCACGATCATCACGATCATGACCACGGCGGCCACGAGCACAAGCACGAGGACCTGGAGGTCGTCGTGCTGCCGTTGACCGCGGCCACACCGGCGGCGCTCGACGCGGCCATTGAACCTGCGGTGCGCGCGTTCGCCGAACCGGCCACGGTCGTCCCGTGCCACGGAGCACTCGACGCCGCACCCTCGCACAACGCCATCGACATCGCGCATCCCGGCGCCGACTTCCGCGTGAGCATCGACAAGGCCGGCGCCTATGCGCTGTTCTGCGAGCACCATCCGCTCGAGTTCGGACTGCACCTCGTCGGCCAGCGGCCGGTGGTGGAGCGCCGGTTCGCCTCGCATCACCACGAAGACGACATCAGCTCGATCGGCATCAGCGATCCGCGGCCGCTCGATCCGGTCAAGCTCAACCAGTGGCTGGACTACCTGCTCAAGACTCGCGGGCAGGACATTTTTCGCATGAAAGGCGTGCTCAACGTGAAAGGCGAGGACCGCCGCCAGGTATTTCATGGCGTGCACATGATGTTCGACGCGCAGGCCGAGCGCCCCTGGGGTAACGCGCCGCGCATGAACAGCCTGGTGTTCATCGGCCGCGGGCTGGACCGCGCGGAGTTCGAAGCGGGCTTCGAATCCGCGGTCGCGAAGTAGATGGCCGCGAAGCAGTCGCTGTCGTTCGCGTTGGAACCGCGCGCCACCGCGGCATTCGACGACTACGTCGTCGACTGCGCCTGGGCCGGCGACGGCCAATCGCTGGCGATCGCCGGCGGCGAAGGCAAGGTGGCTCTGGTGCGCGCGCACGACCACGCGCTGGCACTGGAAGTGGTCGGCGAACATCTGTTAGGAACGCTGAGCATCGCCTGGCGGCCCCACGGGAATTCCTTCGCAACTTCGGGGCAGGACAGCGCCGTGGTGCTTTGGGATGCGGTGACCGGCACGGAGTTCAAGCGCTGGAAGCCGGCCGCCACGCCCACGCAATCGCTGAGCTTTGCGCCCGGCGGCGATATCCTCGCCACCGCCGCGGGCAAGGTCGTCACGCTCTGGTCGGCGCTCGGCGAAAAAATCCACTCATTCGCCCCCGCGGCCACCTCGGCGGTGGCGCTGGCATTCGATCGGCCCGGCACCGATCTGGGGGTTGCCCTGAATGGCGAGCTGGCGGTGCATCGCATCGAAAATTCCCGCTACGAAACACGCCGCTACAAGTGGCCGGCCGCGTGTCTCACGGTAAACTTCAGCGGCAATGGAAGATTTCTCGCCAGTGGCATGGCCGATGGTGCGCTGCATTTCTGGATTCGCTCGACCGGCAAGGATTCGCAGATGCGCGGCTACGACGGCCGCCTCGAGCTGGTGGCGTGGAGCGACAACAGCCGCTATCTCGCTTCGAGCGCCGGCAAAGAGGTGGTGCTCTGGGACTTCGGCGGCAAAGGGCCGGAAGGCACCAAACCCATCGTGTTGAACGGACACACCGAGCGCGTCGACAGCTTCGCCTGGCAACCGGGTGGCGAACACTTCGTCTCCGCCGGGCGCGACTGGCGCCTGACCTTGTGGCGACCGTCGAAGACCAAACAACCCATCGACGTGCAGATGCTCGATTCGGAGATCAGCGTGGTGCGGTGGTCGCCCGACGGCAAGCGCCTGGTGGTCGGCGAGAAGAAGGGCCGCGTCAGCGTTTTCGAGCTGGTAGCACGCTGATGGTCGAGCTTCGCGACCTGGCGCCGGACGAACGCAAGATCGTGCAGCAGCGATTCGAGCTGCTCGCCAGCAAGCGTTTCGCGCCGTCGCCCAAGAAGCCGCGCCAGGAAGTCTGGTGGCCCAAGGCGCCGCTCGACGGACGCGCGTTTGCCGAGGGCATTCTGCCGCCCGAGGGCGACGACAGCTTCAATGAATCGGTGCGCCTGCTTGGATTCCTCAATGGTGTGTGCGGTGGGGAGTTCTACATCGCGAACCTGAGCGCGCCCAGCCCGCATTTTCGCCACACCGGCAAGCTCGACGCCGAGCTCGCGCGCTGGATCAAGATGCGCCTGGTGTCGAACCCGACCTGCCTGCTCGCTTCGACGCTCGACGTGTTCCTGATCGTCGATTCGCAGATGAACTATTCCGTGGTGGGTGGTCCTCCTGAGGTCATCGAAAAGTTCGAGCAGCGTTTCGGTGGTGCGCAGGCGTTGCAGGACGCCTTCGCGAACTTCGTGGCGCAGATGCGCATCGGTGCCGGCATCGACGACGTGAAGTGGGCCCAGGACTATCTACAGAAGTGGTCCGGCTGGCTGTAGCAGCGCCGGAAAGCTACTGGATGGTTTCCGCGCGCGCCATGCCCGCCAACGCCGGCAGCCGACGCGCGGCCACCACCGACTGGTAGCGAGTCATGATCGCCTGCAGCGCGCGCGACCAACTGTAGTTAGATACCACGTGGCGGCGCGCGGCGGCGCCGACCGCGGCGAAATCGCGCTGGTACAAGGCTTCGATGGCCGCGGCGAGATTCGCGGCCGTCACGCCCGCGTCCACATGCGGTTCGGCGAGGATGCCGACGCTGTCGTCCACCAGCTCCGGCATGGCGCCGGCGCGCATCGCCACCACCGGTCGGCCGCAGGCCATGGCCTCGAGCACCACCAACCCGAAGGTTTCGTGAGTGCCGGCGTGCACGAACGCGTCGGCGGAAGCGAAGTAGCTCGCCAGCTCGCGGTTGTCGCGGCAGTAGGGAATGCGCGTGATATTTCCCGCGCGCGCCGCCTCGCCGCCGCCGATGAGCAACAGGTGATAGGGATCTCCAAGCCTCGCGAACGCCTCGGTCAGCACCGGAATGTTCTTCTCCGCGGAAAATCTGCCGGCAAACACCAGCAGGCGAGTGCCACGCGGCAGGTTGAGTTCGGCGCAGAGATCCCGGTTGCGCCGTTCGGGAGTGAAGACGTCGACGTCGACCCCGAGCGGCTGACAGATGGCATGAGACACGCCGATGCTGTGCAGGTAGTCGACCATGTAGCGGCTGGGCGCCAGCACCAGGTCGCAGCGTTGATAGGTGAGCCGCACGTACCACTCGATGAAGGTCTGCACCGCCTTGCCCAACCGCCGGCCGGCAAGCTGCGGAAAATTCGAATGGTAGAAGGCGATGAGCGGAATGCCGCGGCGGCGGGCGACGATCGCGGCCGCCCAGGCCGGATGAAACGCGTCGCCGATCTCGATGAGATCGGGATCGAGCGCGTCGATTGCCCGCGACCAGCGCAGCGGATTCAGCGGCAGCCGATAGTTGAATGCGCCGGGAATCAACCGGCCGGCGACCGTCGAGATGTCGCCAGGCGAATGTGTTTGGGTTTCGCCGGGCACCAGCAGGCTGTGCTGCCAGTTCGTGTGCGCGCGCATCCACTCGTGCTTGGCTAACAGGTAACGCCTCACTCCGCCGCTGGTGGGCGAATAGAAGAGAGTGGCGTCTACTACGTGCATTGGTTCGTTTCTTCTCGCGCTGCTTAGTATCCGGGCGTTGCAGTACTGCGACCAGTCGGCGCAGACTCGGTTCCCTATGTCGTCTAACACCTACAAGTTGCTATCGTGGGTAGCACTGGCAGCACTTTGGGTTCCACCGGCCTCGGCCGTCGATCTCGAAGCGCAGATCAAGGCAGTCACCTCGAAAATCGTTGCCTGGCGACGGGATTTTCATCAGAACCCGGAACTTTCCAACCGCGAAGTGCGCACTTCGGGCATCGTCGCCGAACATCTGAAGAAGCTCGGCCTCGACGTGGAGACCGGCATCGCGAAGACCGGTGTCGTGGCGTTGCTCAAGACCGGCAAGCCGGGCCCGACCATCGCCATCCGCGCCGACATGGACGCGCTGCCGGTGGTCGAGCGCACCGACGTGCCGTTCAGGTCGGCCGTGAAGTCTAGCTACCGCGGCGAGGAAGTCGGCGTCATGCACGCCTGCGGGCACGACTCGCACACCGCCATCCTCATGGGCATCGCCGAGGTGCTCACGAAATCGAAGAGCCAGCTGCGCGGCAACGTGCTGTTCATCTTCCAGCCCGCCGAAGAAGGAGCGCCGCCGGGAGAAGTGGGCGGCGCATCGGAAATGCTCAAGGCCGGCATCTTCGAGAAGTACAAACCGGAAGTGGCTTTCGGCCTGCACGTCTGGGCGTCGCTCAATACCGGCCAGATCGGCTACCGCTCGGGCCCCTTCATGGCCGGCTCGCAGATGTGGAAGGCGGTGGTCACGGGCAAACAAACGCATGGCTCGCGGCCCTGGCAGGGCGTCGATCCCATCGTGGTGTCGGCGCAGATCGTCAATGCGCTGCAAACCGTGGTGAGCCGCCAAGTCGACATCACGCAGAATCCCGCGGTGGTTTCCGTCGGCATCATCAAGGGCGGTGTGCGCAACAACATCATCCCCGACACCGTCGAGATGATCGGCACCATCCGCACCTTCGATCCCAGGCAGAAGCAGCAGATTCTCGATTCGATGACACGCCTCATCGAGAACACGGCACAGGCCAGCGGGGCCACCGCGACCGTGGAGTTCGAGCCGTACAACAACCCGGTCACGTACAACAATCCGGAACTCACCGCGCGCGTGCTGCCCAGCCTGCGAAAGGTCGCCGGCGCCGCCAATGTGAACGAGATGCCGCTCATCACCGGCGCCGAAGACTTCGCCTACTACGGGCAGAAGATTCCGGCGTTCTTCTTCATGGTCGGCGTGACGCCAAAAGGCACCGACGTGCTCACCGCGCCGGCGAATCACTCGCCGTTGTTCTATCTAGACGAATCGGCACTGCCACTGGCAACCCGCGCCCTGACCGCGGTCGCAACCGACTACCTCATGAAGTGAGTGGAAATGGGGACACTCCCCATTTCCTAGCAAAAAGGGACGCACCTCAGCTGCATATCCCCATTTGCCGTCTTCGACACTTCTCGCTAGACGAGATTCTTCGCGATCGGCAGTTTGCGAATTCGCTTGCCAGTCGCCGCATAAATCGCATTCGCCACCGCCGGCGCGATCGGCGGTGTTCCCGGCTCGCCAGCTCCGCCCAGCGGCCCGCCGGAATTCACGATGGTCACGAAAATCTCCGGCGCCTCGTTGATGCGCAGGATCTGGTAGTCGTGAAAATTGCTCTGCTGCACCTGGCCGTCGGCAAAGGTGATTTCGCCGTACAAGGCCGCGGTCAGGCCGTAGTTGATCGCGCTTTCCATCTGCATGATGACGCCGCTCGGGTTCACCGCGAACCCGCAATCGATCGCGCACCAGACCTTGTGCACGCGCACGTTGGTGCCTTCCACCGAGACCTCGGCGACTTCGGCGACGATGCTGCCGAAGGATTCCTGAAGCGCGATGCCACGCCCGCGGCCCTTGGGCGCGCCACCGCCCCAATCGCAGGCCGAGGCCACCGCCTCGAGCACCGCGAGATACCGCGCTTTCCCGGCTAACAACTTGCGGCGCAGCTCGACGGGATCCTGTCCGCCGAGCACCGCGAGCTCGTCGATGGCGCAGTTCACGGTGAAGCCCGTGTGTGAATGACCGACCGAGCGCCACCACAGCACGGGGACCGGGCTGGTGCCATCGTGCGCATCCACTCGCACGTTCGGGATGCTGTAGGGCATATCCGCCGCGCCTTCGACGCTCGATTGGTCGTAAGGCTGGCCTTTGGGAATGAAGGCGTCGGTCCATCCGCCGCGCAGCACGCCCTGGCTCACGATGGTCTGGTTCCACGCAACGGGCGTGCCCTGCGCGTCCACACCCGCGCGAACGCGCGACATCACGAATGGGCGGTACGACAGCCCGCGCACGTCATCCTCGCGCGTGTACACACTCAGGACCGGTTTGCCGATCGCCTTCGAGAGCTGCACGGCTTCGATGACCACCTCCGAATGCCGCTGCGCGCGGCGACCGAAGCCGCCGCCGAGAAACTGGGTGTGTACGTGCACCTGCGCGGGGTCGAGCCCAAGCTCGCGCGCGGCCGCATCGCGGTCGGGGGACTGCATCTGCGTGCCGAGCCACAGATCGCAACCATCGGCGCGCACGTCGGCGAGACAGTTGAGCGGCTCCATGGGCGAATGCGCTAGATAGGGCAGCTCGTATTCCACGTCCATTCGTTTCGCCGCCGAGCGCAGGGCTTCATCCACTTTGCCGGTGTCGCGCGCCGCGGCGCCAGGTTGCGTCAGCAAACGCTGGTACTCGCGGCGAAGTGCCTCCGTGGAGAAATCGAGTTTCGCGCCGTCGTCGAGTTCGATCTTGAGTGCGTCGCGACCCCGCTTGGCCGCCCAGGTATTAGTGCCGAATACCGCAGCGCCGGCAGGAACGATTTTCACGTCCACCACGCCTGAAACCGCACGCGCCGCGGTGTCGTCGACACTCAGAACCTTTGCTCCGATGGGTGGCCGGTATATGACGGCAAACAACATTCCCGGCACGCGCATGTCGATGCCGAATTTCGCGCTGCCGTCGACTTTCATCGGCGCATCGAGGCGCTTGCGTGGCTTGCCGAGATAACGAAAGGCGGACGGCTCCTTGAGCGTCACCTTGGCAGGTACGGGAAGCTTCGACGCCGCATCCGCGAACGAACCATAGGTCGCGGATCGGTCGTCCCGGAAGATCCTGCCGTCTTCGGTGCGCAACTCGGCGGCGTCGATGTTCCACGACCGCGCCGCCGCCGCTAACAACATCGCGCGCGCCGCGGCGCCCGCTTCGCGAAGTTGCTGGTAGGTGGTGCTCGTGCTCATGCTTCCACCGGTGAACTGGATGGGCATGAACGGCACGTTGAACGCCGGATCCGCACCGCCGAATTCCACTGCTACGCGCGACGGATCGACATCGAGCTCTTCGGCCAGCGCCATGGCGAGACCGGTGTAGATGCCCTGGCCCATTTCCGACTTGCCGATGACGACGGTGATGGTGTCGTCGGGTGCCACGCGCACGAAAGCGTTCGGCTTGAGAGTGCCACCCGAAGCCCGGGCGGCCGGCTCATGCCGGTTTGCGTAGCGGATGCCGAGCACCAGGCCACCACCGATGACACCTGCCGCGATGCCGGCGGTCAGGAAGGTACGACGATCGAAACCCGTGGGTGACTGGTCGGTCATGGCGCGCTCCGGAGATCGGGGTGCGGCGATGTTAAGGTATGCCCGCCATGCAATTGGAATTTTTCGGCGCCGCGGGCGAAGTAACCGGGTCCTGCCACATCCTGCGGGTGGCGGGCCGCCAGTTGCTGCTCGACTGCGGGATGATCCAGGGCGGCGCCGATGCGCCGGCCCGCAATCGCCTGCCATTTCCGTTCGATGCAGCCGCCATCGACGCGGTGGCCTTGAGTCATGCGCACATCGATCACTGCGGCCGGCTGCCGCTGCTCGTGAAACGCGGATTCCGCGGGCCTATCTACACGAACACCGCCTGCGCGGACCTGCTGCCCATACTGCTGCGCGACTCGGCGAGCCTTGCCGCGCGCGATCCCGACCCGCTGTACGGCCTGGACGAAGTCGAGGCCGCGCTGAAACAGGTTCAGCCGATTCCCTACGATATCCAGCGCGAGCTGCTGCCCGGCGTCACCGTGCGCGTGCGCGATGCCGGCCACATTCTCGGCTCGTCGAGCATCGAGGCGTGGGTCAGCGAGGCGGGCGTCAAGCGCAAACTGGTGTTCTCGGGCGATCTCGGGCAGTACGACACGCCGATCCTGCAGGATCCGTGGACATTCGAATCCGCCGACCTCGTGCTCATGGAGAGCACCTATGGTAACCGCCGGCATCGCGGCCGCGAGGACACCGAGCGCGAGCTCGGTGGCATCCTCGCGCAGGCGGCTCGCGATGGCGGCAACATCATCGTGCCGGCGTTCGCCATCGGCCGCAGCCAGGAATTACTCTATCTACTCGCCAAACACTATGCCGAGTGGCACGTGGCACGCTGGGCCATTTATCTCGACAGCCCCATGGCCATCGCTGCCAGCCGCGTGTACTGGGCGCACCCGGACCGCTTCGACGCAGAAGCCACGCGGCTGCGTCAAGGTTTCCGCGGCATGCCGCCGCTGCCGAATCTCGTGCTGACGGAGACGCCCGACGAATCGCGCGCCATCAACAACGTGCGCGGCGGCGCCATCATCATCGCCGGGTCGGGCATGGCCAACGGCGGCCGCGTGTTGCATCACCTCAAGCACAATCTCGAGCGTCCTGAATGCCACGTGGTCATCGTCGGCTTCCAGGCGCCGGGAACGCTCGGACGCCAGCTCGTCGACCGTCAGCCCGAAGTGCGCATTCACGGGCAACGCATACGCTGCGCGGCGCAGATCCATACGCTCGGCGGACTGTCCGCGCACGGCGATCAGGCGGATCTGTTGCGCTGGTATGACAACTTCACGGACCACCCACCCGTGTATCTCGTGCATGGCGAGCTACCCTCGTCCGAAGCGCTGGCGGAGAAGCTGCGCGAGCGCGGTGCAGTGGCCACCGTCGCTCGGCCCGGCTCGAAAGTCGATCTGGCCGACCTGCGTTCGATAGCCCGCGACTGATCGAACGCCTAGAATGCGCCGCGCCTGATAGACCCGGATCGCGGAGCCACAATCGATGAGCCAGAAGTTCGATGCACTGCTCGCGCGGCTCGTGCGCATCGAGCCCGACGAAAAGCGCGCGGTCATCACCGCCTTCCTTCTGCTCTTCTGCGTGCTCGGCGGGTACTTCGCCGTCCGCCCGGTGCGTGAGACCGTGGGCACCATTCTCGGCGAAGCGGTCACCAGCGACACCTGGATCTGGACCGCTGTTTTCGCGGTGGTCATCGTGCCGGTGTACGGGTGGCTCGTTGCCCACGTGAGTCGCGCCACGCTCATGCCGTCGATCTATGGCACGGTGGCGGTGGCGCTGGCGGTGACCGGCGTGGTCCTGCGCGCGGATCCCACCAACATGGTGATGGGCCGCATCTTTTACGTCGGCATCAGCGTCATCAATCTGCTGCTGGTGTCCGTGTTCTGGAGTTTCCTGCTCGAATTGTTCGCCAGCGAGCAGACCAAGCGACTGTTTGGATTCATCGCTGCGGGCGGAACCACCGGCGCGCTGGTCGGGCCGTTCATCACTGATCGTATCGTCAGCCACGTCGGCATCTCCGGCATCCTGTTCTTCGGCGCCGCGATGTTCGTCGCGGCGATCTTCTTTCAGCGGGCGCTGCTCGGCGAACTGCGCAAGAAGTCGGTGGCCGCTGAAGCGGCCAAGCCATCGGTCGCGGGCAGTCCGCGTGGTTCGCGCGGGCTCGGCGGCAATCCGTTCGCGGGCGTTCTCATCGTCCTCAAGTCGCCGTACCTGCTCGGCATCGCATTGTTCGTCGTCATGATCTCGACGGCCAACACCATCCTGTATTTCGAACAGTTGCGGCTGGTGAAGGACATGTTCAGCGATCCTGCGGAACGCACGCAGATGTTTGCGCGCATCGACTTCATCGTGCAGACGCTCACCGTCATCTCACAGGTGCTCATCACCGGACGGCTGGCGCAGAAGCTCGGCGTCACGGCGCTGTTGACGATCCTGCCGCTCATGGTCATGGGTGGCTTCCTGGTGCTCGCGAGTCTTGGCACGTTCGCGGTGCTCGCCACCGTCATGGTGATGCGCCGTTGGGGCGAATATGCCTTCATTCGGCCGGGCCGCGAGATGCTGTGGAGCCGCCTCGACACCGAAACCAAGTACAAGGCGAAGAACTTCGTCGACGTGCCCGTGTATCGCTTTTCGGACGCGGTCGTCGCGCAGCTTCAGGATGCGTTGAAGGCCGGGGGCATGAATCCGGCGCAAGGAGCCTTGTTAGGCGCGGGCGTGGCGGCGGCGTGGGCCGTCAATGGCTGGTGGCTCGGCCGCCGGTACGACAAGGAAAAGACCTGAAGTCGGACGGTCGCGTCGGAAGATTTCACGCGCTACGTCGGACGCCGTGACATCGGCGCCGGCAGCGGAAACTTCGCCGCGGCTGTGGAGTCGGCAGGGAATGCCGTCCAGCGTGATCCGTTCCTATCGCTACGATCCGGTCGAACACCGGCTCGAGCTCGAATTCGTCTCCGGCCGGCGCTATCGGTATCACGAAGTTCCTGAGGAAACCTACCGAGGCATGCGGCAGGCATTCTCGAAGGGTGAGTTCTTCAACGCGCACATCCGCGACCAGTTCCGGCACTCGCGCGAGAGCTGACTTACGCCACGGCGGCGTTCGACGCCTTCTTCTCGTGCGGAAGCGTGATGCGGAAACGCGTGTATTCACCCGCCTTGGTCGCAATGCCAACCCGCCCGCCGGCCTTGTTCACCAGGTCGCGCACCAGGTCCATGCCGATGCCGCGCGCGCCGTCCTCGCCGACGGTGGTGAAGCCGGGGCGGAAGATGAGACCCGCGAGCTTGCGTGAATCCAGGGTGGCGGCGACGTCCGCGGTGAGCACGCCCTGACGTACGGCCTCGGCGCGGATCTTTTCGTGATCGAGACCGCGGCCGTCATCCTGCACGCTGAGCTGATAGCCGTCACTGCCCGCGCGCACGAACTGCACCGCGACCGTGCCGATTTCCGGCTTGTCCATCGCCGCGCGGTCGGCAGGAGTCTCGAGACCGTGACGAATCGCGTTGTGGATGAGCTGGCCCAGGATCTTTTCGATGGCCCGGCGATAGCTGCGCGGCACGTCCTCGAGGCCCACGACCACGAGCGACACGCGCTTGGAATACATGTCGGCGAGAAACGCGGCCATTTCCTCGAGGCTTTCCTGCGAAAGATCGGAGAGGCGCGCGGCCTTGCTGGCAACCGACATCGGCTGGGAAACCGTGGTGGCCGACCCCGCGCCAGCCCGCAGGTGCGGCTGGCGGATGGTGGTGCCGGTCGCCGTGGCCGATCGTTGCGTGACGTCGATGGAGTAGCCGGATTCACCGTTCTGCGTGCGCCAATCGCGCAGCCGTGTGACCACCTCGCCCTGGATGGCGAGATGGCTCAGCAGATCGTCGAGCTTGACCGCCAGCGGCAGGAAGTCGTTGCCTGACAAAGTTTGTTTGTCGCGCAATCCACCGAGCGCCGCTGCGAAACGTTCGGCGCGTTCGCATACCGAGGGCAGGGGCAGCCGCTCGGCGCGCGCGCGGATGCCGCGGATGAGCTCGAGAATCAGCACCAGTTTTTC
>JBDTSV010000106.1:0-32326 GCA_039930985.1 Pseudomonadota bacterium
CGGAATGCCACCAAAGGCGCTGCCGATCGTGGCGACGCCGGGAAATTCCCCCACGGCCTGCACAGCGGTGGCGACCAGCATGGCCACCAGCGGTGCCGGCACGCGCTTCAGGCCGGGCACGCGCGCGACCCATCGGTTGCCGGCGATAAGAATGGCCAAGGTCAGCGCCGCGATCATGGTGGTGGCCGGATGCAGGTCGGGAAGCGCGCGCAACACCGCGATGAATTTCTCGTGGAAGTGCAGGCCGGACGCGACCGGGTGCAGGCCGAAGAAATCCTTCCACTGGCCGGTCCAGATGATCACGCCGATGCCGGCCGTAAAGCCGACGATCACCGGGCTGGGAATGAACTTGATGACGCTGCCAAGGCGCGCGAGACCCATCACCAGCAGGATGAAGCCCGCCATGATGGTCGCGGCCTGCAGGCCCGCGACGCCGTACTGGGCGGTGATGCCGGCCAACACCGCGATGAACGCGCCGGTGGGACCAGAGATCTGCACGCGCGTGCCGCCTAACAAAGAGGTGGCGAGGCCGGCGACGATGGCGGTGTACAGGCCCTGCGCCGGCGTGGCGCCAGAAGCGATGGCGAACGCCATGGCCAGCGGCATGGCCACGATACCCACCACCAGCCCGGCGATGATGTTGGGCATCAGATGGACGCGCTTCAGCAGGCCGGCCCGGTGCGCTTCGAGGAGGGCGATCATGCGCTCGATTATGCCGTCAGCTGTGTCTGACTCGACTCACATCGGCGTACGTATGGCACCGTATGGATTTCGACGCTGTACTCTGTCTGCATGAGTACGCCCAATGTTCATCTGCCTGTCACGCCGTCACCGGTCAACCCCTGGCTTGGGCTTTTCGGCTGGGTTGTGCTGTGTGCAGCCGCGGGTGCCATTGGCGCCGTGGCCTCGGTACGCGCTGCGCAGTTCTACGCGGCGCTCGATCAGCCCGCGTGGGCGCCACCGGCGGCGGTTTTCGGGCCCGTCTGGACACTCTTATATATGTCCATGGCGGTAGCGGCCTGGCTGGTCTGGCGGGAACGCACTTGGGCCCGCGCGCGCGGTGCGCTCGGGCTTTTCGTCCTGCAGCTCGGCTGCAACGCGTTGTGGTCGTGGCTGTTCTTCGGCTGGCATCGCGGCGCGCTCGCCTTCGCCGACATCCTGGTGCTGCTCGCGCTGATCATCGCCACGGTGGTCGCGTTCGCGCGCATCCGCAAGCTCGCGGCGTGGTTGTTAGTGCCGTACCTGGCCTGGGTGAGCTTCGCGACGCTGCTCAACTATTCTGTGTGGCAGCTAAATCCTCGGTTGCTGTAGCCGCCTGCCACTTCACCTGCACGGTGTGTTTCGTGCCGTCATCGACGAGATCGACAGAATTGAGCCCCGCCTTCTGTGCGGTTCCGTCGACGATGAGTTGCGGCGCGGCGCGCGCGTCGGGCTGCTGGTCGACGGTGATCTGGTAAGGGGTGCGGCGGTATTTGTACTGGATCGAGAACCCCGGCCAGCCCGGCGGCACGCACGGCGTGATCGTGAGGCGGTTCTCGCGTACGCGGAACCCCAGGATCCATTCGAGTCCGGCGCGATACATCCAGCCTGCTGAACCCGTGTACCAGGTCCAGCCGCCGCGACCCGCATGCGGCGCTTCGGAATACACGTCGGCGGCGACCACGTACGGCTCGACCTTGTAGCGCTGCACGTCGGCGCGGGTCATCGATCGGCGAACCGGGTTCAGCATGTTGAACACTTCCATGGCGCGATCCGCCTTGCCCTGCATGGCGAACGCGATGGCGGTCCAGGCGGCGGCGTGCGTGTATTGCCCGCCGTTCTCGCGGATGCCGCGTGGATAGGCCTTCACGTATCCCGGCTCCTGCGCGGACTTCTCGAATGGCGGCGTGAACAGCAACGCCAGCGGCGGATCTCGCACCAGCAACTGCGCATCCAGTGCGTCCATGGCGCGCGCGGAACGCGCGGGATTCGCGGCCCCGGAGATCACGCTCCAGGATTGCGCGATCGCGTCGATCTGGCATTCATCGTTGTTGGCCGAGCCGAGCGGCGTGCCATCGTCGAAGAAGCCGCGCCGATACCACTCGCCATCCCAGGCGTGTTGTTCGAGCGCGGCGCGCAGCTTGGTGGCGTTGCCGAGCCAGGCCGTGGCCAGTGCGACTTCGCCGCGGGCCTGTGCAATGGGCGCGAACGCTGTGAACGTGGTGTGCAGGAACCATCCCAGCCACACGCTCTCGCCGTGGCCGTGTTCGCCGACGCGATTCATGCCGTCGTTCCAGTCGCCGGTGCCGATCAGTGGCAGGCCATGCGCGCCCAGATACGCGCCTTCGAGACCCAGACGGCAGTGTTCGAACAGCGTCGCCTTGCGCTCGCTGATCACCGGCTCGAAGTATGCGTCGTGTCGCTCGCGCGGCAGCGGCGGTCCTTCGATGAAAGGAATCTGTTCATCGAGAACGGCGCGATCGCCGGTCAACGCGACGTAATGCGCGGTGACGTACGACAGCCACACGCGGTCGTCGGAGATGTGTGTGCGCACGCCCTGGCCGCTGTGCGGCAGCCACCAGTGCTGCACGTCGCCCTCGGGGAACTGGCGCGCGGCGGCACGCAGGATTTGCTCGCGCAGCAGTTGGGGCCGCGCGATGCCCAGCGCCATCGCGTCCTGGAGCTGATCGCGGAATCCATAGGCGCCGCTCGCCTGGTAGAAACCGGCGCGTGCCCAGGTGCGGCAGGCGAGCGTCTGGTACAGCAACCAGCCGTTCAGCATGATGTCGAAGGCGCGGTCGGGCGTCTTGACCTGCACGTGACCAGTGAGTTCGTCCCAGTGCGCTTGAACCGCGGCCAACACGGCATCGAGGTCGGCGCGCCGGTAGTTTGCGACCAGCGCGCGCGCTTCAGCCGTACCCGCGGCCTCGCCTAACAGGAATACGATTTCGGTGCTGGCGGCCGGTTCGAGCTCGAGACGCGTGCGCAGCGCCGCGCAAGGGTCGAATCCAGCGCCGGTGCGTCCCGACAGCTGCGCGCCTGTGACCAGTGCCGCGGGCGCATCCAGCGTGCCGTGACGCCCGAGGAACTCATGGCGGTCGCAGGTGAATTCGGTTTGCGCGCCGCGCAGGTCCGCGAAGGCGACGCCGGGGAATGGCTGGTTCCAGGGGTTGCGCGCGAACACCGCACCGCTCGGGTCCATCTCGGTCAGCACATGCGGGGCGCCGGCGGTGCGCGACGGCCCAAGCACCCATTCCACGTACGCGGTGACGGAGATGCTGCGCCGGCGCGGTGAATCGTTGCGCAGGCGCAGCCGGCAGATCTTGATGGGGTCAGCGAGCGGCACGAACATCGTGAGCTCGAGACCCAGGCCATGCGAGGTGTGCTCGAAGCGCGTGTAGCCGAGGCCGTGGGCGCAGGAGTAACGCGCGTTTTCGAGGCGGATCGGCGCGGGCGCCGCCGACCAGACCTCGCTGGTCTCCTCGTCGCGCAGGTAGATAGCTTCGCCGGGACGGTTGCTGACCGGGTCGTTCGACCAGGGCGTGAGCGCGTTCTCACGGCTGTTGCGCGCCCAGGAATAGCCGCCCCCGTCGCTCGCAATCTGGAAGCCGAAGCCGGGGTTGGCGATGACGTTGATCCACGGCGCCGGAGTGCTCTGGCCATCGGGTGCCGCGATGACGTACTCGCGGCCCTGGGCGTCGAAGCCACCGATGCCGTTGAAGAATTCGAGCTTGCGGGACTGATCGTCGGGCGCCGCGACGGCCATGGCTGGTGCGCGCCGCGGCACGCGCGGGGCGACGGTGGGCACCGGCTGCATGCGCTCGACCTGGTCGGCGAGCGTGCCGCGCCGGCCCGACAGCACCACGCGCGCCACGGCTAACAACAGCGCACGCGTCTCCGAGGTGATGAGATCGGTCCGCAGCACGAAGACCTTGCCGCGCGTGTCGGTGCCGGCGATACGCGGGCGGGCGAGGCTGGTGCGCACCGCGGCCTCGAGCGCCATCTGCAGGTCTTGTATGTACGAGGCTCCACGTTCGTTGAGGATGACGAGGTCGACGGACAGGCGCTTGATGCCCCAGTACTCGTGCGCCTGCAACATCTGTCTGACCAGCACCAGATCGTCGACGTCATCGACGCGCAGCAGCACGATGGGCAGATCGCCCGAGATGCCCTGCGACCACAGGTCGCCGGGGCCGCCCGCGCCGCGCCGGATATTGTCGCTGGATGCGCGGGCGACGGCGCTGGCGAACAGGATATGGCCCGCAAGCTGTTGAAAGAGATTTGCCTGCGATGCGTCCATGCCGAAGTGACGCAACTGCACTTGCGCCTGCGTCCACGCGAGCGTGGCGGCGCGCATTCGTGCGTTCACGTCGCGATGCTTGTCGGTGACGTCGAGCAACTGCGCGCGGCTCGGCGCGACGCAGGTCCAGAAGGCGATGCGCGCGGTGCCGCCGGCGGGGATCTGCAAGCGGTAGCGCAGCGCGAACACCGCGTCGAGCACGGTGCCGGTGCTGCCCGAAAGCGAGCGGCCGGCGAGCATGGCGAGCGGCGCGCGCAGCTCGCGGCCGCGTCCGACGAACCGGGCGCGATCGGTTTCGAACTCGGGCGTACCGACGACCACGCCTTCAACCACCGCCAGATGCGAAGCCCACACTTCCGGCTCATCCGGCGCGCGGCGCCGACGGTTGGCGATCAGCGCCCCGAGGCGCGGCAGGAATTCCGTGCGGACGAACATCTTGGAAAATGCCGGGTGCGCCACATCGGACGCCTGCGGGGCCAGCACCAGCTCGGCATACGAAGTCACTTCGATTTCCCGCGTGCGCATCGAACCGTTGGTCACCGCCAGCTGGCGCACCTCGGCATCGTCCTGCGACGACACCTGCACTTCGAGCGTGGTGGTGATGTCGCCATCGAGGCGGATGATCTCGGCGCGATCTTCGGTGAAGCTCACGTCATAAGCGCCCGGTTGATAGGCGGTGGGTTGATAGCCCGCCGACCAAACGCGTCCGGTCTCGATATCACGCAGCAGAAGGTAGCTGCCGGTGTCGTCGCGCGTCGCGTCTTCGCGCCAGCGCGTGATCGCCAGATCGTTCCAGCGACTGTAGCCGGAGCCGGCGGCCGTGATCATCACCGAATACCGGCCATTCGACAACAGGTGCGTCTGCGGCGCGGAGTCGTGCGGGCTGCGGATGCGCCGTACGTGCGGCACCTGCAGGTCGGCAACCCGCGCCGCTGTGCCCACTTCCTCGGCGCGTGGATGCGCGACGGAGACGTCACGCGGCGTGCGTTCCTGCAGCAGCAATTCGGTGGCCAGCACCGACACGTCGGAATGAAAGCGGTCGCGCATGCGCCCGTCGAGCAGCGCATTGGCGATGGCGACGATGCTCATGCCCTGGTGATGCGCCATGTACGCGCGCACGATGGCCTGCCTGCTGCCTTCGGGAACGCGGCTCGCGGTGAAGTCCACGGCTTCGTAGAAGCCAAAACGGCCGCGCGCGCCGAGTTCCTTCAACGCAATGTAGTTGGTGAGCGCCGCTTCGCCGTCGATCATGGCGGCGAGGCCGGTGGCATAGGGCGCGACTACCTTGTTCTCGGAGAGGCCGCGTTTGAGCCCGAGGCCGGGCACGCCGAAATTGGAATATTGATAGGTGAGCTCGAGGTCGCGCGCGTTGTACGCCGATTCGGAAACGCCCCAGGGCAGCTCGAGCTCCGCGCCATAGGCGA
This sequence comes from Pseudomonadota bacterium, assembly GCA_039930985.1. Lineage (GTDB taxonomy): Bacteria > Pseudomonadota > Gammaproteobacteria > Steroidobacterales > Steroidobacteraceae > CADEED01. The sequence goes on from JBDTSV010000106.1 coordinate 5,704, forward strand.
TCTGCCGCTTCACGATGAGACGGCTGGTCTGCGCCAGCAAACTACCGCCCGGCGCGCGCAGCACCAGGTCGGGCATCAGGTATTCGAACATCGAGCCCGACCAGGAGACGAGCGCGGCGCCGGCGCCAATCGGGGTCACCGTGCGGCCGAGCCGGAACCAGTGCCGCGCCGGAATGTCGCCCTTGGCGATGGCCACGAAGCTGGCCAGGCGCGCCTCGGAAGCCAGCAGGTCGTAGCAGCTGTTGTCGAGCGTGCCGTCGGTGGCGCGATAGCCGATCGACAGGAGCTTGCGCTGCGAGTCGAGCAGGAAGCCGAATTCCATGGCCGCCGCGAGGTGCAGCGCGATGTTCGCCAGCGACTCGAGGTGCTCGACCATGAAACCCGCCGGATCGCGCGCCAGCAGATCGCTGCGCCAGCTGTCGATAGTGCGGCGCGTGGCTTCGACCCAGTAGACGAGGTCGGTGCTCAGCGCGGCGTCGCTCTCGCTCGCGAGCGTACGCACCATGTCCACCAGCGTGGAAGCGCGCTCGGCCGCCTCATGCAGGTGATCGGCCTGCGGATCGACCGGCTTGGTGCGCGGACGCAAGCTCCCTTCGAGATCGTTGAATGCGGTCTGGAGCAGTCCCTCGGTGATCGTCTGCCCCGGCGAGAAGCGAAAGACGCGCAGCGCTTCGCGCGCGAGATCGAGGGTGTCGGCGAGGCCGTCGAGCGCCGAGACGGGTGGCTCGGTGTTTTTCTGCCATTCGCGGAAAGCGCCGGCGAGCGTGATGAGGTGCGCGGCGAGGTTGCCCGAGTCCACCGACGACACGTAGCGCGGCTCGAGCGGCTTCAGGTCGCGCGTGTCGTACCAGTTGAGCAGATGTCCGCGATGCTTCTGCATGCGGACCATGGTGCCGAGCGTCGCCTCGATGCGGTCGAGCGCGTCGCGCAGACCGCACCAGCCGAAGTCGCGTGCCGCCACCGTCGACAGTAGATAGAGGCCGACGTTGGTGGGGGAGGTGCGGTGGGCGATGACGCCGGTCGGGTCTTCCTGGAAATTGTCGGGTGGCAGATGGTTGTCTTCCGCCGTCACGAAGGTTTCGAAGAAGCGCCAGGTGCGGCGCGCGATCAAACGCAGCTCGCGCTGCTGGGCGATCGACAGATCGGACTTCGCCACCGCCGGCGGCGTGCGACTGACGCGCCAGGCGATCAGCGGCGCAATGGTCCACAGGAACAGAAACGGCCAGGCGATCCCCGGAATCCGGCCGTCCGAGAAGAAGACAAAGGCCGCCACCAGCGGCGTGAGCACCACGCCGCGCGCCATGCGTCGGTAGAAGCTGCCCAGATCCGAACGCGCGCTCGACAACAGGTCGGCGGGAACCCACTCGAGCAGGTGCCGGTGGCTCACGAACATGCGCCACAACGCCCGGCAGATGGCGTCGGACATGAGCCAGGCCTGGTACGCCAGCATGCTCACGAGCAGGCCGGTTTGCGCGATGGCCACGCCCAGGTCGAGCCGCAATGCGCGCAGATGACTGCGCAACGTCACGGTGGAGCGCCGCGGCAGGATCGCGGCGAACAGCGGCAGCAGCGTCGGCAATCCGAGCGCCAGCAAGATGAAAGTGCACCAGGGCACCGCCACACTGACCGGCAGTGTCCAGCCCGCCACCAGCGCCGCGACACTCGCTGGCGCCGAGAGTGAACGCCGCAGGTTGTCGAGCATTTTCCACAGCCCGATGAGTGGCAGCCGGCTGTGGCCGCGGCCGTGGGCGTCCGCGCCGACGTCACGCCGGCCGAGAATCCACGGCAGCAGCTGCCAGTCGCCGCGAACCCAGCGATGCTGGCGCAGCGAAGCGACGTCATAGCGCGACGGGAAATCCTCGACCACTTCAACGTCGGAGGCGAGTCCGGCGCGCGCGAAGATGCCTTCGAACAGGTCGTGGCTCAGCAGCGTGCTCTCCGGCACGCGGCCGGCGAGCGCGGTTTCGAACGCGTCCACGTCGTAGATGCCCTTGCCGGCGAACGAACCTTCGCCTAACAAGTCCTGGTAGACGTCGGAGACCGCCGCGGCGTACGGGTCGACGCCGGCAGCGCCGGAGAAGGTTCGCTGAAATGGCGTGGCCTCGGAGCTCACCGGCAGTGAGAAAGCGACGCGCGGCTGCAGGATCGAATATCCCTCGACCACGCGGCCGAGCTTGGCGTCGAAGCGCGGGCGATTGAGCGGATGCGCCATCTTGCCGATGAGCCGGCGCGGCGCCTCGCGCGGCAGGCGCGTGTCCGCGTCGAGCGTGATCACATAGCGCACGCCGTCGGGTACCCACGGCGCGCGACCGGTGGTCGTTCCGTAGGTGGTGTCGGTCGCGCCGCGCAACAGGCGATTGAGTTCCTGCAACTTGCCGCGCTTGCGCTCCCAGCCCATCCAGCGCTGCTCGCTCTCGCACCACACACGCTTGCGGTGCAGCAGCAGGAAGCGCTCGCCGCCCGCTGCCGGGCCGTAACGCCGATTGAGACGCGCGACTCCGAGCACGGCGATGTCGAGCAACGGATCGTCGGTGGCAGTGAATTCGGCGGTCGCATCCGACCAGTCCGACAGCAGTGCGAAGTGCAGCTGATCGTCGGGAGAGGCGAGATAGTGGATCTCGAGATTGTGCAGGTGCTGTTCGACGGTGGCGCGCGAACTGAGCATGACCGGCATGACGATGAGCGTGCGCAGCTCTTCCGGTACACCGTCGCGCAGTGCGAGGCCGGGCAGACGGCTGGCGCTGACGCCGCGCGTGACCGCGCGGTTGATGAGCGAGATGGCCACGTCGATGGCCGGAATCGATCCGAGCACCCCTAACAACCAGAGCATGCCGCCGTGGACTCCGGCCTGCTGCAGTATCGACACCGGAATCGACAGGATCAGCGCCGAGGTGAAGGCGATCGCGGCCACGTAGTCCCGGGCGCCGACCGTGAAGGCGATGCGGCTCGGCCAATCGCGCCACGAAGCGTGGAAGTCGATGGTGCGTTCGAGCGCGCGGCGGCCTTCGGCGATCAGGTGGAAGCCAGGATCGCGTTCGCGCGGATTGGCCGCCGCCGCCGCGGTGGCCAGCACGCGTTGCGCGATTTCGAGTTCCGACAGTCTCGAGCCGCGTCCGAGTTCTTCGATGGCATTGCGGTACAGATTGCGCGTGGCGAAATCCATGGCCGCGAAATCCGCTGAGCCGTTCAGCGCCTCATCGACGAGGCTGACACTTTCAAAGAACTCCGCCCAGTCGACGTCCGACATGAGACGCATGCTGGTGATGATGTTGCGCACCGTGACGTTCGAGGCGCCCTGGCGCAGGTGTTCTTCCTGAAGCAGCGCATGCGAGCTGGTTTCGTGATCCGCCAGGTCCTGCTCGAGCAACAACAACGCGGGTGTGATCTTCGGGTCCTGGTCGCGCAGCCGATGCACCAATTGCACGGCGAACGCCGGAACGAGTGCCTTCGACTTGCCACGCCAGGTGCGCAGCGCGTTCGCGTCGATCTTCTGGCCGTTCACGCCCAGCAGGCGGTCGGCGACCGCATCGGCATCCTGACGGGCAATGCGGCTGGCGACGATGCGTTGCGCGACGCGGCGCAGGTTTTCCACGAGCACGATGCGCAGCGTGATGGCCACGGCCCACAGCTCGCCGATGGTGAGCGGCTCGACACTTTGATAGGCGCGCACGAAGCGTCGCAATGTCTCGGGTTCGAAGCGGCTGTCGGTGTGCGCAACGAAAGCCCAGGCGATGCCGAACACGCGCGGAAAGCCCGCGAACGGACCGGCGGTGAGTTTGGGCAGCTGGCGATAGAACTGCGGCGGCAAGTCTTCACGGATCTCGCGGATCTGTTCTTCGACCACATGGTAGTTGTCGAGCACCCATTCCGCGGCCGGGGTGATGCCGCGGCCTTCATCGACGGCCCTGGCGATCGATCGGTATGCCGCCAGCAGCACCTTTTCGTTGGCCCGCAAGCGCGTGGCCAGCGAGCGACCGAATCCCGGAATCGAACCTACCGGCTGCGCGGCGGCCAGCGTCTTCGCGTGCTGTTCGAGCCGTTCGATGCTGAAGATTTCTTCGCGCAGGATCTGGTCGTCGCTCCAGTGCGTTCCCGGCGTGAGGTGTTCAACGATTTCGCTCAAAAATGGATGCAAGAATCCGCCACAGGTGTAGGTCGCCAGAGAGCATTACGCGAAAACGATCACCTCGACGCCATGCCTTGTTCACCCGGAGAGTTGTCGGATGAAACTGACATCGGCGCGCGGATCAAGCGGCCAAATATTACCTTGTTGGCATGGCGCACATTTACCGGTCGAACGGCGGCTTCGCCGGCGGCTGGATTCCTTCAATCGGTTCGCGGCAGCAAGTCCAGGATGCGGTTTTCGCGTGGATTCGACGCATGGGCACGCCAGGCGACCCTCAGGCCATGATGCGCGCGTAGGTCTTGCGATCGGCCGCGTAGCACTTGCAGGCCGCGGCAGCGAGACCGCGCGAATTGAGAATGCTGATGTCGCCGCGCGCGTAGTGGATCAGCTTGCGCTTCTGCAGCGCGCTCGCCGCGCTGGTCACGCCGACGCGCCGCACGCCCAGCATGTAGGCCAGGAATTCGTGGGTGACGTGAAAGCGGTTGGCGCGCGCGCGATCGCGCGTCATGAGCAGCCAGCGCGCCAGTCGCGCTTCGACCAGGTGAAAGCGCGTGCAGATCGCCGATTGTGTGAGCTGCGTGAGCAGGACATACAGGTAGCGGTTGAGCAGCGCGCGTGCCGGGCCGCTGTCCTCGAGCACTCGGGACAAGTGCGCGACATCCACGCGCCAGGCGGTTCCGGTGCCCTGCACCAGTGCTCGCAGTGGCGAAGTGTCGACTCCCAGGATGACCGAGACGCCCAACATTCCTTCACTGCCCACCAGGCCGACTTCGAGTTGCGCACGGCCATCGGCCGGAGTGATCAGGGAAATGAAGCCGTTGAGGGGAAAATAGACGTCCCTGATGGTGTCCCCCGATTCGTGCAGCGTCTCCGCGAAATTGAGCTCCACTGGCGCGCTTTCGCCGATCAGGCGACGACGAACCTCGACAGGCAGCGCAGCGAGCAGAAGATTGTCGGGCGGGGGGCGTTTGGTCGTGGGCACGGAGCTTCCATGGTTCGCGCCAGGGAGCAGCGCATCGCGCACCTTGCGCCATGCATATAAGTCGCTCTGTACGCCAGCGAACGGACGTATCCCACCTCTGGTGTAGCTTGATGCCTACAGCATTGGGAGTGAATGCGGATGGTCGAGATACGGGAAGGATTGACCGACATTGCCATCGGTACGGACCCATTGAACGGCCAGTGGCGGGATCCTTTGAGCGCGGCGCACCTGCCCACCGGCGCGCGCGTAACTCTGACATTTCAACTCCCCGCCGCTTTGCCGCCGCGCGCGGTGGTTTGCGTACGCTATGACTTCGCGGGCAATGGCGATGAGCGCGAAGCGCGCGGCACGCCGCGCGCGAGCCACACGGTCGTCTGCGGTGACCGCACCGTCTATCACTACCGTCTGTCGTACTGGATTCCACCGCACGCGGTGATGACTTTCCTGCCGACCCGTGCGCGTCAGCGTACCAACGCCCCCGACCGGCCGTCGCAGGACCACTTTCAAATGTCGATAGCGTGATGGACACCACCAATGAGGCCTCTGCCATGTTGAACGCGACGTTGGATTCGGTCGCCCGCGCCACGAGCCGCAGCGAGACTTCCGCAACACAAGACTCATACACCGCACAAAGCCATCTGATCGCCATCGTGGCGCACGAACTGCGCAATCCGCTGGTTCCGCTGCGCAACGTGGCCGCGATGTTGAAACACGCGCCGCTCGATGCGATCACGCAACGCCGCGCGGCCGACATCATCGACCGCCAGGTGATCGGGATGATCCGCCTGATCGATGACCTGGTGGATGTATCGAAACTGCGCTGCGGCAGCCTGGAGCTGCTGCCGGTGCCGGTGACGCTCGCCGAGATCGTCGAGCGCTGCGTGGAGATGGTCGGCACCTATGTGTCGGCGCATGGTCACAAGCTCGTTGTCGAGGTCAGTACGGCGCCCGTGCACCTGACGGCGGATGCCATGCGCATCTGCCAGGCGCTGCAAAACCTGGTGGCCAACGCGGCGAAGTACACGAACAAGGGTGGCAGGATCCGCATTCGCGCCTATGCCGAGGATCGCGAAGCGGTCATCGTCGTCACCGACAACGGCATTGGAATGTCCGCCGAGCAGCTGAAGACCATCTTCGACATGTTCGCGCAGGTGGGCCAGTCAGGCACGGTGCGCTCCGAGGGCGGACTCGGTATCGGGTTATTCCTGACGCGCTACCTGGTTGAAGCGCACAAAGGCGCGGTGACGGTTACCAGCGCGGGGCCCGGCAATGGCAGCGAATTCACCGTGCGTCTGCCCTGCGGAGTGCGCGGTACGCCCGTGACGGAGCTCAGGACAAACGGGGCCGCAAGAGCAACCGATCGGACTCCTTCTTGACCACCGCGTAGCACTCGCAGGAAAGATTCTCGATCTGGGGCCGGTCGAGCACGCTGATCTTGCCGCGGCTGTAGCGGATCGCGCCCAGCTTCTGCAGCTTGCCCGCCGCCTCGGTCACGCCTTCGCGGCGCACGCCCAACATGTTGGCGATCAATTCCTGCGTCATCTTGAGATCGTTGCCCTCGAGCCGGTCGAGCGACAACAGCAGCCAGCGACAGAGCTGTTGGTCGAGCGAGTGATGACGGTTGCAGACCGCGGTCTGCGCCATCTGCGTGATCAGCGACTGGGTATAGCGCAGCAGGATATGGAGCATTTCGCCGTGGCGATTGAACTCCTGCTTGAGGCGCGCACCGGTCAACCGGTAAGCATGGCCGGCGCTCTGCACGATGGCGCGGCTCGGCGTGGTTTCGCCGCCCATGAACAGCGAGACGCCGACGGCGCCCTCGTTGCCGACGACGGCAATTTCCGCCGAGGCGCCGTCCTGCATCACGTACAGCAGTGAGACGATGGAGTCGGTCGGGAAGTAGATATGGCGCAGTGTAGCCCCCGATTCGTACAGCACCAGGCCAAGCGGCATCGCGACTAACTTCAGGTGCGGGAAGAGCCGCGCGCGCTCGGCCTCGGGTAATGCATCGAGGATGTGATTCTGCAGCGGAGTCGACGGATCCATATGTTACGAGTGTAGTCTCATCGCCCTGGTTTGTGCGGTACCGCTCAGATGATGTCGGGAATAGTTTGTTGCGTTCGTTACCGCACAGACCGCGCCTAAGCGCGCTTTCGAACAGACGGGTGCGCGGCCGGTGAGTAGGGTGCGCGCATGCGCTGGCTCTCGACTGAAATCGCACTGTTGGCTCTCGGGATAGGGCTTTTGACGATCTATGCCGGCGGGCGCGCCCATGCCGATGCGCTGCGCAGCGACGGCATCGTCGCGTTCACTGTGGCGCGGACGCAAAAATCTTCCGGGCCAGACCAGCTCCAGTGGTCGCGGTCGCGCGTGCGAGCCTATGCCGTGGCAATTGCCGCACCCGCACAAACACCCAATGCCGTACTGCGCATCCCCGCGCACGATTTCGCGGTGCCGGTGTACGGCGATGTCACCGAACGCAGCCTCGATCGCGGCGCCGGCTTGATCGCGGGAATGTCGGCCCCCGGAAGCGGGGGCAACATCGGCATCGCCGCACATCGCGACGGGTTCTTCCGCATCCTCAAGGATGTCGCGGTCGGCGAGCGCATAGAGGTCGAAAGTTTTTCCGGGACGCGTGTGTATCGCGTCACGGCGTTATCCATAGTGAATCCGGACGACACGAGCTCGTTGCGGCAGAGCCCGGCGTCGGAGTTGACGCTGGTCACGTGTTATCCCTTCTATTTCGTCGGTTCGGCGCCGCAGCGCTACATCGTGCGCGCCGTCGCCGAAACGTCTCAAGGAGTCGAGTAATGACCAACCGAATCGCAATCCGTCTCGCCATCGCGGCGAGCCTGGCGTTCACCTCTGGCGCGTTTGCGCAGGCGCTGGAAGTAAAGAGTTTGCCCGCGTCCGAGATCAACTCCGCCGAATGCAAATCCATCAAGTGGCAACCCGAGATGCTGGCGCGCTTCCCGCGCATTGCCGAAGCCTGTCAGGAAGTGCTGTATTCGAAGGGCGCGAAGTTCGCGCGCTTCACCGGGTCGCTGGTGAAGGTCAACGCCGATGGTTCGGTCAAGATCGACTTCAAGGATCGCGCCGGCGGTTCGGTAGGCGTGCCGACGCTGGATCCGGCTATCGATCAGCGCGTGGTGATCGACGGTCGACGCCTCAAATTTTCCGAGCTGAAGACGGGTTCGGCCCTGAACTTCTATGTGCCGGAAAGCCGCTTCGCGATCGCGACGGAACTGGACGCAGGTCCGACCGCCATGGCGCGCATCGTTCCGGAGCCGGACGTGGCCCCGGCCGTCAGTGAAAAGCCCGCGCTGGTTGCGCGCACTTCATTCCAGCCCGTGGCAACCATGCCGAATACCGCCAGCGCATGGCCGTGGATCGCGGTCGGCGGCATTCTCTCGTTGTTGGGCGCGGTGGCAATGTTTGCGCGGCGGCGCCTGCTTGTGCCGCTCGCCGCCTGAGAGCGCGATGGCGCTGTGGAGCCGTCAGTTGTTTCGTCTCTGGCCGCGGCGTGCGCTTCTGCGCAAACGTTTGCGGCCAGAGCCGATCCCCGACTTGCCGCAGCCGCCGCGCGCCGCCGGACCCGGGAGAGTATTCGGCCGCCACTGCGCTTGAGGTCGCGCTGACCGACAGCATCGAGCATCCTGCGCGCGAAAGTGCGCGTTCCGCCGGATTCGAGCGTTATCTCGTCAAACCGGCACCGTCATCGAACTGCAGAAGGTGCCGTTCAGGCGCATTCGAGCGCGAAGTTCCGCTCTGCGCTGATTTGCGACCATGTATGGGTGTTCGCCTACCGACAAGGCGAACGTCTTGCTTCAAGCTACTGGCTCTGATGGATCAGGACCTGTCCGCTCTCCATCGTCATCAGTAGAGAAATTCCATGCATTCGTACCAAAAAGCACCGCGTCACGCGGCGCGCCGTTTCGCCTTGGGCGTCCCCTTCCTCCTGCTGGCCGTGGCCTGCGCCTCGATGCCACCGCCGACCGAAAATCTTAGCGCCGCCCAGCAGGCCATCGCCAACGCGGAGCGCGTCGACGCCGCCACCCACGCGGCGGTCGAACTCGGCGAAGCTCGCGCCAAGCTTGCCTCGGCCAACGCCGCGGTCAGCGAAAAACAGATGATCGTCGCCCAGCAGCTCGCCGATGAGTCGCGCGCTGAAGCTGAACTCGCGGCGGCGCGATCCACGGTCGCCAAGGCGAACGCCGTAAACAAAGACATGAAGCGCAGCACGGAGACTCTGATCGAAGAGATGCAGCGCAAGACCGGAGACAACAAATGAAGACTACTCATGATCAACCCGTGCGTTCGCTCATTGGCGCAGCTGTCGCTGCCGTACTGATCATCGGTTGCGCCTCCACGCCCAAGAAGCCGCCGGGCTCCGAAGAAGTGCGGGCCAAGCTCACCGCACTGCAAGCGGACTCGACGCTGGCGAACCGGGCACCTGTCGCCATCAAAGATGCGGAAGTCGCCGTGAAGGCTGCGGAAACGTCCCAGAAGGATCTGAAGCTGGCGGCGCATCGCGTCTATGTCGCGGATCGCAAGGTCGACACTGCCCGCGCCCTGGCAGAGAACAGTGCGGCGGAAGCGGAGCGCGTGACGCTCGCTCAGATGAGTGAGAAAGCGCGCCTCGACTCGCGTACCCGGGAAGCCGATGTCGCGAAGGCCGATGCTGCCAATGCGCGCGCCGACACCGCCGAGCAGAAGCTGGCGGCGAATCAGGCGCGTGGTGACGCGGATGCCGCGCTACTCGCGGCGAATGCATCGAGAGATCAGGCAGCGCTTGCCCAACAGCAGGCGGCGGAATTGCAGCGGCAGATCGAATTGCTTCAGGCACGTCCCACGGATCGCGGGCTGGTCCTCACGCTGGGTGACACCCTGTTCGCGACTGGCAAATCGGAATTGAAGTCCGGTGCGAGCGCGAATCTCGACCGCGTCTCGGCGTTCCTGAATGAGTATCCCAAGCGGACTGCGCTGATCGAGGGTTTCACGGACAGCATGGGCAGCGACGAATACAACCAGGATCTGTCGCAGCGTCGCGCGGATTCGGTGAAGCGCTACCTGATCGGCCAGGGCGTGAGCCCGGCACGGCTCAGTGCGAACGGTCGCGGAGAGAATTCTCCGGTCGCGGACAACGAGTCGGCGGCGGGCCGACAGCAGAATCGCCGCGTCGAAGTGGTCATCAGCCAGGTTGGGGAAGGCGCCGGGGCCAACTGAAGCATCATTGCTCCTCACCCGGCTGTTTCTGACAGCCGGGAATAGGGGGACATTCCTATTTTCCCAGGCGGGAAAATAGGAATGTCCCCCTTTTTACTATGATCGGTACCGCACAGAGCGACCTCGCCGAACGGCGCAGCCTGCGGCGAGTATCGGAGGGTTGGGTGTGACAGCGGCGACGAAGGCGGTTCGGCAATCTTTGCCAAAACTGGCGACGGGAATTCCAGGCTTCGACGAGCTCAGTCTCGGCGGTCTGCCTGCCAATCGCACGACGCTCGTGATGGGCGGCCCGGGTACGGGCAAGAGCATGTTCGCGCTGCAAACCCTGATGGGCGGCGCCAGCAAGCGCAAACAAGCGGGTATCGTCGTCGCTTTCGAGGAAGACATCAGCGCCATCATGGCCAATACCGCCAGCTTCGGCTGGCGATTGCCGGCGCTGGCCAAGCGCAATCTCTTCTTCATGAACGCCCAGCTCTCACCGACGTTCGTGCAGTCTGGTGACTTCGATCTCGGCGGCATGCTGGCCATGCTCGATGCCAAGCAGGAAGAGATCGACGCCCGGTGGGTGGTGTTCGACGGGATCGATGTGTTGCTGTCGTTGCTGCGCACGCCGCGCGCCCGGATGCGCGAGACCTATCGGCTTCGCGATTGGCTGGCGCATCGCAAGATCACCGCCATCATCACCACGAAAATCGACGGCGAGACCACCAGCGACGTGAGCTACGGTTTCTTGCAATTCATGGTCGACTGCGTGGTCCGCTTCGATCGGCGTCTCGAGCAAGGCGTTCCGCTGCGCCGGCTCGAAATCACCAAGTACCGCGGCTCGGCTTTCGCGCCCGGAGAATATCCGTTGAGTTTTGGCGCTTCCGGCATGGAAGTCGCCGCGCCTGGCATCGTCGAAGTGGCGCAACCTGCCACGAGGGAAAGAGTGTCGAGCGGTTTTCCGGGTCTGGATTCGATGTTGGGCGGCGGCCTGTTCCGCGGCAGCAGCACGCTGATCACCGGCGCGCCCGGCACTTCGAAGACAACGCTGGCGGGAAAGTTCGCCGAGAGCGCCTGCCGCCGCGGCGAACGTACGCTGTTCGTGAGTTTCGACGAGGGTGGCGAGCGCATTCGCCGCAATCTGACCTCGGTCGGCATTCATCTCGATGCACACGTGAAGTCAGGCCTGCTGCAAATGTATTCGGGTCGCACCGATGCCGTGAATCCCGAGGAGCACCTGATGCAGATCACGGCCCTGATTCTCGAACACAAGCCGCGCTGCATGGTGATCGATCCCCTGTCGGCGATCGCGCGAACCGGCGCACTGAGTTCGGCACGGGCCATCGCCAACCGGCTCATCTACAAGGTTCGTGACCACCACATCACCGCCATCGTCACAGCACTGGTTGAAGGCGACGATCCGCTGGCCGAGGCCGCCGAACTGCAGATATCGACGACTGCCGACACCTGGATCCAGCTGTCTTATCTGGTGCGCAGCGGCGAGCGCAATCGGGCGCTCACCATCGTCAAGTCGCGCGGCACGCACCACTCCAACCAGGTGCGCGAGCTGGTGCTGAGCGACGATGGCCCGGCGCTGGTGGAAGTCTATTCCTCGGGCGGCGAGGTGCTCATGGGCACTCTGCGCTGGGAAAAGGAAGCCGAAGAGAAGACCCGCGCCCTCAATCGTGCGGCGGAGTCGAGCCAGAAACATCGCGAGCTGCAATTCGCCGAGGCGGATATTTCCGCGCGCATCACCGGCTTACAGCTCGACCTGGAGCGGCAGCGCGCAGCGCTGGCGCTGTATTCGCATGACGACGCGGCGCGCAGAGTGTCGTCTGGCGAGCGGACCAATGAACTGCGCCGGTTACGCGGCTCGAACGGCGAGGGCGCCGCCGCGGTGTCGCACAAACGGCGCACTGCCAGGCGAAAATCCATTTCCACCGGCAATGGCAACGGCAACGGCCAGGAGCGGCGACGTGGCAACTAAACGCAAGCCGAAGTCGCGAGCCAGAGTGGGGACGACCACAGTGGTCACGATGCGCCTGTACGTCGCCGGCCGGGCGCCCAACTCCGTCAAGGCGATTGCCAATCTCGAAGCCATCTGCAGTCAATATCTGCAGGACGGTTACAAATTGGAAATCGTCGACGTCTGCGAGCATCCGCGGCGCGCGCTCGACGACGGTGTGCTGGTCACGCCCAGTCTCACCAAACTCTCGCCGACGCCGGGAGCGAATGTCATCGGCAACTTGAGCGATACGAGCAGTGTGTTGGCCGCGCTCGGCCTCTCACCGGCGCTCAGCGCATGAATCTCGCGACGCCGCGGAACGATCGGCCACCCTATCCCGATCAGGGGGAAGCGGCGTTCAAGGACTGGTTGCGCAGGCTGGTCACGGGAACGGAAGAGCTACGAGCATTCGATGCCGGCGAGATCGACGCAGTCATGGACCACGCCAGCGAAAGTGCGCTCATGCTGCCCGAGGCGCGCAGCGCACAACTCGGTACGAGCAACATTGCGCTGAGCGCGCTCGATGCGCTGCCCGGTGAGGTTTGCGTGATCGATCAGGACGGAACTGTGATCCTGGCTAACAAGGCATGGCGCGCGTTTGTCGCACAGCCTGGCGCTGGACTTCGCGTGCGCGAGGGCGGGAATTTTCTGGTTGCCTGCCGCAATGCTCCCGAATCCGAGTGCGCGCACGCGGAAGGGCTGGCGGTAAGCCTTCGGCAGGTGTTGTCTGGCGCCAAGGCGGCACTCCGGCGCCAATATGCCTATCGTGACATCGAAGGGAGTCACGCCTGCACGCTGACCATCGCGGCGCTGCCAGGTAAAGGGGCGGTGCACGCGGTGGTCACGCGCGAGCGAACTGGCAAACGGAATCCGCCCATACCTCGCGGGCTCGTGCGTTCGGGACGCAGTCGCATGGCCACCGTGGCGCCGACCAGCATCTCTAACCACCTGCTCGTGGCGCTTCTGCCCGCTCAATATGCGCGGCTGACGAAAGGCGCCGAAACAGTCGCGCTCAACTATGGCGATGTCCTGTACGAACCCGGCGAGCAGATGCACCACGTGTATTTTCCAGACAACTCGCTGGTTTCGCTGTTGACGCTGGTTGAAGGACATCGCGCACTCGAAGTCGGCCTGGTCGGGCGCGAGGGCATGATTGGCGCGCGACTCGCGTTCGGTGCCAGCACCTCTTCGGTGCGGGCGCTGGTCCAGGGCACCGGCACCGCGTTGAAAATCAAGTCGACGCATTTCCTGCGGGAATTTCACCGCAACCCCAACCTGCAGCGTGTCCTGTTGCACTTCATGGACGGCCTGATGATCCAGGTCAGCCAGACGGCGGCCTGCAACCGCTTCCACATCGTTGAATCCCGATTGGCGCGTTGGCTGTTGATGACCGCCGAGCGCATGGCGAGCGGCAGCTTCCATCTGACGCAGGCATTTCTGGCGGACATGCTCGGAGTGCGTCGCGTCGGCGTGACCACGGCTGCCAGCGCCCTGCAGCGACGCAAGCTGATTCGCTATCGACGCGGTGACATCACCATCCTGGACCAGCACGGCCTCGAGGCAGCGTCGTGCTCGTGCTATCAGTACGTGCGAGTCATGGGACTGACTACGACGCAGTGATCCAAAGCCCTTGCCGCCTTGCGCGCTTTGTCTTACAGGGCGGCGCGCGCCTCGCTCCTATGCTTCGCGCATGTGGCCATTTCATAGAAACAATGCTTCGGCCGTGCGGTCGCGCGAGCCATACTGGCTCTTGCGCAATGGCATCGGCGCCGCTGGGGTGCCGCTCGATCGCCCCATCCACTGCGACATTGCCATCATCGGCGCGGGCATCACCGGCGCGCTGGTCGCGGACTCGCTGGTCGAGACCGGATTGCGCATCGTCGTGCTCGACCAGCGCGACGTGGCTCAGGGCAGCACCAGCGCGTCCACCGCGCTGCTCCAATACGAAATCGACACGCCTTTGATGGAACTCACGCGGTTGTTAGGCGCGCCCAGGGCCGCGCTGGCGTACACGGCCTGCGCGCGCAGCTTCGAGCTGCTCGAACGGCGAATGCCGGAGTTGCTGCAGCTGGCCGATTATGAGCGGCGCGAGAGTGTGTTCCTGGCGCAGAACGAGGCCGCAGTGCCAACGCTCGAGGCCGAGCTTGCCGCGCGTCGCGCCATCGGGTTCAACGTCAGTTGGCTGGACGAGGGCGAACTACAGCGCCGTTTCGGCTGCCAGCGTCCCGGAGCAATTCTGTCGGCATTGGGCGCGCAGGTGGACCCTTTTCGCCTGGCACGCGGCCTCATCCAGGGTTGCGTGCGCCATGGCGTGAAGGTCTACGCACGCACCAAGGTCGAGACGATTGAGGAAGACGCGGCGGCATTCCGGCTGCGCACCGAGGCGGGCCACGCGGTGACCGCCGCGCACGTGGTGGTTTGCGCCGGGTACGAATCGCTGCGCTTTGTTCCCATCGAGGTGGCTAACATCCACAACACCTTCGCCCTGGTCACCGAGCCGCTGAGTCCAGTGGAGCGCGCCACGGGGATGCCGCTCATCTGGGAGAGCGCGCGACCCTATATATATGTGCGCGGGACCGCCGACGGGAGGCTCATCGTCGGCGGCGAAGATGTGCCGTTCAAGAGCTCCGTGGCGCGCGAAGCGTTGCTACCGCGGCAGGTCCGTCGACTCGCGGCCAAATACCAGGACTTGTTTGGTGCTGAATTGCCGCCCGTGGCGTACACCTGGGCCGGAAGTTTCGCCGAGACCGGCGATGGCCTGCCTTTCATCGGCGCCATTCCGGGCAGGAATCCGCGGCTGCAGTTTGCGCTGTGCTACGGAGGCAACGGCATCACGTACAGCGTGCACGCCGGCGACATGATTCGCGCCGGCATCGAGGGCCGCGAGCACGCGCTCGCCGACGTCTTTGGATTCAAACGGCTGGGGACCGATATTTCCACCGGCCGGCAGACGGGGGTGGCTGGATGTTAGAGAGCGTGGTGGACGACGAGTCAGGCGTTGGACGCGACGTCACTCCGTGCAGGCGCCGTGTACCTCGGGAATCAATGAATCGCTGCAACGACGTGTTTTCAAACCGTTTTCCGGGCCCGAAATTTTGTGAAACCGGCACGCTGGCGATATCGCGTCAGGCCTCATAACCAAGCCTTCAATCGTCTTCGGCCCCGGTGGGCTTTGTCGAACCGGGCAATCGAAAGGCCGGTGGCTCACGGGTTATTGTTTCGCCGCCACTGCCGGGACAATAATTCCGCATTGCGGAAAACTTTTCCGGGTGGGCAGGGGACTAACCCCCATGTTTGTAAATGACACCGGTAGGCTTCCCGACTCCGGTCGGGTTTGTGTAAGGGGATTTCAGGCCGGAGAGGCCGCCGGGAGCACGTATTACAGTCTGCTCATCGATGCCGCACGTGCCGAAATCGAGCCCATGACCGAGCCGCGCAACGCCGCGCACGTCCTCGGGGTGGGCAGCCAGATCCAGTCGGTCAGCGGGCCGGTTTTCGCCGCGTACTTCGCCGCCTCGCGCGATCGCTTCGACGCCCAACCTAACTACAAGTCCGGGCTGTTCGTGCTGGTCGATGGCGCGGTGTATTCGGTGACGAGCGAGAACATCGAAACCTCCATCCGCCGGGGATTCTCCAGGCGCGAATTCACCTTGCTGCGCGGTGATCGTCCGCAACGCAGCGTCGTGTATCCCTGGCCGTGGTATCGCGAGCCTTTCGTGTCCGGCGGCGGTGGAGTCCGCTCGGAAGACTTCATGCGCGAAATGTCAGCGATGGTGCGCGAATTTTCCTGAGCGGCAGGCTTCAGCCACCGGTTTTCTTTTCCACGTGACCGCCGAACTGTTTGCGCATCGCCGACAACAGCCGGTCGCCGTAGTCCGCGTTGCCACGTGACTCGAAGCGGCTGTATAGCGCGGCGGTAATCACCGGAGCGGGCACGCCTTCGTCCACCGCGGCCGCAACCGTCCAGCGCCCTTCGCCTGAATCGGAAACGCGGCCGGCGAACCCGGCGAGGCCTGAATCCTCGGCAAGCGCGCTGGCCGTCAGATCCAGCAGCCAGGAACGGACGACGCTGCCGTGACGCCAGACTTCCGCGATCTGCGCGACGTCTAAATCGTAGGCGTAGTGCTCGGGATGCGAGAGCGGCGTGGTCTCGGCATCCTTCTCGCGCGGCCGCGTGCCGATATTGGCATTGCGCAGGATGTTGAACCCTTCCGCGTAAGCCGCCATCACTCCGTATTCGATACCGTTGTGCACCATCTTCACGAAGTGACCGGCGCCATAGGGGCCACAGTACAGGTACCCGCGCGACGCGGTACCGGCTGGAGCACCAGGATAGTTAGAGGCATCGCCGCCGGTTGCGAGCGCGGCGAACAGCGGCTCGAGCGTATCGGCCACGGACTTCTCGCCGCCGATCATGAGGCAGTAACCCTTCTCGCCGCCGGCGATTCCGCCGCTGACGCCCACATCGAGGTAATGAATACCGGCTGTCTTCAATTCCGCCCCGCGCCGCAGGTCATCGCGATAGTAGGAATTGCCACCGTCGATGATCACGTCGCCCGGAGTCAGGAGTGGCCGAAGGTTGCCGATTTCCTGGTCGACGACCGCCGCCGGCAGCATGAGCCAGATGACCCGCGGTGCTGGAAGCGCAGCCACGAATTCCGCGAGCGTTGCACTGCCCACAATATTTCCCGCGGACGCCGCCAGTGTTTGAATCGTGGCCGGGTTGGCGTCGAAGGCGACGCAATGAAACCCGGCACCCGCGAGGCGCCGCACCATGTTGGACCCCATGCGGCCCAGTCCAATAAAGCCGATTTCTTTCATGATCGTCTCTCGGTGAGTTCGCTACAGTGTATTCATGAAAGTGATCCGACGCAGCGAAGACCGTGGCCACGCCAATCACGGCTGGCTTGACTCGTACCATAGCTTTTCGTTCGCGGACTATTTCGACGAGGACCAGGTCCAGTTCGGTCCGCTGCGCGTGCTCAATGAGGACCGGGTGGCGCCGGCGCAGGGTTTCGGCACGCACGGTCATCGCGACATGGAAATCATCAGCTACGTGCTCGAAGGCGAACTCGCGCACCAGGACTCGATCGGCACAGGGTCCACCATCCGCCCTGGCGACGTGCAGCGTATGAGCGCCGGCAGCGGTGTACGGCACGGCGAATTCAACGCCTCGACGACTCATCCGGTGCACTTTTTGCAAATCTGGATCCAGCCCGATGTCGCCGGCATTCCCCCGAGTTACGAAGAGAAACACTTCGATCCAGCCGAGAAACGCGGACGTCTGCGGTTGATAGCCTCGGCCGACGGCGAAGCCGGTTCGGTACGCATCCACCAGGACGCGAGGCTCTACAGCGGTCTGTTCGACGGCGCCGAGAGCGCCAGCCTCGACCTTGCCGCCGGACGGCGCGCCTACATCCACGTGGCGCGTGGCTCGGTTCACATCAACGACGTGGAGCTCAATGTCGGTGACGCACTCAAGCTCACCGACGAGGCGCGCGTGGACATCACGCGTGGCGGCAAGTCGGAAATCCTGGTATTCGACCTGCCCGGTAGCTAGTCCGGGAATATCAGTCCGGCGGGAAGGGCATGGCCTTGGGCATGCGCGTTCCGGGCGCGAGCTTTTTCCGTGACCTGCCCGCGTCGATTCCGCGCCACCAGGTTTCCAGCCTTCGCTGCTCGGCCGGCTCCACGGGTTCGCCGAGTCGCGGCATCACCATCTGCGCGTCCGTTTTCGGTGCCAGTTTCAGCAACGTCTCCACCGGGTCATCCCAGGCGTGCAGCGCGAGATTGAACGTGCCCCAGTGGATAGGCAGGAAGGGCCCGCCACCCAACAGTGCATGAGCCGCGAGCGCGTTCTGCGGCCCGAGATGAATGTTGCCCCAGGCCGGATGAAACGCGCCGACCTCGAGCATGACGAGATCGAACGGCCCGAGCTGGCTGCGGATGTCGGTGTATTCGCCGGTGAGGCCGGTGTCACCGCTGAAGAAAACCTTGTGGCGCGGCGACTCGATGACGAACGACGACCACGCGGTCCGGTTGCCGTCCTTGAGGCCGCGGCCTGAGAAATGTTGGGACGGCGCAGCATGAAGGGTGAGACCGGTGTTCGGAATGCGGTGCGATTCCCACCAGTCGAGTTCGACGATGCGTGCTGGCGCGATGCCGAACGCTTCGAGATGCGTGCCGACACCCAGCGACGTGACAATGGGCGTCGCCTGCCGGCGCATCTGCCGCATGGTGGTGTAGTCGAGATGGTCGTAGTGGTCGTGCGAGACGATGACCGCATCGAGCGGGGGCAGCTCGCGAATCCCCACCGGCACTGGCTGGAAGCGCTTTGGCCCGATGAACCGCGACGGTGACGCGCGCGGACCCCACACCGGATCGGTGAGCACGCGCCATCCGTCGATCTCGATCAGCACCGTCGAATGACCTAACCAGGTCGCGCGCAGCCCAGTGTGCGGCGGGCGCGTCCAGCCGTCGCGCGGATTCAACGAGGGCAGCGGCGCCTCAGGGACACGGCGGTTGCCACCGCAGATGAAGTCGCTGAGCGAAGGCATGGCCACACCCGGTTCGCCGCGCGGCGCCGGACGTGTGTTGCGGAAGCGCAGGCCATCCCAGCGTGGTGACGCGACGATGCGTTCCTGGCGAATATCCTTCGAGTGGCGGCCTGGGGTCATGGCGTTCGGGTTCTCTCACGACGATACCAACTCGGTGAATCGTGCACCAATTTGTCATCGTTTGTCAGCGAAGGCAGAAAAGCCGCCCTTATTCCGGGCGTTTCGCAAACGCAATAGGTAGGCCAAACAAGCGCACTTCAAAGAAGCTGACAGGAATCGAACTTCGGCGCCGACAGATGTCTATCCCGAAAGAGATAGGTTGTAACCCTTTCTTTGGAGGCAATCATCCAACACCTTCGAGCAATTTCGCGTGCATCCGAAACATACGAAGATGCGTTCAAATGAACATGAAGTCTGATCGCGTCGCAATGAAGGGAAGAAGAGCAGTCCGCACGCTTCTCGCTGGTTTATTCCTGACAGTCTCCATCTCGAGCTGGGCGGCTTCGCCTCTCGAGCTCATTCCCAGTGAGATGCCGCCCGCTGGCCTCGAGCCAGCCGAGCTGGCGTCCCCGCCGCAGTGGCCCGAAGAAACATTGCAACTCGAAGATTCGGCAATGCTCGACGAACGCATCGCACTGTCAGAGGAGGCCTGGGATATTTCGGAACGGCCGGCCGCGCGGCTGTCTCGCCCCATCAAGGATGCCTACCGGTTTTGCCGCAGCTGCGAATTCCACGTCGGTGTTGGCGGCACCTATCACTCGTTCGAGAACACCGCCGGCATGGTAATCCCCATGACGGTCACCTGGGACCGCAGCCGCTGGGAATTCGGTGTGTTTCGTTTCGCGAGCTCGCAGATCTCGTCCGACAACCAGGAACATTTCGATCAGCTGATAGCGCGTCCCTACTGGGCGGCGTCGCTGTCGCGCCGGTTTCAATTGAACGACCGCGGTCCGCTGCGCGCGTTCTTCGGCTTCGGCGTTTCGTACAAGACTGAGCAGGACATCCTGAGCGTTACGCATTGGAATTTTTCGTCGCAGCTCGGCCTGCGCTTCCATGCCGACGGATTCCCCGCGACTTTCGAGATATCCGCGCGGCACTGGTCGAATGGCGGCGTCAAGACGCCCAACCGTGGTCAGGATTTCGCGATGTTCATGATCCGGTTCGATCACTGATGAAGCTCCCGATCCCGCCGCACCAGGCACCTGCTTACGGCTGCGTGGACGGCGCCTAGCAATGGGCCGACTGGGCTGTTAGGCAGATCCCGCCGTGAACCTCGGTTCACACGGATACGGCCACCGTTTGCCCCTTAATCCAGCCTGCGTGGCTGCTACCGGATTCCGCCTACAGGAAAGCGTGAATTGCGCCCTCATACTGCGGCGCACTTTGGTCGAGTCTGACGCCAGGGCTGGGGAGCGAATCAGGGTAGCGCTCATGTTCCGCAACGGTCGCCATCGGTTCAAACGCCATTACGTGCGCCTGAAGGGCTGGCTCACGTTCGGCAGCATTGGGATCATGCCGCGTCTGATCATCGCGTTCGCGTGCGTCGGCGCTTTGGCGGCGACCGCGAATCTCATCGTCGAAAACGGCGTCGCCATTCTCGAGCGTCAGCGCAGCGTGGCGATGGAGCGCAGCGCTCTCGACACGCAGCAGATAGGTGTGCTGCGTGAGTCCATGGGCCGCGCAAAACGCGTGGCCATGTCGGCGGTGGTGCTGAGCGCATTGAGCGAGTTCGATCGCGCCGCCCAGGATCACGCCGACGCGGATTCGCCTACATCGGCCTTGAGCTACGCGCGCGCGCGTTCCGAACTCGAGCGCACGCTCGGAAAGTATCTCGACGAGGGCGGTCTCGCTTCGAGCCAGGTCCTTCGCCTCATCGCCGAACACAAGAAGAGCGCCGACGCGTTGGTGCAATCCCGGCGCGCTCGCCGCGAGCTGCTCACGAAATACTCGGGCCTGCTGACGGGCATGGACATGCGCGTCAGGACGTCGATCGAGCAGACCTGGAAAATCCTCGGCCGCGCCGCCACGCGTGACTCCCTGCTCGAGATTCGCACGCAGCTCGACCGGTTGCGCGCGGCGTTTGCGATGCGGGGTGCTTTTGATGCGCGTGAACTGGATACGGGGCCGCTCGCCGCCACGGAACGTACGCTTGCGACGACGCTCGCGGAGCGGCAGGCGGCATTGCGTCGGTCGCCTGGAGGGGACTGGTATCACGCGATGAGCGACGACGTGCAGGCCCTGACGACCACGCGTGTTGCACTCTTCAAGAATGAGGAGCGCCGCATCGGGGCCATCGAGGCCTTCGCGCGCGGGTCGCGGAAACTCGCGGCGCTCTTGCCAGCGCACTTCCCCGAGGCGCCTCAGGAATCGAGCTCACAGCAAGCAGAGATTGCACCAGCCATTGCTGCCACCGAGACCGGTCCCAACCGCTCGCTCGTGGCGTGGGTCAGCGCCGTGGTGCTCGTCGTGCTGTTCTATCTGTGCTTCGCGACGATCTTCAGCATCGTTCGGCCGGTACGGCGGCTGCTGGCTGCGACCCATCGGCTCGCCCGCGGCGAAAACGCCCGCGTGGTGGCCAGCGGCGGCATCCGCGAACTCGACACGTTGGCCGTGGCTTTCAATTCCATGGCGCAGCAGCTGGCGGTGGCGCGCGCGGCGGCGCGTGACGCACAGCAACGGCTCGAAGCCAAGGTCGACGAACGCACGCGTCAACTGCAGGAGCTGGCGGAACAGGATCCGCTCACCGGCATCGCCAACCGCCGGCAGTTGTTTGGTGCGCTCAACGAGGCACTTGATCGAGAGCGCGTCGCCGGCGGACGCATCGGTGTGTTCTTCCTCGACATCGACAACTTCAAGACACTGAACGACAGCATGGGCCATTCCTACGGCGATCGCGTGCTGATCGCAATCGCGCAGCGGCTCGGAGCGATCGCGCAGAACCGCGGGTTCGCCGCGCGACTTGGCGGTGACGAATTTACGCTCGTGCAGCAGGGCGCCGCAGATGCGGACGCGATACTCGCCTTCGGCACGAGTATCGTGCACGCCTTCGACACGCCGCTGATGGTCGACGATCGTGAAGTCATCGTCAGTGTCAGCGTTGGCGCGAGCATATTTCCCGATCATGAGCGCGATGCGGAGGCACTGCTGCGTGCCGCGGATGCGGCGCTGTTCCGCGCCAAGGCGCTCGGACGCAGCCAGCTCGCGATGTTCACGCCCGAGCTGCTGGTCACCGCCTCGGCGAAGTTCGCGATCGAGCAGCGACTGCGACGCGCCATCCAGAGCGACGAGTTCGAGCTGTTCTATCAACCGCTGATCGATGTCGAAACGTTCGGCGTGGAGCTGGTCGAAGCGCTGATTCGCTGGCGCATGCCGGACGGTAGTTTCCGCTCTCCCGATGAGTTTCTGGCGGTGGCGGAGGAGTCCGGGTTGATCGTCGAGATCAGCGACTGGGTGCTTCGCACCGCCATCTGTACCGCGGCGCGCTGGCATCGTGGAGGCTGGCCCGACGCGCGCGTCGCGATCAACGTATCGCCACGTCAATTCCTGGACTTTCGATTCGTGAGCAAGCTCGAGGATCTGCTGCGCGAGTACGCGCTGCCGCCAAGCTGTCTCGAGCTCGAGCTCACCGAATCCGTGCTGCAGACCGGCGCGCCCACGATCAAGACGCTGGATCAGTTGCGTTCTATTGGTGTCGCCATCGCCTTGGACGATTTCGGCACCGGATATTCGTCGCTGGCGTCCCTGCAACAGCTGCCGCTCACACGCGTCAAGCTCGACCGGAGCCTGATCGCCGGAATCGACGACAGCGGCCGGTCGGCTTCGGTCGCCCGTGCCACGATCGCGCTTTGCCGCGGCCTAGGTCTGGCGGTGACCGCCGAAGGCGTGGAGCGGGTCGAGCAGCTGGCGATGCTGCTGCCCCACCAGGCTATCTCACTGCAGGGCTATCTGTTTTCACGGCCGGTCCCCGCGAACGAACTACTGCCCCTGCTTCAACGACTGCCCGCTCACTGTCAGGAACTCAAGCAGTCGGCGCAGAACCTGTCGGCGCAGACCAAGCTCGTGCCCCGCTCGGGCGAGAGACGCAGAGGTGCGCTGTCGCTGGTGCCGGATAGACAGGACGGGACCTGATCTGCAAGGACAGGTGAGCAAATGCCTTAAAAAAGTGTTTGCCGCTATTCGGGCGCGCAAGCTAGTCGGAGAAGGTGGTCACGGCTGTTCAGCAGCCCTTATACATGATCTACGAAGATCTTCGTTGACAAAGTACGAAAGTCGTCGTATTTGTTGCGGTCCTGAAAATCACCACCGGGGTTTCGAGCCGATGCCCGACATGCCAACTTGTTTTCAGCGGCTGCCCAGGGTGTTCGTTGCGTTGCTGCTGGCTTTTCCGGTGACGCCCGCTCCAACGCATGCCGATGGGCTTTCCGCCGTGAAAATACGGGAAATCTCTGAGGCCGCGACGGCGGCATTGACGGCAAATCATCTGCCGGGGCTGTCGGTCGCCATATCAAAGGGCGGACAGATATGGACCGCCGGGTTCGGCAAAGCCGATCTCGAACAGGATGTCCCAGTCACAGCGAAGAGCATGTTTCGCACCGCCTCGGTCGCAAAGTGGTTTACAGCCACTGCGGCGATGCGACTGGTGGAGGAGGGCAAGCTCGATCTCGATGCGCCGATTCAGCAGTACTGCGCCGAGTTTCCTGAAAAGCCTTGGCCAGTTACGGCGCGCCAACTGCTCACTCACACGGCAGGTGTACGTCACAACTATGGTGACAATGGAGAAAGGCGCGACACCGAGGCAGAGCGCCAGGCTCTGGAGCTGTTGATCCAGCGCGAAAAGGCAGCCCAGTTCACGCGCTATACGGACGTCATCAAGCCGCTCAATACCTTCAGGAACGACCCGCTGGTTTTTCAGCCAGGCACGCGAGTTCTGTACAGCTCGCTGGGCTATCGAGTACTCGGGTGCGTGCTGGAAGGCGCCGCGAAAGCACCCTACCGCAAGCTGATGCGCGAGCTGGTGTTCTCGCCCGCCGGGATGCAGGCCATAACGGAAGACGACGCACTCGCCCTGGTGCCGCATCGCGTGTCCGGTTACAGCAAGGCGCCTGACGACACCATCGCACGAGCGGCCTTCCGCGATGTCAGTGAGAACTTGCCGGCGGGCGGCTGGCTTTCCACTACCGAAGACCTCGTCCGATTTGTGTCGGCATTCCAGTCGGGCAAGCTCGTAAAGCTGACTACTCGAGATCAGATGCTCGAGCGCCCGAAGCTCCTTGATGGCACACCGGCACCCAATCCCTTCGGCGACCCGAAGTACTACTACGGCATGGGAATCATGGTCGGGCCAATCGATGGCCAAACGGCCTGGTTTCATACCGGTGGACAAAGCGGCGCGTCGGCGTTGCTGTACTGGTTTCCTGACAGCAATATTGCCGTGGCGCTTTTGACCAATCGGGATGGAGCCGCCATTCGTGAGCCATTGGCGCGCAAGATCGCGGAGATTGCCGCCCGGTAATCGGACGACAAAACCTACAATCTCGCGCGAATGACATACACGCGCTACTGCAGCACCAGCTCCACGCGCCGATTCTTCGCGCGGCCTGGCTCCGCACTGTTGCTCGCCACCGGTGAGTAGTTTGCGACCCCGCCGGCCGCCAGCCGCTTCGCATCGATCTTGTAGTTCCTGACTAGCGTGTCGATCACCGACTGCGCGCGGGCGCGCGACAAGACGAGGTTCGATTCCAATCGGCCCTGGTTGTCCGTGTGCCCGACAATGAACACGTTGAGGCGCGGATCGCCTTGCAGCAGCTTTGCCATCTCGTCCAGCTGCTGCTTCGACTCCGGCTTGATCTCGCTCTTGCCCGTGTCGAAATACAGACCGTAGAGCGCGATCTTGCCGTCAGTGTGAAGCCCCGAAGCCATGGCTTTCGCGTCCACTTGAACCTTGCCCGTCTCCAGTGGTTTTTCCTGCACCACCATCACCAGCGTCGACACATACTTCGTCTGGTGCGCGATGAGACCGGGGCGCCCGGTGTAAATCACGATGTGGAGCAAGCCGCTCGGCGACTGGAGCGTGCCGTACCAGTAACGCGCAGCATCGTTTTCGATGCCGTACTGGAGCATGTCGGTCACACTGTAGCCTTCAAGCCGCGGCGTGGCCTGCTTCTTGTTCGAATTGGCGTCGCCCACCAGGGCTTTGAAGTTGCGCGACCGGCAATTCTCTGCACAGGAATCGATGCGCGTCGCGCTCGCTCGCTCCAGAGCCGCCTGATAATTGCGATGCACGTCGGCGGTCGTCTTGCCGGGCGGCGACAGATACAGCAATCGCGTCAAACTACCTTCGATCCGCACGGTCTTGCCTTCTCCGGCAGGAAGCGTCACTTCGTCGAAGTCTCGTTCCTCACCTGCGTACAGCCAAGAACCCGCATACCGGCTGATGTTGGGGTGGTCCTTGGTTCCCGCTGCATCGCCGGGCATCCCCTGCGCGAACACCGCGCTGATGCTCATGGCGAGCAACGACCCAATCAGCAGCTTCCATAGAGTCATGAACTTTCCTCGCTGGATCGTGGCACCGAGCATTTTACCGGAGCGCCGCAAGCCGGCGGCGACCTTTTGAAGTGTCTTGCCGCTCGCCCCCACTAACTCCCATTGCGGATAAGATCCGACGAATCCGGATTCACGGATATCGCCGCCCGTGCAACGTCGTGACACGCACCATTCTTCCATAGGTAGCCGATGCGCGTACGGTAAGTCACTAACTACATTCCGCCAACCTCTGCCGCCAAGGATAGTGCAGCCACCTCACTCCAATTCCAGTTGGAGTCGAATATTCGAGACCAGGTCAGTTCGATCGCGTTACGGACCCGTCTGCGACTCAGCATTGACCCGGCCCGCTTGCACCGCATAGGCTGATATTCGCGCCGCCCGGTGCTCGTTCGGTTGTGCATGAAGGGAGTTGATCAAGATGGCCCAAATGACTCGACGTGACGCCTTGACCGCCGCAGGAGCCGCGCTCGCGGGAGCCACGCTCACATCCGCTGCCGCCGCCGCGCCGAAGGCCAATCCCATCGTTCAGAAAGGCCGCCTCAAGCAGTCGGTCTGCCGCTGGTGCTATCAGAAGATACCGCTCCCCGAGTTCTGCAAGGCGGTGGCACAGATGGGCCTCACTGCCATCGACCTGGTGGACGAGAAAGATTGGGGCGTTCTCGCCGACCATGGCTTGCATTGTTCAATGGCGTGGAACACGAGTCCTGGCGGCATTCCCAATGGTCTGAACGATCCCGCGAACCATGACTCGATCGTTAACGGCATCATCGACGCGATGCCGCGGGCGAAGAAGGCGGGCGTGCCGAACATCATCGCCTTTTTCGGCAACCGCAAGGGCATCGCCGATGACGATGCGATCAAGAATTGCGTGATCGGCCTCAACCGCCTCAAGAAAGCGGCCGAGGAGCACGAGTTGACGATCTGTGTCGAACTACTCAACAGCAAGGTTGACCACAAGGATTACCAGGGCGACCGCACCTGGTTTGGCGTGGAGGTGGTGAAAAGAGTCGAGTCGCCGCGCGTGAAGCTCCTCTACGACATCTACCATATGCAAATCATGGAAGGCGACGTGATGCGCACCATCCGCGACAACCACCAGTGGTTCGCCCATTACCACACCGGCGGTGTACCCGGTCGCCACGAGCTCGACGACACGCAGGAGCTGAACTGGCGCACGGTCGCGAAGACCATCGCGGACACGG
>JBDTSV010000107.1:0-5506 GCA_039930985.1 Pseudomonadota bacterium
GATGCGCAGGTCATCGTCACCGCCGAGGTCACGCGCACCTATTTCGAGCTGCGCGGCCAGCAGCAGCAGCTCGACGTCGCGCGCCGCAACGTCACCAATCAGCAGTCGACGCTCGACCTGGCGAAAGTGCGGCTCGATGCGGGCAGCGGCACCGAGTTCGATACCGCGCGTGCGCAGGCCCAACTGTCGGGCACGCTCGGCACCATCGCGCCGCTCGAAGCCGCCGTGGCACGTTCCATCCATCGCCTGAGCGTGCTGGTCGGCCGGGAACCCGGCGCGCTGCGCGCCGAGCTCACGCCGCCGCAGAACCTGCCATCGCTGCCGGGCATCGTTCCGGTTGGCGATCCCGCGGGCCTCCTCAGGCGCCGCCCCGACATCCGCATCGCCGAGCGCGAGCTCGCGGGCGCAACCGCCAGCATTGGCGTGGCGGTCGCAGATCTGTTCCCGCGTGTCACCTTCACGGGCAACGCGGGCTATGTCGCCGCCACGTCCGGGGCGCTCGGCGACCGGGGCACGGACTCCTACGTGCTCGCCCCTGGCATCTCCTGGGGCATTTTCGACTTCGGCCACGTGCAGGCGCGCATCGGCGCCGCCAGGTGGCGCAAGGAAGGCGCGGTCCTCAAATACGAACAGACTGTTCTGCAGGCTCTCGAAGAGACCGAAGATTCACTGGTCACGCATGCCCGGGCACGCGACCGGCTGGTGCATGACGAGGCCGCGGTACGCGCCAGCAACACCGCCGCGGGCCTGGCCCGGGTGCGTTATGAAAACGGTGCCAGCGACTTCCTCCAGGTTCTGGATGCCGAGCGCACGCTGCTCGAAACCGAAGATCGGTTCGCCCGCAGCCGTACCGAGGCCGCGACCAGCCTGATTGCGGTCTACAAGTCCCTGGGCGGGGGTTGGCAAACCACCGCGCAGACACATTAATAGGGTCAGCGTTACAGTACCGACCCATGAGCATCAACCCAGTAGATCTCGCCGCCGCGGCTGAGGGCATCCTCAACACCCAATACCTGCTCCAGCGGGAACGGCTGCTGTCGGCTTCGGCGCAGGCCAGCCGTCTGCTGCTCGAAGCGCCCGACGCCATGAAGGCCATGCCCGAGGTGCTGCAACTGTTAGGCGAAGCCGCGCAGGTGGACCGCACCGCGCTGGCCTTTGCCGAGATCGGTCCCAATGGCGAGAAGTGGCTCAAGATCCAGGCCGAATGGGTCACCGAGTCGTTGAGCGACACCTGCAACATGAAAGAGTGCGATGGCACCGATCCATGGAACAAGCCGCGTTCCGATCAGTTCTGCACCATGCTGCAGTCGGGCAAGAGCGTGGTGTTCTGCCCTGATGCCGCCCGTGCCATCGATGGTGTGAGCATCACCAGCGACAAGGCGCGCACCTCGGCCATCGTGCCCATCCTCGTCGACGGCGAATACGTCGGCGTCATCGGCTTCGACGACTGGCAGCGCGTACGCGAGTTCGATTCCTCGATCGTCTCGGCGCTCGAGATTGCCGCCGGCCTCGTGGGCGCCGCCCTGCACCGCCAGCGGCTGGTGGACACCATAAGCCGCGAGCGCGAGCTGGCCGCCGAAGAGCGCCTGTCGCATCTCGCCAAGGCCAACGCCACGCTGCGCGCCAACCTCGTCACGCTCGCGCGCGATCCCGATCCGCACGATTTCATCGCCAACATGCTGCTGGATGCCACGCGCCAGCTTGAGGCCGCAGCGGCCTTCGCCATCGGCTTCGATGCGGAGGCCAAGGCCTGGAAGGTGTTCATTCACGTGGAAAATGGCCAGATCGGTCCGCCGCCCTTCCAGCCGACCGCTACCGAGGAAGAAGCGCGCATCTTCGACATCCTGAACCAGTTCGAGCAGCCAGTGTTCTACCCGCTCGAGCCGCTCGACCGTCTCACCTGGCCGGGCGTCGCCGCCTGGCACGCGCGCTCTGGGCACAAGAGCACCTATCTACTTCCGCTGGTGTTCGGTGAAGGCACCAGCATGGGCTTCATCGGCCTCGTGTTCCGCCAGAACGAACCGATGAGCGCCGAACGCGCCGAACTCGCGCTCTCGATCGCGCACCAGGCCACGTTGTGCATCGGCCTCAAGAAGCTCGGCATGGCCGCCAAGGACGCGGCGGTGCTCGCCGAACGCAACCGCATCGGCCAGGAAATCCACGACGGCCTCGCCCAGGGATTCACCGGCATTCTCATGCAGCTCGGCGCGGCCGAAGAAGCCATGCATGAATGCGCGCGCAATTCTCCCCTGCCCTCGATCCTCACGCGCATCCACGACCTCGCGAAACAGGGCCTGGCGGACGCGCGCCGCTCGGTGATGGCTTTGCGGCCCGATCAGAGCAAGCGCGTGGGCCTCGAGCTCGCGCTGCGGCAGCTCGCCGAGCGCGCCACCGTCGAGGGCCGCGCGACCTGCAGCTTCGAAGGTGCCGTCAGCGGCGAAGGCCTCGTACCCGAGCGCCAGCACGAGCTGCTGCGCATCGCCACCGAAGCCGTGAGCAATGCGCTGCGCCACGCCCATCCGAGCAACGTGCGCATCGTGCTGCTCGAAGAACCGGCGCAATGGACCATGAGCGTGATCGACGACGGCCGCGGTATGACGCTGATGCCGGAGCTCTACGCGCAGCAGGGTTACGGCCTCAACAACATGCGTGAGCGGGCCGGCGCGATCGGCGGGCAGTTCCACATCGAGAGCAAGGCCGGTGAAGGCACGCGCGTGATCATCTGCCTGCCGCGGCCCGTGGCGCGATGAAAGTCGCAGTCAAGGCACCCGCCCGCAAGATCAGCGTCATCCTCGCCGACGATCACCCGGTGGTTCGCGACGGACTCGCGGCCATCGTCAATCAGCAGCCCGACATGCAGGTGGTGGCCGAGGCCGGCGACGGCGCCGAAGCGCTCGAGCTGTACGAGCAGCACAAGCCCGACGTCATGGTGCTCGACTTGCGCATGCCCAAGATGGATGGCGCCGCCGTCGTGCAGAAGGTCCTCGAGAAATATCCGAAGGCCTGCCTGCTCATCATGACCACGTACGACGGCGACGAAGACATCTTTCGTTCGTTGAGCCAGGGCGCCAAGGGCTACCTGCTCAAGGACGCGCCGCGCCAGGAAATTCTCTCGGCGATCCGCGCCGTGGCCGACGACCGGCCCTATACCTCTTCCGGCATCGCGGCCAAGGCGCTGCAGCGCATGTCCAAGCCCAGCCTCACCACGCGCGAGCTCGATGTCCTACAGTTGGTCGCCGAGGGGCGCAGCAACAAGGACATCGCGCGGCGCCTCTCGATCACCGAAGGCACCGCCAAGACCCACGTTAAGGCGATTCTCGGGAAGTTAGACGCCATCAGCCGTACCGAGGCCGTGGCGGTCGCGCACAAGCGCGGGTTGATCCACCTCTCCTGAAAGGTGACATCAAGCTCTGTCGGACATTGACGACCCAAAATTCAGAGCAGCGCCGCTTCGAGCCGCAGGCCGGGTCGTGGATACTGCAATCGTAGATTCATGACGCAACCCTCGCGGTTGATCGAGTGAACCTGCACGTGGCGGCATCAAGCATCTTATGAATGTGACATTGACCACCACAGAGAGGCCGCGTTTTCACGCGGCCTCTTTTTTTGTGCCGGCGCGCACTTAGCGCGCCCACTTCTCCAAATCGTCGAACTCCATCCAGCTCGCTGCACTGCCCACTACTGAATGGACGGCCGCGATCCTGTCTCGATACCGTTCGCGGCATGACAACCAAACGCAGCAAGTACGACCCCCTGGCCACCTCCCAGCTCTCCCGCTGGCTCGTGCTCCGCGACATGTTCCACAACGTGCTCGACGCCACCGAACTACCGCCCGGTACCGACCTGCGCCGCGCATTCGCCGACGGCCTGGCCAGGCTCGAGAGCGAAGGCTGGAACGGCGAAGGCGCCAGCGGCTCCATGATCTTTGTTAGGCGTGGCGGCGAACGGCGCCTGCTCACGATTCACGAGCACGACCCGCACGAGCCGCTTCCCCCGGGGCATGGAGTACTCTCCGGCCGGTGCGCCACGTGTGAGTAGCGTCTTTTCCTCCAAGTGGCTAGTCTCGCGGCCGATGAATTCCCGCTCGCTCATCGTCTACCGCGGCCGCGCCGGCGATCGCAACATTCGTGGCACTGCCGGCGCGCAAATGCTCGGCGCGCTGCTGGCGCGCCGTTATGGACTCGACACCACGTTCGTGAGCACCCCACAGGCGCCGTTGCCCACCACCGCCTGGCACGAGCAGCTGGCCGCGGCACGCGGCGACCTGCATGCGGTCGCCGACGCGCTGCGCGCCGCGCTCGGCAATGGTGACCGCGCCATCATCGCCATGGGCCGCTGCGCCGCGGGCCTCGCCACCATCCCGGTCATCGCCCAACGCCACCCGGAGGCGTGCGTGGTGTGGTTCGACGCGCACGGTGACTCCAATCTTCCGAATTCCCATGCCGTGCCCTATCTCGGCGGCATGGTCATCACCGGTGCCGCGGGCCACTGGGACAGCGGCCTCGGCGCCGGCCTCAAGCTGTCCAACGTGGTGCTGGTCGGCGCGCGCGATCTGGATCCGCATGAAAAGGAATTGATCGCCAGCGGCCAACTCAAGATCGTGGAAGTTGGTCCCAACCTCGCCCAGCGCCTGGCCGCCGCGGTGGGCACGCGCGACGTGTACGTGCATCTCGACTGCGACGTGCTCGAACCCGGCATCGTGCCGCTTGAATACCAGGTGGCCGGCGGCCTCACGCTCGAAGATCTGCGCGCCTGCGCGACGGTGCTGGCGCAACGCAAGGTCATCGGCATCGAAGTGGCGGAATTCGAATCCGAGTGGCTCGACGGCCGGCCCGCGAGCGCCGATCGGCTCGTCGATGCACTCGCGCCTTTACTGAACTGAAGGTTCGATCGCCACCGACAACCCCGGATTCGCCGGCGCTTCCGGAACGGACGCAGCGGCAAGCCTCAGGTCTTCGTCCGCCGCGTTCGGATCGTTGGCGGCCAGCAGGTCGCGATCGCGCAACTCGGTGCGATTGCTGAGATCCGGCATCATCGCCGCGACCTGCCTGGCAGCCTGCTCGCCGCAGGAATTCGTACCGACCGCGACCACCACATCGGCGAGCACCGGCTTCGCCGCCAACGCATCCGCGCGCGTCATCACGCGGAATTGGTAGTCGTATTCTTTTAGCATCGTACCCAGCATCGTAAGGCGGCTGGTGACGGGCACCGCCACGCGGCCGCTTTTCGCGGCAAACTCGTTCGCCTCGCTGATGGCGCCGATCTTCACCGCAACGGTGTCGACAGCTCTCGTGGTGCGGATCACCATGTACAAATCCGGCGCGAGTTCGACCACCTCGGCATTGGCGAGTGGCACACAGGTGCCGAGCAGAAGAGCCATGGCGATTCGCTTGTTCATGTCAGCTCCCTTGGGTTTGGCGAGCCCCAATCAGACGCCATCGAACCTGAACCAAAGCTGACTAACTACCGGCCCTGCAGAGGGACGCGAAGACGCTCCGGGCACCTT
>JBDTSV010000108.1:0-5489 GCA_039930985.1 Pseudomonadota bacterium
GACGGCCGCTGAGGGCTCGCACCTCGAGTGCGACAATGCGGCGCAGGATCCACCGGCCGGAAACAATCGAGCTCGGACCAGCAAGCCGGTCAAGGATGCACCGGCACCGCGTAAACCGCGCCGCGCGGGCTGTGATTCATTCCATTGCGTCGCGCGCGCCGGCGGGCCGGCCGCCGAAACCATCCTCGCGCGGACCCTCGCCTAACTACGCGGTATCTGCGCGCGCAGGCGCGAGAGCTCCTCTTCCAGGTCGCGCACGCGCTCGAGCAGCTTGAGCGCCACGCCGAGCGCGCGCATATCCAGCTCCAGATCGTCACGCAGCCGGGACGCGGTGCGCGCCACCGTGACCATGCGCGCAGTGAAGTGGTAGCCGCCCGCAATGCTGTGCACCTGCAATGCGCCGCTGTGCACGAGTTCGAGCAACTCTGCTTCGCGCAAGCCCGAGAGTTCGATGAGCTCGAGCAGGCTCACCACGCGATGCTCATCGAGCCACAGCACTTCAGTTTCGCTGCTCATGCTCCTTCCTTGCCCAAGTGGCGACGTGGATCGAATCCCGGGGTCGCCTCAAGCGCCAACTGTCCGTAGAGATCACGGTCGCGATCGCTGGGCTCACCCGGCACGACGATCTGCGCCACCGCGAACAAGTCGCCAGCACCGCCGCGCGGCTTCGGCAGGCCCCGTCCCGAAAGCCGCAGCTTCCGCCCGGACGACGTCCCTGGCGGCAGCTTGAGACTGACGGCACCGGCAAGTGTCGGGACCTCGATCGTGGCTCCGAGCGCCGCTTCCCAAGGCGCGATGGGCAGATCAAGGTAAAGATCGTGACCGGTGGCGCGATACAGCGCATGCGGTTTCAACGTGATGTCGAGGTAGAGATCGCCATCGCGCCCGCCGTGAAAACCCTTGCCGCCTTTTCCGGGCAGCCGCAACCGCTGGCCATCGATGGCCCCGGGCGCGAGGCGCGCCTTCACCGTGTGCGGCACCCGCCGTGGACGGCCCGAAGCGTCGAATTCCTGCATGGAAAGCGATAGCGACAACGTGGTGCCGCGGAACGCATCTTCGATGCTGATCTCCACGGGGACTTCAAAGTCCTGCCCCGGCCGCGCTCCATTCCCTCCACCAAACCGCGAGAACAGGTCGGAAAAATCCACATCGTCGAAGGAGAACTGCTCGCCGCCTGCCGCGCTCGGGCCGCCATGCTGGCGCGCCCACTCCGGCGGAGGACGGAATTCCTCGCCCTGCGGCCGGCTTCCGAGCGCGTCGTAGGCGGCACGTTTCTCGGGATCCTTGAGTGTCTGGTACGCCTCGGCGATTTCCTTGAAGCGCGCTTCTGCACCCGGTTCCTTCGAGACATCCGGATGATTTTTCTGCGCCAGCCGCCGATAGGCTTTCTTGATTTCCTCAGGCGAGGCTCCGCGCTCGACGCCGAGCGCGGCATAGTAGTCCGCGTACTTCATCGCGCTCCGTTCACTGGTCTCCCATGGGCATCTGCTTTTTCTTGTAGCCCGCGGGAATTTCGAACATGGAAGCGGCGATGGCTTCTTCGCGCCAGACGCTCATGAGCTGTTCGTCGTCGACCAGTTTGCCGTTGTCATAGGCACGCGAGCGCACCGGAAAACCATTGGCCTTCGCCTGGGCGCCGAATTCGTTGGACATCATGCCGGACAACATGGGGACGGACTTCGCGATTTCCTCGAACACCTTGGCGAAGTTGGCGAACATCGCCTGGAAATTCTCCTTGCCCGGCAATGCCGAGTAGGGAACCACGCAGATCTGATCGTCGAGTTCTCCGCCACGCTTGATGTCCCAGAGATGGCAGCTGCGCGCGCCAACCTTGTCGGACTTGCCGGTGTCGATCGCTTCGACGACCCACTGCTTGTCGCCGCCCATGCCGGGCATCATCTTCTCCATCTGCTCGCGCTGCTCGGGCGGTAGTTGGGCGAGCTTGTCCTTCATCTGGTCCATCGCCGCGCTGATCTTCTTCGCGAGTTGTTCCATGGTTGCCTTGTCGACCGCGACGTAGCTCTTTTCCTTGTCGTCGACGATGTAGAACGTGCCGTTCTTGATGAGGGTGGCGTTGCCGTCGGCATCGACGAACCGGCCATTGCCGTCCTGCACGTACATTTTCTGCGCCAGTGTGCTCTTGTTTGCCTTGATGTCGTGGTCGACCATCTCGACGTAGACGCCGGCCGTGGCGGCCTGTGCACAGAGCGCGCCGATGGCAACTAGGTAAGTGCGTTTCATGAAATCCCTCGCGATATTTGAGCTTGCGACTCTACACCGCGCCTTGGCGCATGTAATTTGTATCCGACTTTCATAGACTTAAAGATCATGGAAGAGCGCCGCAAACCAGTTCTCGGTCGCGTGGTTCCGGGTGTGACTCCGGCGCTGCAGCGGCGCCTGCGCCGATTGTTCGCGTTCCTCCAGTGGCTCAGCGTGCCGCTCGCGGGGCGCATCGCTTTTCGCATGTTTCTCACGCCGCCGCGCCGCGCGGTGGAACCCGGGGACGCACCCGTGATCGCGCAGGCGAACAAGGTGCTGCTGCGCAGTGGCACAGATGAATTCATCGTATGGAAATGGGGCGACGGCGACCCGTGCGTGGTGTTGCTGCATGGATGGGGCAGCCACGCGGCCCGCTTCGGCAATTTCATCGCGCCACTGCGCGCGGCGGGCTTCTCCGTCATCGGAATCGACGCACCCGCCCACGGGGCATCGCCCGGGCGCCGGTCCGATCTGCCACGATTCCGCGACAGCCTCGCGCAAGTTTTGCGCATGCATTCGCCGGTGCATGCGGTGGTGGGCCATTCGCTGGGTGGCGGCGCGATGCTCACGGTGCTGGCGGAAATCGGCGAACATCATCCGCGAAAGATCTGCCTGTTCGGCGTGCCATCGGACATGGACTACATACTCGAGTCTTTCGCCATGATGCTCGGGCTCAAGGATGCGGCGCGGGCCAATCTGCGCAAACGATTCGCCGCGCATTTCGGCCGACCTGCCACCGCGATCTCGGTGACCGCCGCGGCGCCCAGCGTGCGCATTCCGGTGCTGGTGGTACACGACGAGGAAGACAATGTGGCACCGTTCGCGCAGGGCGCGGCGCTGGCGTCCGCGATCCCGCTGGCCACGCTGTGGCGCACGCGCGGCATGGGTCACAGTGGCGCGCTGCGCGACGCCGAAACCATCGAACGCGTGGTGAATTTCCTGCGCGAGTGAGTCAGAGCGTGCGCGCGGCCCACAGACGCCGCGCGTGTTCTTGCGCGAACTCCTGCAGCGTGCCGAGCGTCACGTGCGGAGCGAATTCACCTGGCGGAAATTCCTGGCCAGCCGACGGAACCGCCACCACGCTCATGCCGGCCGCGCGCGCCGCACGAACCCCGCTGGCGGAGTCCTCGAACACGATGCACTCGGCTGGCTGCACCCCGAGCAGATGCGCGGCGTGTAGATAGACAGCCGGATCAGGCTTGCCATGCTCGACGAAGTCGGCCGACACCACGGCGTCAAACCGGCCTGCGATGTCGAGCTCACGCAGGACCAGTTGACAGAGCACGGCGGGCGAGTTCGAGGCGAGGCCGACGCGCCAGCCCAGTTGCGTGCACAGCGCCAGGACTTCGCGTACTCCTGGCATGGTTTGTTTGTGGGTGCGAATCAGATCGGCAACGCGCGCAATGACTGCCGCTTCGAGATCTTCGATGGACTTTGCGCACCACGGGCGCACTCGATACCAGTGTTCGGCGACTTGCCGCGTGGTCATGGTCGCGGTGACTGCGGCCATCGCTTCGCTGATCTCGATGCCCACGGCGCCGAAGACCTCACGCTCGGCGAGTTTCCAGAACCGCTCGGAATCGATCAGCAGACCGTCCAAGTCGAAAATCGCGGCACGAAACATCGTCCGACTTTCGTTCAGAAACTCGCGCGGAAGAACAATTCCGGGCCGTTGGTGTCCATGCTGAAGAAGATGGGCTGGTCGGCGCCGTGCAGGATCAGCTCCGAGAAAAGTTTGGTGTAGCCAATGCCGACGGCGAAATTCTTGCGCCACCTGTACTGCACGTCAGCGTGATAGTCCGAGAGCGTGCCCTCGTAGTCCCTTCGGTTGAGCGTGAACGTCTGAGCGCGCGCGGTGACCGCCCAGCGCTTGGAAATGCGATACGCCGCGTTCGCGGCGACGGTTGCGAACGGCGCCACCTCACTGAAGCTCTCGCGGTTGGCCGTTCCGGGCTCGCTGATCTCGAACTTGGCTTCGATGATGTGCACACCGAGACCGACCCCGGCCTCGAATCGCTCGGCCTTGAACAACGAATAGGTGTAGGTGAGCGAAAGTACACGCCAGTCGAACTTCGAACGGATGGTGTCACCCACGGCGAAATCGAGATTGCCGACGGCCACGGCATTTTCGGAAAGAACTTCGCCGAAGCGATTCAGCTTGAAGTAGTCGATGCGCAGGTGATTGCGCTCACGCATGCGGATGTCGAATTCCATGCGGGCCTGGTTGATGACATCGTCCATGCCGTAGTCGTCTTCGAGGCTCACGATGTCGCCGTCGGGCGCGGCGGGGTTCGCGCCCGTGGAGCTGAGCTGCAGCTGGGTGGTGACCGGCGCCTGGAAATAAGTGCCGCGAACGAAGAAGTGATCGGAGATCGGGCTCGCGAGCTCGAGCGACTTGGGCTTCAGCGCCTCGCTCGGCTTGAGCACGGGTTCGGCCTTTTCCTTGCGCGGCCCGTTTTCGACCGGCTCTTCACGGTCGCGACGCCACAGCGCGCAGCCGGCGTTGAGCAGGCAAAGCAAAACGATGAGTCCCAGACGCATTCGCGACTCCTACCAATCGATCGGACGAACACAGGCAAGCAACCGGACAACGGGGCCGCGCCATGATCTAACAGCTCAGGTGTGTGCGCCAGCGTCGCGGGCAAGCGACGCGCCGGGTGTGATGCGCCTCACACCCGGCGTTCGATATCAGCGTTTCATGGCCTCGAAGAACTCGGCGTTGGTCTTCGTATCCTTCATCTTGTCGAGCAGGAACTCGATGGCCGCGAGCTCGTCCATGGGATGCAGCAGCTTGCGCAGAATCCAGATCTTCGCGAGCTCGCCCTGGTCGGTGATGAGCTCTTCCTTGCGAGTGCCGGACCGGTTGATGTTCATCGCCGGGAACACGCGCTTTTCAGCGATGCGCCGGTCGAGATGAATTTCGCAGTTGCCCGTGCCCTTGAACTCTTCGTAGATCACGTCGTCCATCTTCGAGCCCGTGTCGATGAGCGCGGTGGCCAGGATAGTTAGGCTGCCGCCCTCCTCGATGTTGCGCGCGGCGCCGAAGAAGCGCTTCGGGCGCTGCAACGCGTTCGCGTCCACGCCACCGGTGAGCACCTTGCCGGAGCTCGGGACCACCGTGTTGTAGGCGCGCGCCAGGCGCGTGATGGAGTCGAGCAGGATGACCACGTCTTTCTTGTGCTCGACCAGGCGCTTGGCCTTTTCGATCACCATTTCGGCGACCTGCACGT
>JBDTSV010000109.1:0-21512 GCA_039930985.1 Pseudomonadota bacterium
CAACTCGCGCTCGAAGTGAGCGCGGGCGGTCGCGCGCGCCGCGGCCTTCGCCCGCGCCGCGACCGCCAATAGTGCACGCGCGAAGCCTCGGGCGTCGCCCGGTGGAAACAACGCGCCGACCGCCCCGTTGCCAGTCAACGCGCGAAACGACGCGATGTTGCTGACGACCGGCGTCAGGCCGGTCGCCAGAGATTCGATGAGCGAGAATCCGCTGCCTTCGAAGTGACTGCCCAGCGCGAACAGGTCGGCGGCGCGCATCAGGTGTTCAACGCGCTCATGCGGCTGAGGTCCGAGCAGATGCACACGCGCGGCAAGATCCGCATTGCGTTGCAGCTCGCGCTCAATGGCGGCGTGCAGCGGCGCCGAACCGAAACAACACCACAAGTGAAGCTCCGGCAGCAGCCGGATGCACTCACTCATGCCGCGCAGCACCGTGAGCGGATCCTTGTTGTGATTCAGATGTCCCACCCACAGCACACATGGGTCGCCATAAAGACCCGTCAGCGCCCGTGCCGCGGCCTGATCGCCCGGTGAAAAGTGACTGGACGTACCCGGATATTCGTAGAAGGTCACGTGCGCGGGCAGGACGCGCTGCTCGATGAAGGGCGTGACCTGTTCGAGCGCGCAGAACGCCACACCGTCGACGTGCGCCAACCCGCGCCGCCAGGCGCCTCGCCGCCAGATTCGCGGCGGTCGATTCGCATGGTCCTGGAGGATGATCGGCAACTGTGGCGCCAGCCTCGTCAACCTGCCGATGTCACGCGGAAACCCGAGGCCATGAACATGCAGGGCATCGGCATTCGATGCGCGCAACAACTCCTTAAATGCCTGTCCATCGACCATGGCAGACCCGACGCGGTCAGGTGGAACGAAGTGATAGACCACTCCATCACGTTCAATGCGCGCGCGATGCTGACTCGCCTGCGCCACCGTCACACGGCAGCCTCCGCTCGCCACGGAGGCCGCCACGTCCACCAGCGAATACCAGTCGTGCAGGAGCTGTTCGGGCTGGCGTGCGCGCGGATCCATGAAGAAGCTGATCTGCAGGACGTGCATCGCGAAGCCTCAGATGCTGCTGATGCGCGGGTCGAGAAGCCGCACCAGCCGCTGCGAGGCGGCAAGTTCCCAGGGATGGTCATAGCGGCCGAAGTTGTAACGCCATGCCGCGAGAGTCGCGAGCGAGCGCTTCACCCAGACCGGCGAGCGGGTGTCTTGCACCGTGGGAAAGCGGCAGCGCAGCACGGTCGCGAAGTCACGGATGCGCCGGCGCAGGCGCTCACTCAGCCACGGCGCGTCGGCATGACAGGCGTAGTCCACCCACCGCCTCTCGGTCCACTCCTCCGGGGTACGCGGGAACGCAATCGGCGCGCCAGAAGTGTCACGCAGCGGCGCGAGCTTCAATCGCGCCGCATCCGGCACGCTCTCGGTCGGAAGCGGCGTATAGATGTAGATGATGATCTCGGAATCGGGATTCACCTGTTTCACCCGCCGGATGAACTCGAAAGTGCGTTCGGTTTCCCCCTCCGGATCCTCTGGCGGCGCCACCATGAACGAGAGCTCCGGGATGACGCCATTGCGCCGGCACAGCTCCGCGACTTCCAGCGTCTGATCGGAGCGTGTGCCCTTGCGGATCGACTTGAGTAGTTTGTCGTTGGGAGTCTCGGCGCCGATGTACGCCATGCGCAGCCCGCTTTCGCGGACCAGCTTCCACGAGTCGGCCGACAGGTTCACCAGCGCGTCGGCGCGCGCGTAACACCACCACGGCAATCGCTGGCGCGCCATGACTTCGAGAATCGGCACCATGTCGACCTCGCGATCGAAGAAGTTGTGGTCGTAGTACTGGATGGAGTCCGCGCCTATCTTCTCGCGCAGGAATGTCAGGTCGCGGTCGAGGCGCTGCGCCGCAGGCAGCATCGTGCCGCCGCGGAACATCGCCGCGACTCCGCAGAACGTGCAGCGAAAGCGGCAGCCGATCGCCGCCTGGTAGGCCGCCGTGCGCTGGCCCATGAAGGTCTTGACGAGGTAGCGGCGCGGGTCGCCGAGCTTGCCGTAGTCGAGCGCTGGCGCCACGTTGCGCGCGGCGAAAGCCCGCTCGGCGTTGCTGATGATGACGCCGTCGCGCCGCCAGGTCAGGCCGGGCACGGCGCCTAGCAACTCGGGATCGGCGGCCGGCAACGCGTCGAGCAATGCCGGGCAGCTGTCCTCACCCTGCCCGCGGACCACGTAGTCGACGTACTCACAGTTGAGTGCCACGTCGGGATACAGGCTCGGAAAGTAGCCGCCCCACACGATCGGCACGCGGGGATGATGGCGGCGCACGGCTGCGGAAATCTCGATGGCGGTCCGCACCTGCGGCCCGCCCATGACCGTCAGGCCGACCACGTCGCAGCCCGCGTCCACGGCCGCGAGCGTCGCCGCGACTCCGTCGACCACATTGCCATCCACGACACGACTGGTGTGCCTGCGGTCGATGGCGGCCGCCAGAGTCAACAGCGACAGCGGAAAGCGCGCGCGCGCGGGATCGGTGATGCGCGGATTGACCAGCGCGATGCAGCGAGCGCTCACGACAGCTTCTGTGACGGCCACAGCCACTGCATGACACGCATCTCGATCGGGAAGCGATATTCGTTGCGCGCGCAGCGCAGCCGCGCGATGCGCTGCACGACCCCGCCGCGGCCGCGCGAGCCTCGCGAGGCGAGATCGAGAAAGAACTTGAAGCGCTCGATGAGCTGGTATTTGCCGGGCGTGACCCAGGGTCCGGGGCCACCGGCGACATAGTCGAACTTCGACCACTCGCCGAGAGAATCGGGCAGCCGGAAACCGCGCGCCACGGCGTCGGTCACGATCGCGCTGCCGGGATAGGGCTTGAAATAGAAGATAGGCGTGTCGAATTGGTGGCTCATCGCGCGCAATTTCTTGGCGCAGGCGATCGTCGCCTCGACGCTGGCGTCGCTCTCATCGGGAAAGCCGACGATGAAGGGGAAAATGCCGGCGATGCCGAGCGCGCGCATCTTCTCGGCGGTGTGAAAGACCTCGGCGATCGTCACGTCCTTCTTGATGCGCTTGAGCATGGCATCGTCGCCCGACTCGACGCCCACCAGCAATCGGCGCAAGCCCGACTGCCGGCACAGTTCCCAGACGTCGTCCGGCAGGCGCACACCCTGGTCGGCGCGCATGGTCGCCGCCCAGGTGAATTTGAGTTTCGCATCGACGATGCCCTGCGCCATCGCGCGCACGCGCTCGCGCTTGGTGAAGAAGGTTTCGTCCTGAAAGTTGAGGTCGTCGAAGCGATACTTTTCCCACAGCGCACTCAGTTTCGCG
Organism: Pseudomonadota bacterium; assembly: GCA_039930985.1. GTDB lineage: Bacteria > Pseudomonadota > Gammaproteobacteria > Steroidobacterales > Steroidobacteraceae > CADEED01. The sequence continues at coordinate 3,322 of JBDTSV010000109.1, forward strand.
ACCATCGAGCCCGGCTCGAGGCCGACCCACTTGCGGCCGTAGACGAACGGATCGGAGCAGAATGCGCAGCGGAAATTGCAGCCCTGCGAGGAAATGTAGTCGAGCTGACGCTTGCCCTTCAGTTCGTAGTACCGCTCGACCGGGATGAGGTCGTAGTTATGCGGCCGGAAGCGATCGATGGCCGCAAGTGCCCGCGGTGGATTCACCCGAACGGTGCCGTCGGCGCCGCGGAACATGCAGCCGGCGCACCCCTCGAGATCGCGGCCGGCGACCAGCCGCTCGACGATCTCCGCAAAGGTGTTTTCCCCCTGCGCCTGTACGGTGATGTCGACGCAGGATTCGGCCAGGCATTCCTTGCCGAACATCGAGGGATGCCAGCCGCCCCACACCACCGGAATGTTCGGATGGGCGGCCTTCGCGGCGCGCGAGACGGCCAGCGCGTCGGAGATCGGCGCGCCGGTGAGTACGGTGACGCCGAGACACACTGCATCGCCTGACAAGGAAGCGACGGTTGCCGAGGCATCGGGATCGAGCCGTCCATCGACGACGATGACTTCGTATTTTTCGGGATCGAGTTCCGAGCCGATGGCCAGCAGCGCGAGCGGCATGGTGTAGAACACCGCGTGCGGGTTGTACAGGATCACCTTTCGGCGCGGCCCGCTCATGGCCGCACCCGCACACGCAGGATCGTGACCGTCTCGTTCACGTAGCGGTGGCGTGCGTGAACGGTCAACGCGAACCCGTGGCGGCGCAGCTCGGCTTCGAAGACCGCGCTGGCATCGCCGAACGAGGACAGCAGCAACAGGGCACTGCCGGTTTCGCTCAGATGCGCACGCAGCCCGGCAGCGAAGCGCCGCGGAATATCGATCGAACGCCACGCCGCGTCGCGCGCATCTGTTGGCGCGCCGATGAGAAACGGCGGATTGAACAGCACCACATCGAAGCGCTCGCCAGCGACCGGTTCGAACAGATCGCCGACGCGAAGATCGATGCGTTCATCGAGCCGGTTGACGATCGCGTTGGCGCGCGCGCAGCGCACGGCCACGGGATTGATGTCGACTCCGACCACGCTGCGCGCGATGCGGGCCGCCGCGAGCGCACACACCCCCGAGCCGGTGCCGAGATCGAGCACCCGCGTATCGGAGTGCAACACGCTGGTGGTCAATTGCGCCGCGAACAAGGCGCCGGTGCGCAACAGCCTGGGATTCGCGACGCTGGGCACGACGAGTATCGGCATTCCGGCAACGCGCTCGAGCCGATGGCTGTCGTAGCGGTCGAGCCCGGCCGCCGTGTAGTACAGGCCTAACAAGCGGCTGGCCAGCGCACGCAGCGGCCCGCGCCGCTCGCGCGCGATCAGTGAAGGGACCGCGCCGGTTGCCGATGTTTCAGCCATGGCGCACCCTGAGCAGCCGCTGTGCATCCTGAAGTTCGCCAGGCTCGCGCCACAGGGTGCAGACGCACCGCTCGCACTCGCGCCGACGACCGGCGCGTATGTCAGCCCGCAGGTCCTGCATGGCCTGCGATTCGAGCGTCGCGCCCAGGTCGAAGCGGCCTGCAGACGGCGCTGGCCCGGGAATGAAGAAGCACGGCGACACGCGGCCGTCGACGCCGATCACGGCGGAGAATTCCGGCGCGTTGCAGCGCACGGATGGAAATTCGCCCTGCCCGCGCAGCGCGGCGAAATAGCCCTGCAGCCGGCGCAGCTTGCTCGGGCTCTCCGCGATGAAGCCGCTGGCGAACTCGGCCGCGAACTCGTTCTCCATGTCATCGAGCACGCCGGCAAACCCCTGGAGATCCTCGCCCGCGAGCGCGAGATTGTCGGCGAAAGCCTGGTTGCGGCCAAAGGCGTGGGGATTGCTCACGTCCACCGCGAGAAACGACACCTGGTTCGCGCCGAGCTCGCGCGCCAGGGAGACGAAACGGGGCAGCTCACGGTAGTTGGCGCGCTGGACCGTCACGCGCAGACCGACGCGGACGCCCTCGGCGGTGGCGGCGCGAACGCCGGCGCATACCTTGTCGAACGCATCGAGACCGCGAATCGCCTCATACGTCGAAGGCGTGGTGCCATCGAGCGACACGGTGATCGCCTCGAATACGCGCGCCGCATCGTGGGCATGTTTGGCCAGCGATAACCCGGAAGTGAGCAACCACAGGCTGATGTCGCGAGCGCGCAGCGCGTCGGCGATTTCTCGCCACTGCCGATTCAGCAGAGGTTCGCCACCCGAGAGCAACGCGACGCGCGTGCCGCGCGCCACGAGGTCCGGCAGCAGACGCTGCAGGGCCTCGAGCGTCAGATTGTCGCGACCGTGCCGCCAGTAATCGCAGGTCACGCAACGCGAGTTGCAGCGATCGGTGAGATACAGCGTGACGAGCGGCAGGCCGATCACGTGGCGGCCGGCGCGCGCGCCGCCTCGATCAGGAAGTGGTCGCCGAGCGATGCCGTGAACCGTCGCGTCGCGCGCTCGATGCCGGTGAGCGCACTGAGTGTGCGCGGCCGGCGGTCCAGCCAGTGCGCGGCGTAACTCGGCGGTAATGCGAATCCAAGCGCCGCGCGCCGCCGGGTGCGGAAGTGCGGCTCGATGGCGCGCGCGAACTGCGCCGGGGTCGGATAGTGAATGCGGACGCCGCGCCACTCGACACCGCCCTCGCGCAGGCGGCGGAATGCGCGTGCAGGCTCGCCGTGCGCGAGATACCAGGCCCACTCCCACGGCACGTAACGACCCATGACGACGAACAACAGCGGCGCGCGCTCGACGAGCAGCGCCGCCAGCGTGCGCGCCATGCGCGGAACATCCGCCACGCAGTTGATGGCGCCGAAATTCGAAAACACGCCGTCGAAGCGGCACTCCGGCGGCAGCGTGTGCAAGGCTTCGATCGGCATGACCTGAAAGTCGATGCGCCGCTCGAGTCCGGCCGACAACGCCTTGAGCCGCGCGATGCGGATCATCTCCGGCGAGACGTCGATGGCGGTTACGCGATGGCCGGCGCGTGCCAGCCGCATCGCGTCTTCACCCGTGCCGCAGCCGAGCTCGAGAATGTGCCGCGGTGTGCCGAACACCGCCGGCAATCGCTCCCACACCTGCGCGCGCAACGCCGCGCCGCACGCCGACTGCGTGAAGCTCTGGTCGTAGTCGTCCGCCAGCTGATCGAAGGGAGATGTTTGCAAACGCCCTCGCTAGAAGAACCCGTGTAGTTGCAGGAAGGCCTGCGTCCGGTTCTGGTTGTCGTTCTGGGGTATGCCGTCATAGAGCCGCACGCCGGCGCGCAGCTGCACGAACTGGATAGGCGACCACTCGTACAGCACGCTGGCGCGCGTCTGCTCGTCTTCATCCACGTCGCGATCGGGCTCCAGCCATTCGAACGCGAGCTTGAGATTGTGTCCCTGGCGGATTTTCCAGTCGGCCTCGGCGATGGAAGCCATGAGCTTGCGGCCGCTCGCGCCGATGCTGTCGTCGTCGATGAAGTCGACTTCGCCGAGCAGCGTGACGGCGCCGGCGCGAAACGCGCCGAACACGCCGGCGCCGCTGCGATTGCCGGCATCCGTATCGTTGAACAACAGGCTCGCGCCGGCGCGCCACGCTGACTGCACGAACTCCAGGCGCGTGGCGAACTGTTTGCCGTGATCCTGCTCCGCAGCGCCGCCGCTGCCGTTGCTCACCGCCAGCTGCGCGGTCCAGTTGCCGTGTTCGATGCCGAACTCGGCGCCTTCATCCGGCGTCTGCATGTTGATGCCGGAAACCTGGCGCACGAAGGCGTTGTCGTCTTCGAGCCGGTAGCCGAACGGCAGGTACAGGCGCCCCGCCTTCACGTAGAACGCGTTCTCCTTGATCCAGTAGCGCACATTGGCTTCCATGTTGGTGGAGTTGCCTGGTGCGAAGCGCTGATCTAGATAGACGGACAGGCGGTTGGGAATCACGCTGAAATCGAGGTAGGCGCGCGCCTCTTCCACCGCGAAATCATTGGTCTGGCTCTGGTGTGGCACGTCCACGTAGCTGTAGTTGGCCCGCAGGTTGCCGCCCACGGAGAAGTATTTCGAGACCTGCCCGGTCCACAGGTCTTCGTCGGCGCCGATGCGTTTCGCGGCGAGCTGCGTCTGCGCGAAGGTGTTGCCGAACACCGTGCGCATGCCGCCGCCGGTGGGATTCACGTGGCATTGCGCGCACTTCAGGCCCATCTGCGCGGCGAGATAGGGTTCGGCGTTCGCCTGCGAGGCTGCGCCTGCCAGCGCCGCGAGCCCCGCCACACGCAGCCAGTTGTTGAAACGGATCATCGTGCCTCTCCCGCACTGACGTCGAAGGACATGAGGTAGTCGCCGCCGGGCACGCCGTCGGCATCGCCATCGAGCAGGTGGCCCGCGTTGTCGGCCAGTGAGACCGGCCCGCCACCGTGAACTTCGAGCTGGTAGCTTCCGGCGCGCAGCGGCTGCGCGAGCGTGAGCTCGACGACGTTCGGCCGGCCGAGTGGCACGCGCACGCTGGCGAGCGGCACCGGTGCATCGAGTCCATCGCGTAATGCGAAGGTTTCACCGTTGGCGAGCGTCGCGTCCACGTCGCCGGCGAAGATCACGCTGAGCCTGGTGAGGCCGGCGGGCGCGATCTCGGCGGGAGCCGGAATGGTGCTGGCGACGGTGAGTTTGTTAGCCGCCGCCGCCGGGCCCGGCGCGCCGGCCGCGATCCAGCGACGCACCAGGTCGATGCGATCCTGCGGAAGATAGGGTCCACCGAAGGGCATGCGCGCGCCCTGCGCGTTGTTGCCCTGGATTTTCTGAACGAGATAGCTCGCGTCGGGATTGCCGGGGTTCACGCGCAGCAGACCGGGCACCTCGTTGCTCGCGACGTTCACGATCATCGCGTAGCTGTTGGCTGCATCCAGGCGCATTCCCTGGGGTGCATTGGCACCGATGTGGCAGTTGGTGCAGATCGGCGTGAATATGGTGTTCTGGATTTCCTCAAAATCGGTGTTCGCCGGCGGCCCGGCGACAATCGGATCACCGTTTTGATCGAGACCTTCGCCGTTGCCGGCACAAGCGGCCAGCGCAAGGAGCAGCGGCACGACTAAAAATCCGTGTCGGGCCATGACGTTAGTTGCTGGTTCGGACATGTCGGCCATCCCTGTTACGTGCGCACAAGGCATGGGTAACGCGCCGGTCTCGGCCGGTTCCCCGCGTTGCATCCGAATAAAAATTCGGATTTTTCTGACACGCTAGACCTTAGGTCCAGGGAAGCCCCGGCTTCCGTTCAGCTAGACTCCAACGCCTGCTTTGGGCCGACGAACGCAAGGACAAGAATCATGACCCGGAACCCGCGCCGCCAATTCCTCGCGCAGACCGCTGCGCTCGCCGCCCTGCCGTTGCTGAGCCGCGTCGGCGCGGCGCAGAACGCCGGTCGCAAGCTCGGCGTCGCGTTGTGCGGACTCGGGAGCTTGTCCACCAATCAGATTGCGCCAGCCCTGCTGAAGACCCGCTTCTGTCGGCTCGCCGGCATCGTCACGGGCACGCCATCCAAAGCCGCGGAGTGGCAGAAGAAGTACGGGCTGGCCGAAAAGAACATCTACAACTACCAGAACATGCAGCGGATGGCGTCGAACCCCGACATCGACATCGTCTACGTGGTGACGCCGAATGCCCTGCACATGGAACACACCCTCGCGGCGGCTGCGGCCGGCAAGCACGTGTTCTGCGAGAAGCCACTGGAAATTTCCGTCGAGCGCTGCCAGCGCATGATCGACGCGGTCAAGAAGGCCGGCAAAATGCTCGGCGTCGGTTACCGCTTGCAGTTCGAGCCCAACCACCTGGAATGCGTCCGTCTGGCGCGCGAGAAGGTGCTCGGCGATCTCAAGGTCATCGACGCCAACTTCGGTTTCGCCATCGGCGACCCCACGCAGTGGCGCCTGAACCAGGCGCTCGCGGGTGGCGGCGCGCTCATGGACGTGGGCATCTACTGCCTGCAGACCACGCGCATGCTCACCGGCGAGGCGCCCGTCTGGATCAACGCCAGCGAGATCAAGACCGACAACGTGAAGTTCAAGGAAGTCGACGAAACCATTCTGTGGCAGGCCCGGTTCCCGAGCGGCGTGGTGTCGAATTCCTGCAGCACCTATGCGGCCAACGGCCTGGCGGGCTTTCGCGCCGCCACCACGCGTGGCTGGTTCAATCTCGAGCCGGCATACTTCTATAACGGCAACCGCGGCCGCCGTAGCGACGGCCCGGAAATCAACGTTCCGGTCGCCGACCAGTTCGCGACCGAGCTCGACGATTTCGCCGACTGCATCCTCAACAAGAAGCCGACCAAGGTGCCGGGCGAGATGGGACTCGCCGACGTCAAGGTGCTCATGGCTATCTACGAGTCGATCAAGAAAGGACGCCCGGTTTCACTAGCCTGAGAGACGCACTTCGATGACATTGCCCGCGGCGGCGCCTCCAGCCGCAGGCCGTGCTAACTACCGGATGCCAACCTCGAAGGGCCCGACCGGCAAGTTCGCGCCGTCGTAGAGATTGCACAGCGGGCTGTCGGCCCAGCAGAACCGCACGCGCGTGGCGCTGCCCCCTGCCGGATCTTCGAGGCGCACCTGGCCGCCACCGAGCAGCCGGGAGCGCACGAAGCGACAGGTATCCTGCGTCGCACCGCAGAGTTCGAATCCTGTGGGATCGCGGGCGCCGATCACCAGGAGATCGCCTTCGTAGCTCCCGAGCGTCACCACGATCTCGCCGCCGGTCCGCACCGCCGACACGGGCGCGGCGCCCGAGGCTGAGATTTTTTCCTGGTAGACCACCTTGCGTGCGGCGCGCGCGAGGCGCCGGCCGACGTCCTGCTTGTTGGTGGGATGGATGTCGTCGCGATTGCCGATGTCGATCGTCACCACCAGCCCCGCGTTGCCATCCGCTGCCACGGCGCGCCGTTGCGCCTCGCGCAACATGGCCCAGCCACTATCTACCGGCGTCTTGACGAGCGCGCCGAAGTTGGCGAGTTGCACGATCAGGAATGGCAGCGGCGCGTCGAACTGCCGGCGCCAATCCGCCATCCAGGCGGCGAGCAGCGCCTGATACCTGCGTGCGTCGTCGAGCCCGGAATTCGCTTCGCCCTGGTACCAGACGACTCCGCGAAGTCCATATTTTCCGAGCGGCGCGATCATGGCGTTGTAGAGCACGCTGACGCCGCTCAGCGATTCCCACGGCGCATGTGGCGGCTGCAGGCTCGGCGGCGCAATCTGATATTCCCAATCCGCGAGCGGGACACGCGTGCCGTCGGCCAGCAGCAGCGCGCGCTGGGCCGCGTCGCCATACAGGCCGCCGTCGCCCCAGAAATCATGAACGTTGACGACCACCCGATTGTCGCCGGCCTGCAGCAGCTTCGCCGGCAGGTCATAGACGCGCGCCTCGAGGCCGTAGGAATTGCCGACCACGCGGCCGTTCAACCAGGTGAGGTCCACATCGTCGATGTTGCCGAGCGAAAGCTTCGCCGACTGCTTCGCCTGTGCGGCGGTCAGCTTCACGTGGGCGCGAAACCACACCATGCCGTCGTAATGCCCGAGCGCCGGCACTCCCCAGGTTTCCCAGTAGTTCAATGGTTCCGGTGCGCGCTGCCAATCGGCGGCGCCGCCGCCGGCGTCCCAGGGCTGTTTGCCACTGGCGGCCGCGCTCTGCTCCACCCACCACTTCTGCCAGATGTCGCCCCAGTGGCGGAAGGCCAAGGGTTTGTTGGTGCGATACTCGTCTAACAAGTCGAGTGGCGCCTGGTAACCGAGCCCGCGTAACGCCGCGTCGCTCATCCACGGCTCGATGCGCGAGCCACCCCAGTTCGAGGCGATGATGCCCTGGGGCGCATCCACGGTTTTCGAAAGCTCGCGCACGAAGAAGTAGCAGACAGCGGAGAAATGTTCGGTGGTTGTCGGCCCCGCCACCTTCCACTCGAGCGGCGCGTCAAAGTCGGCGCGCGGCGCGGCGCTGTTGGCGCGCGCGACGCTGACCTGGCGGATGCGCGCGTTCGCCGAGAGTGCGACTTCCGAGTCGGCGCTCAGCGCGTTGCGCACCGCGAATTCCATGTTCGATTGGCCGGAGCACAACCACACGTCGCCCACCATCACGTCGCTTGCGATCTGCGAGCGCGAGCCGCTGCGCGCGACCAGCGAGTGCGGGCCACCCGCGGCCATGGCCGGAAGCTCGAGCGACCATGCGCCCTGTGCATCGGCTTGCGCACTGGCCGACGCACCGGCCAGCGAAACACTGACTTCTTCGCGCGCACCCGCGTGGCCGAAGACGTTGATGGGGCGATCGCGTTGAAGCACGGCGTGATCGACAAACAGCCCACTCATCAATGGCGCTTCCGCCTGCGCCGCGCCCATGGTTGCGATCGACAACACCAACATCAGATGCTTCACGGCTTCACCTCGAGCTCGAACGGGCCGACCGGCAGTCCGGCGGAATCGTACAGATTGCACAGCGGGCTGTCCGCCCAGCAGAAGCGCACGCGCGTGGCGTCCACGACCTCGGCGGCTGACAACATGACGCGGTCGCCATCGAGCTGCGCGGCGACAAAGCGGCAGGAGCCTTCGATCGCGCCGCAAAGTTCGAACGCCGACGGGTCCTTGGAGTTGTAGACGATGAGCGGTCCGGCGGATTCGCCGAGCTGCACGATCACGCGCGAACCTTCGCGCTTCGCGGACAGCGGCTGAGCGCCCGACGCCGATATCTTTTCGCCGTACACCACGTGACTCGCGGCGCGCGCCAGGCGGCGCCCGAGTTCCTGTTTGTTAGTCGGGTGCACGTCGTCGCGATTGCCGATGTCGATGGTGACGGCGAGTCCGGCGTTGCCGTCGGCGGCCACCGCACGACGTTGCGCCTCACGCGTGAGCGCCCAGCCGCTTTCCACGGGCGCCTTGGCCATCGGTCCGTAGTTGGCGAGTTGCACCACGAGGAACGGCAGCGGCGCGGCGAATTGCCGGCGCCAGTCGGCCATGAGCGCCGCGAGCAACGCCTGGTAGCGCCGGCCTTCGGGCACCGATGCATTCGATTCCCCCTGGTACCAGACCACGCCGCGGAAACCGAACTTGCCGAGCGGCGCGATCATCGCGTTGTAGAGCATGGCGATGCCAGCGGTCGGCTCCCAGGGCGCGCGCGGCGGCGCCAGGTCGGCGGGCGCGCGGCTGTACTCCCAGCCCGCGAGTGGAATCTTCGTGCCGTCGGCGAGCACCAAGACACGCTTTTCGGCGGGCCCATACATGCCGCCGCTCGCGTAGGTGTCGAGCACATTGACGACGATGAGGTTGTCGCCGGCGCGCAGCGCGCCCGGTGCCAGCGGGTAGGTGCGTTCGCCACAACATGCCGAACTGCCGACGGCGCGGCCGTTCACGAATGTGAGATCGACTTCATCGATCTGCCCGAGCGACAGCGACGCGGCCTGTTTCGGCTGGGCGCCGCTGAGTCTGGCGCGCGCGCGGTACCAGACCATTCCATCGAAGGGGGCAAGTTCCGCGACACCCCAGTTTTCCCAGGGCGTCAACTCGACCGGAGTCAGGTGCCAGTCGGCCGCGTCATTGCGCGCGGCGGCCCACGGCTCGCGGTGCGCCTGACTACCGGGCTGCTCGCGCCACCATTTTTTCCAGACCTCGCCCCAGTGCGCTGCGGCGCTGGATTCGCTGGTGCGGTACTCGCCCAACACCTCGATCGCGGCCTCATATCCCGGCACGGTGCGCATGGCGCGTTCGCTCACCCAAGGCTCGATCTTCGAACCGCCCCACGCCGACACCACCACGCCCATCGGCACATCGACCGACTTCTGCAGTTCGCGCACGAAGTAATAGCAGGTCGCCGAAAAATCCGCGGTGGTGCCGGTCGCGGCAATTTTCCACTCGAGCGGCTTCTCGAAACCGTCACGCGGCGTGGTGCTGCTGGCCTTCGCGATCAGCACCTGGCGAATGCGATCGTTCGCCGAGGCGGCGACCTCGGCGCGCGAATTGATCGTGACCCTGACGGGGATTTCCATGTTGGATTGTCCGGAGCACAGCCAGACATCGCCGACGAGTACGTCGTCGGCATTCTGCTGACGAGTGGCGGTGCGCGCGGTGAGCGTGTGTGGTCCGCCCGCGGGCATCCCGGGCATCGCCAGCGCCCATTGGCCATGGGCGTCGGCACGCGCGCGACGCGTGGCGCCAGACAGTGTGACGGTGACTTCTTCGCCGGCGTTCGCCTGGCCCCAGATGTCGATGGGCCGGTCGCGCTGCAGAACGAGATGATCGACGAAGACCGGGCCCATGAGCGGCGGGTCTGCCGCGAACGCGGCGCTTGCGCACAGGAACGAAGACGCCACCCAGCCCAATCCGCCGCGCATTCGCTGTAACATTCGCCCTCCCCCATGAACGAAACCGCGCAGATACTGGTCCGACACAACGTCGATCTCAAGACATTTCGCGAAGAGATCGTGCCGGCTTGCGAGCCGGTTGTGCTCAAGAGCCTCGTGAACGATTGGCCGGCAGTGCAAGCCGGCCGCGAGTCGCCGCGCGCGCTCGCAAACTATCTTCGCGGCTTCGATCGCGGCACCTCGGTGCTCGTCATGGAAGGCCCGCCGTCGATCCGCGGCCGCATCTTCTATCGCGAGGACATGAGCGGCCTCAATTTCGAGCGCCGGCCCGGCGCGATCACCGCGACACTCGAACGATTGCTGGCACAGGCGCAGGAGCCGAATCCGCCGACCCTGTTCATCGAGTCAGCGCCCACGGAAAATGCGCTGCCGGCATTCGCGGCCGCGCACCAGATGCCGCTGGTCGCTCCCGAATGCATGCCGCGCATCTGGATCGGCAACTTCGTCACCGTGCGCACGCATTTCGATCTGTTCGAAAACATCGCCTGCGTGGTCGGCGGCCGCCGGCGCTTCACGCTGTTTCCACCGGACCAGGTCTCGAACCTGTATCTCGGGCCGATCGATTTCACGCCCTCGGGCGTGCCCGTCAGCATGGTGTCGCTGCATGAACCGGATTTCGCGCGCTTCCCGCGTTTCGCCGAAGCTCTGCGTCATTCACGCAGCGCGGAACTCGAGCCCGGGGACGCGTTGTACATACCGTACGGCTGGTGGCATCACGTCGAATCGCTGACCCCGTTCAACGTGCTGGTGAACTACTGGTGGAACAACACGCCGCGGCTCGGTTCGCCTTACGGCGTGCTGTTGCACGCGGCGTTGATGCTGCGCGATCTGCCGGCCGATCAGCGCGCGGTATGGCGCGCCTTGTTCGACAATTTCGTATTCAGCGATCCCGAGGTCACCATGGGGCATCTGCCGCCCGACAAGCGTGGTTTGTTAGGTCCGCCGTCGCCGGCGCGGAGCCGGGAGGTGCGCGGTATCCTGGCGCAGGCATTCAACAAGCCGGGAACCTAGCCAGCGCGGCGCGATCGAATGATCTGGAACAAGCGAGGTACCTGATGAACCGGGTCTGGACTGGCATTGCGGCAACGGCACTGAGCCTGCTTTCGGCCTGCGGCGGAGGCGGCGCCGCGTTCGCGCCCCCGCCAGGCGGCGGCCCGTCAACTCCCGTATTGCCCAGCCCCGCCAGTGCTCCGGCACTCAAGGCCGTGCTTGCCGCCAGGTACGGCGTGGTCAACTTTCCCGTGGGCGCGGCCATCGAACCCGCCTCCACCACCAATGCCACGGATTCCGCGCTGCTCATCAAGCACTTCAGCAGCATCACCGCCGAAAACGCGATGAAGCCGGACACGATCTGGCCGAGCCAGGCCGGCACTTCGCAGCCCGCGCCGTCGCCTAACTTCACGCCGGCGGACATCCTGGCGAACTTCGCCGCGGTCAACAACATCCGGCTTCGCGGCCATACACTGCTGTGGCACCAGACCGTTCCGAGCTGGATGCTCGACGGCAACGGCCACGACCCAACTACTGACCCGGTCAACTATCGGATCGCCGTACAGCAGCACCTGCACGACTACATCTTCGCGGTAATTCAGCATCCAGCCTTCGCCAACGTGTACGCCTGGGACGTGGTCAACGAAGTCGCCAGCGACACGCAGAACGCCGCCAATCCCTACCGCAGCAGCAGCCCCTGGTACACGGCCTATAGCGCTGGCGGCATGAATGGCGCCGACTACATCCGCGACGCGTTCACTTTCGCCAACCAGGCGCGTACCTCGATCGGCAAGACCAGCGCCACCATGAAACTCATGTTGAACGACTACAACACCGAGCTTCCGGGCAAGCGCGCCAACGTCGTGCAGATCGTGCAGGCGCTCGTGAACGCCGGTGTTCCCATCGATGGAGTCGGCCACCAGTTCCACCTGCAGCTCGACGCCAATGCGGCCGATATCACCGCCGCTTTCGTCGCCATCGAAACTATCTCGAGCACGCTGGTCAATCATGTGACCGAGCTCGACGTGTCCATCTACGCGGACCCGGGCACTTGTTATGCCCTGCGCACCATCCCGCCGTGCCTCGCCGACTTCGGCGCCAATCCGCCGCAAGCGGCGCTCTCGCAGCAGGCCACTCTCTACCGTGCGTTGTTCAATGCCTTCAATCGTCCGAGCGTCACCTCGGTCAGCCTCTGGGGCATCGCCGACAATCACACCTGGCTCAATTCGTTTCCGGTGCCACGCACCAACCGCCCGTTGCTGTTCGACACGGCGGGCGATCCGAAATGGGCGTTCTGGACCGTCGCCGATCCGGCCATCAACGTCCCCTGACAAGGTCTGCGCCAACCCCCCGCTGAATAAGCGACAATCGCGCCCGAGCGCGATTCAGTCGGGTCGGAAGGCTCGCGGGGGAAAGATGAAAATATTTTGTCCGGGCGCTGCCCTGGTCGGCCTGAGTCTGGCTGCGTCCGGGGCCTACGCCGCTGGCGTCACCATCACCGTCACCCACGAACTGGATGCGGCGCGTCCGACGGAAGTGGTCGCGGTGCCGTTCGCGAAGATTTCGCCACTGGCCCCCGACCTTCGCATGTACCACGTGGTGGTACGCGATCACAAGGGCCGCGCGCTGCCCATGCAGATCACTAACTACCAGCATGATCACCGCGGCGTGCAGTACGACGACCTGGTGTTCGCCTACGACTTCGCCGCTGGCGAAAAGCGCGCCACCTTCACGCTCGAACCTGTGAGCACGGCCACGCCGCCCGAGGCGCCCTGCGCCTATGCACGCTTCATACCCGAGCGCCTCGACGACATGGCCTGGGAAAACGATCGCATCGCGCACCGCATGTATGGGACGGCGCTCAACACCCCGGCCGCGGGCGGCGAGCGCCTGCGCGGCAGTGGTATCGACGTGTGGGCCAAGCGCGTGAGCTATCTGATCGTCGACCGCTGGTACGCCAAGGGGCACGACCAGTTCCACAAGGACGGCGAAGGCGAAGGTCTCGATCTCTACAGCATCGGTGGCGCGCGCGGCGCGGGCGGAACCGGCGTGTGGGACGGCAGCAGGTTGTGGACCTCCGACAACTTCACCAGTGCGCAGGTGTTCGCGAACGGACCGCGGCGCGCGGCCTTCCAGCTCTCGTACGCGCCCTGGGATGCGGGCGCCGCCGGCAAGCCTGGCGAGAGCAAACTATTCACCATTGACTGCGGGCGCAATTTCGACGCGGTGGAAGACAGGTTCGATTTCGGCAGCAGCGACGCCACCGTCGGCGTGGGGCTGACCGAGCACAGGAGCGCGCAGGGATTTCCCGCGGCAGCCATCGCGCGTGACCCGCAGGGCCGCTGGATGAGCGTGTGGGAAGAGAGCAAGGACGGCGGCGTGGGCGTCGCCGTGGTGGTGGCGAACGACACGAACGTCGCGGGCTTCGCCAGCGAACCCACCGACGATCGCGGCAGTACCAATCATCTGCTGCTCGTGAAGGCGGGCGATCGCGCGCCGCTGCACTACTTCACCGGCGCCGGCTGGAACAAGAGCGGCCAGTTTGCCGATCGCGCCGCCTGGGAGAAATACGTGCGCGACTTCGCCGCACGGACCGCGAAACCCCTCGAGATCACGGTGAGCGCGCGTCCATGAGGGCGCGCGCCCTGCTGTGCCTCGCCGGCGGGGTGTTGGCTGCCTCGGTGGCTTTCGCGGGTGACAAATATTTTGCCGACTGGCCGAGCGGCACGGCGCCCGCGGAAGTGGGCAAGCGAGTCGTGGAGCGATTCATCCCCACGCCGCACATGGAGATGAATTCGCATGGCCCGCAGGCGCTGCACTATGCGCATGTCGCCACCTGGGTGGGCGCACTGCAGTTCGCCAGCATCACGAAGGACCAAGACCTGCTCGATCGGCTGATCACGCGCTTCCAGCCATTTCTCGCGCTCGATGCGCCGCGCGTGCCGCGCACCGACCATGTCGACGGTACGGTGTTCGGCCAGTTGCCGCTCGAGCTCTACCTGCAGGCGCGCCGCTACCAGTACCGCGCCATGGGTCTCGCATTCGCCGATGCGCAGTGGGACCAACCCCTCGCCGACGGCCTCACCAACCAGACGCGTTGGTGGATAGACGACATGTACATGATCACCGCGCTGCAGCTGCAGGCCTATCGCGCTACGGGAGATTCGAAGTATCTCGAGCGGGCGGCGCTCGAGATGGATGCCTATCTCGGGAAGTTGCAGCAACCGAACGGCCTCTTCTTCCATGCACCCGACGTGAAGTACTACTGGGGGCGCGGCGACGGCTGGGTAGCCGCGGGCATGGCGGACATGCTGCGCGATCTGCCGGCAAAGCATCGGCTGCACGAACCGATTCTCGCGGCTTACCAGAAGATGATGGCGGCGCTGCTGGCGAACCAGGCACCGACCGGCATGTGGCGGCAGATCATCGATCACCCCGAAAGCTGGGAGGAGTCATCGTCATCGGCGATGTTCACCTTCGCCTTCGTCACCGGCGTGAGGAGCGGCTGGCTGACCGAGGAAACCTATGGGCCCGCGGCCCGCAAGGCGTGGATTGCCCTCGTCGGCCACCTCACGCCGGAAGGCGACCTTCGCGAGGTTTGCGTGGGCACCGGCAAGAGAGACAGCCTGCAGTACTACCTGGATCGCCCGCGTGCCGTGGGCGACGCCCATGGCCAGGCACCCATGCTTTGGTCGGCTGCCGCGCTACTCAGATAACAGAGATCATACGGCCGGACGTCTTTACACAAACGGGTTCTCCATGATTTCCATGGGTCCGTTCGAGGGGGAAAAGTGAAGAAAGGAATGTTCCTGTTAGCCACGCTGGCGTTGTCGGCGTGGGCCCTTTCCGCAGGGACGATGGCCTCACCCAATGGCGGACCCCTGGGCGATTTCGAGGCGCATGGGGACGTGGGCTCGCCAAAAATCTCGGGGTATGCCACCTACAACGCGGCATCGCAGGTGTACACGCTCAGCGCGGGCGGCGTGAACATCTGGGCGAAGCGCGATGAATTCCAGTTTGCCTACCGCAGGATGAGAGGCGACTTCATCGTACAGGCGCAGGCGGAGTGGGTGGGCGCGGGAACCGATCCCCATCGCAAAGCCGGAATCATGGCGCGAAGCGCGCTCGATTTCGATGCCACCTATGTCGACGGCGCCCTGCACGGCGAAGGCCTGGTGGCGATGCAATACCGCAAGGTGAAGGGCAATGACACCGAGCAGACCATGATGCCGGACGCGCATGGCGCGAACGTCATCCAGCTCGAACGGCGTGGCAACACCTTCATCTGGTCGGCGGCGAAATTCGGCGAGCCCTTCCAGGTCACGCAACAGGAAAACGTCGACCTGCCCGAAGAGCTCTTCGTCGGGCTGTTCCTGTCGGCGCACAACGTGGACGTGAAGGAAACGGCGGTGTTTCGCCAGGTTCGCGTGATCAAGCCGGTCAAGGTTGGTTTCCAGCCGTATCGCGACTACATCGGCAGCCGGCTGGAAGTCATGAACGTCGCCAACGGCCATCGCAACGTGTACTACTCGTCGCGCGTGCCGTTCGAAGCGCCGAACTGGCTGCCCGATGGGTCGGCGCTGCTCTTCAACGCCAGTGGCGGCGACCCGGCCACGCGCGGGCGGTTGTGGAAGTTCGATCTCGCCACGCGCACACCGACCTTGGTGGACACCGGCTTCGCCATCCGCAACAACAACGACCATGTGTTGTCGTTCGACGGTACGCAACTCGCGATCAGCGACCAGAGCACCGACGCCGGGCAATCGACCATCTTCACGCTGCCGACGCGTGGCGGCGTGCCGAAGCGCATCACGCCACTGACTCCGAGCTACATGCACAGCTGGACGCCGGACGCGAAGTGGCTGATCTACACCGGCGGGCGCATTCCCAAAGGCGGCAAGGACAACGAATTCGACGTCTACAAGGCGGCCGCGGACGGCAGCGGCAAGGAAATCAACCTCACCAACTCGCCCGGTCTCGACGACGGGCCCGAGGTCAGCCCCGACGGCCAGTGGATCTACTTCAACTCCACTCGCACGGGCACGATGCAGATCTGGCGCATGAGGCTCGATGGCAAGAACCAGGAACGCGTCACCAGCGACGCGAAGTTCAACGACTGGTTCCCGCACTTCTCGCAGGACGGCAAGTGGATCACGCTCATCTCGTACGGGCTCGACGTGGAACCGTCTAACCACCCGTATTACAAGCACTGCTACTTGCGCATCATGCCGACCGACGGCAGTGCTGCGCCGAAAGTGATCGCCTACGTGTATGGCGGCCAGGGCACGATCAACGTTCCATCGTGGTCGCCGGATGGCACGCACATCGCCTTCGTCTCCAACTCCGACGCATTGTAGGGATTGTCGCGGCGGACCCATTGGGGTCGGTGCTTGTCACCGGCCCTTTTCCGCCGTCAACTCCCCATTCCTGAAGCACGGCGATATCGGCGTTCAATTCCGCGAGCAACGCGACCTTCTTCAGGTACGGGCCGCGACAGCAATTCCATGTGACGAGAATCATGGCCCGAGGCTCACGCCAAACAAGGCCAGACTATATCGCGATGGTGCCCACTCGCCGCCGGCCAGGCGGTCGCCGCGCGCGCGCACTGACCAGCGAGGCCAGCAGCGCCAGCATCCAGAACTCGACGCGTCCGCCGCCGCCCTTGGGCGCCTTCGCCGCGGAAGGCTCGCCGCCCGAAATCGCCAGCGTGACCTCGCGCGAGTCGTTGGCCGGATTGCTGTCGTTCGTCGCGGTGAGCTTGAGCGAGCTCACGAAGCTGCCGTTGGCGCTGGCGCGCACGGTAAGGCCGACGGTGGCGATGTCACCCGCATCCAGATCGGTGAAATCACAGCGCAGCACACGCGTGCCGCTGCAGGTGGCATTCGAAGCCGACACACCCACGAGCGCGACCTCCGCGGGCAGCGTGATCTCGAGCTGCGCACCGAATGCCTTCTCCGCGCCGTTGACCACGGAGATCAGCGGAAAGCTCAGCGTGCTCGAGGCAGGTCCGCTCGCCGTGGGCTCGACGCGCAACTCCAGATCGGTGGAGCCGTGAGTCTCGACGCGTGCCGTCAGCGAGTTGTTGGTGCTCACCACGTCGCCGGGCGTGCTCACGCTCACCACCGGGTCGATGACCCACGAGCCTTGCGCGGCTCGATAGGTCACGGTGACCGTGAGGTTGCTGAAGGGCGGCAGGTCCACGAAGTCACAGATGCCGCCGGCATCCGTATCCACGTGGCAATCGCCGGTGCTCGCGGCGATGAAGTCCACCGTCAGTCCTTCCGGCACAGTGCCGGCGACGAACCGCGCATTGCCGAGCGCGCGGCGGTCGGTAGTCACGGCGAAGATCTTTTCGCGGACCTGGCCCGCGAAGAGGCTGGCCATCTCCAGGCTCCCGCTGACGGCGATATCGTTGAAGGGCCGCACCAGCACCACGCGGTTCAGCACGTCATTGTCGGGGGCGGTATCGCCCGGCGCCGCGGCCGTGAAGACGATGTCGAAGCTGCCCGGATCGGCGAACTCCGCGCTGTAGTCCACGAACAATTGCGAATTGCGCGTCATCGTCGGCAGCAGGCAGCGCGCGCGTTGCGCGGTGACCAGTGTGCAGGCCGCGCCATTGTGGATGGCGGCCGAGCGCAATGCGCCCGCGGAATTCAGATCAATGGTGAGCGTGGCGCCGCTGGCCGGCTGCCGTCCACTCGATCGCAGCGTCACCTGGCCATCGAACGCGGCGTCTTCGAGGCCGGAACCGCCCGAAGCCATGATGACCTGCAGATCGACGAGGTGGTCGACGCGCAGCTGGGTCGCGGCACTGTTGTTAGGTGTGTAGCCGTCGTCGGCGGCGGT